>NZ_JAHXBG010000006.1:0-300000 GCF_020103725.1 Hyalangium gracile | reverse complement strand
AGCAGCACCGCGGCGGGCGTGAACAAGAAGGCCGTCAACTGGGACGGGCGGCAGAAGATCGGCGGCCAGAACTACCGCATCCGGGACGCGCTGGACTGCTTCTGCACCGGCGACAACTGGTGCTACATCGCCGTGCACAGCGCGGGGGACCTACAGATTGGCTACGCGCTGGCGCTCTACGGCGGCACCGCGCGCTACAAGAAGAACGCCACCCCCAACTCCAGCGGCGTGTGCGGCAACACGGACGGCACCACGCAGACGGGCTGGAACATCCGCTGGGTGGACGTGGCCTCGGGCGCGGGCGGCGGCAGCGAATTGGCGGACAAGGGCGAGTGGGCCACCAGTGACGCCATCGTGGGGGACCTGGTCACCACCACGGCGCGCGCCATGTACAACCACAACACCACGCGCTCGGTGTGGTTCTACATGTTCGCGGGCTCCAAGGGCACGTTCTACTCGGGCCTGCTGCCCGGCCAGGATGACGACGCGGTGTCGTACCACTCCACGGGCGGCGTCGCGGGCAGCGCGGGCGGGGCGTACTGCAACCCGTCCGACTGGCTCTGCAACGACTTGACGACGGGCACCGCCGCCTGCGAGGGCAACCACGCCAAGTGGAGCTACCACACGGTGTCGCTGCGCGATGACGGCGAGGCCTACTCCCACGGCGCCGCCGGCAACTGGCAGGGCATCGTCAGCAAGGTGCGCGAGGACGTCGTCACCTACGCCCGGTAGGCCCGGCCGCTCAAGGCAGCCGGCGCTCGAGCAGGTCCCAGCGCTGGTCCACCCACCGGCGGATGTACTCCACCTCCTCGGCGTAGGTGGTGAAGTCGGTGCGGTCGGCCCAGCGCTCGAAGGTGCGGTACTGCTGCCCCCAGCGGGCCTCGTCGCGGCGGGCGGAGGCGTCGAACTCGCGCACGTACCCGTCGATGAGCTCGAGGACCTCCGCCTTGGACAGCGGGCCCTGCAGCAGCTGGCGGTAGCGCTCGCGCATGGGTCCGGAGATGAGCGGATCCTGCAGCATGCGAGCGAAGAGCAGGTTGTCGCTCGCGAAGTCCGGCAGGGCACCGGACGGGTGCCGCCGGGTGTCCCAGCCCTGGCCGAAGCTGGCGTCGAGGTCCCACGGGATGAAGCGGGTGGGGCGGCTCGGCTCGCGGGCCTGGAAGTGGTAGGCGTTCTTCGCGCTCGAGTCCGTGCCGTGGATGAGCGTATTGAAGATCCACCAGTCCTCGTAGTCCTGGACGTCCATGAGCTGGCCGCGCTGCTCGCGGAACGTGAGGCTCGTGGAGTCCGCCACGAAGGCCGTGAGCGCATCCAGCCCGTCGAAGGCATGCGGCCAGCCCTCGGGAGGCTTGCCCTCGCTCTTCTCGAAGCCCTGGTGCAGCGTCGTCTTCGGCAGGCCCTCCGAGTCGACCCGCGCGAAGTTCGCGTCGGCGTCCACCGCCTTGAAGAGGTCTCCCTTCTTGGACAGGCCGTGGCGCTCCATCAGGTCGTCATCGACGTGGTCGGCGGCGGTGAAGACGCCCCAGTAGCTCCCGTTGCGGTAGACCACCGCGCTGAACGTCTCGAGCTGGATGTGGTCCGGCGACATGCGGTTCCACAAGTCGAAGGCGAGCCGTGGCCGGATGTACGAGTTGTCGTTGAACGGGGTGATGAGCACCACCCGACGCCGCTTCACGAAGCGGCCCCCTGCCTGGGTGGGCTCGTCGAAGAGCTCATCCTCCGCGAACTTGAAGGTGAAGCTGCGCTTGGGGAACACGCTGGAGGTGGCACCCCGGTACTTCGCCTCCATCGTGTAGCGGTGCCCGCGGTAGACGAGCTGCGCCGGGCGATAGCCGCCCGCGGTGAGCTGCCCCTCGAAGAAGAGGTGGAAGACGGGCAGCCCGTACTCCTCGGGGTACTTGGCCGGGTCCACGACGGGCACGTTGCCCGGGGCCTGCCAGTTGTCCACCACGCCTACCTCGAGCGTCCCCGTCTCTCCCGTGGAGCGCTCGGTGAGCGTCAAGGTCCAGAGGGCCGCCTGGTCCTTGCCCGGCGTCCAGCGGAAGGTGCCCGTCGCCTCGTCCATGCTGGCCCCGGCGGGCAGCGGAGACACCGCGAAGCGCAAGTCCGGCCCCGCGAGCCCCTTCGCGCAGCGCAGCGTGACGGTCAGCGTCTCGCCTTCGAGCAGCCAGCGGCGCGCCCCGCCCTCCGGCTCACAGCGGGTGGCGCGTGGCCCCTCGGGAGTGCCCGCATCCGGCAGGGGCGTGCCACCGTCCCCCGGAGAAGCGGGCGGCTCGGGCAGCGGAGGAATCAGGATGGGAGGCAGCGGAATGGAGGGCTTCTCGCCACTGCCTTCCGCTCCACCCGATGACGAGGGACTGCACCGCAGCGCCAACACACAGGAGGCCATCAACAGGGCCCCGCCCCAGAACCTCACCCGACCCGCCATGCCCCCACCCCAAGCCGCAAGACAACCCTGGAGAAGGAGTAGTCACTCCGAGTGGCGATGGCAGCTGGCCCGGGAGATCCGGTGTCGCCGCAAATAGATGCCCCAGGGAGACCCGTGAACCGGAGCGACACCCGGAGGCTGGGGCAACCTGCCCCACGGTTCCAATCAATGGTTCATCCCTGAACACCCCTCTATACTGGCCGGCGGCCATGTCCGAGCCCTCCACTACTCCCCCGACCCGCCGAAGCTTCCTGAGTGCCCTGACCGTGCTGCTGGGAGGCGCCATCACGGCGCTCGCCTCCATCCCCGTGCTGGGCAGCCTCTTCTCTCCCCTGCGCGCCGCGCCCGCCACCGGCGCCGCCGACGCGCCCATCCCCGTGGGCACCGTCTCCGAGTTCCCCGTGGGCGTGCCCCGCCGCGTGGAGCTGATCCGCTCCGTCACGGATGCCTGGAGCCGCTCGGACGCCACCACCGTGGGCGCCGCCTGGGTGACGCGCAACGCGGATGACACCTTCACCGCGTTCTCCACCATCTGCCCGCACCTGGGCTGCGGCGTGAACCTGGACAAGCAGCGCAACATCTTCGCCTGCCCCTGCCACACCTCCGCCTTCGGACTGGACGGGAAGTTCCAGACGGGCCCCGCGCCGCGCGGCCTGGATCCGCTGCAGGTGGAGGTGCGCGGCAAGGAGGTGCTCATCCACTACAAGCGCTTCAAGCAGGGCACCCCCGAGCGCGAGACGGTGTGAGGCCCTCCATGCTCAAACGCTTCGACGCCTGGCTGGACTCCCGTACCGGCCACCGCGCCCTGCTGCACGCCGCGCTGTACGAGAACGTGCCGGGCGGCGCCCGCTGGCGCTACGTGTTCGGCTCGGCCGTCACCGTCCTCATCCTGATGCAGGCGGCCACCGGCATCGCGCTGGAGCTGTACTACAGCCCGTCCACCACGGACGCCTGGGCCTCGGTCAACTACATCGAGACGCAGGTGATGCTGGGCTCGCTGCTGCGCGGCATCCACCACTGGGGCGCCTCCGCCATCGTCGTCGTGGTGGCGCTGCACCTGCTGCAGACGCTGTGGGCCGGCGCCTTCCGAGCCCCCCGTGAGCTCAACTGGCTGGCGGGCTTCATCCTGCTGCAGATCATCCTGGGCCTGGCGCTCACCGGCTACCTGCTGCCGTGGGACCAGAAGGGCTACTGGGCCACGCAGGTGGCCACCTCCATCGCCGGCACGGTGCCGCTCATCGGCCCCAAGCTGCAGACGTTCCTCCAGGGTGGCACCTCCTACGGCAACCTCACCCTCACCCGCTTCCACACGCTGCACGTGCTGCTGCTGCCCGCGGCGCTCTTCTCCGTCATCGCCGTGCACGTGGCGCTCTTCCGCAAGCACGGCGTCACCCCGCCGGACCTGCCGGCCGCGGAGCTGGAGCGCAAGGCCGAGCCCTTCTATCCCCGGCAGCTGCTCTACGACACCGCCGTCTCCGCGGTGGGCGTGGGCGTCATCTTCTACCTGGCCTGGCGCCTGGGCGCGCCGCTCGAGGCCCCGGCCGATCCGTCCTCGCAGTACCTGGCCCGCCCGGAGTGGTACTTCCTGCCGCTCTTCCAGCTCCTCAAGTACTTCGAGGGCGGCGCCGAGCTGGTGGGCACCATCATCCTGCCCGGCGTGGCCATGGGCTTCCTGGCCGGCCTGCCCTTCATCCACGCCGTCTTCTCGCGCCGCATCCCCAACCTCCACCGGGTGCTCGCCGGGGCCCTCACCGTGGGCCTGATGGGCGTGGGCGCGCTGGGCGCGCTGGCCGTGAGCGCGGACAGGAGCGATCCCGCCGTCGCCGCCCTGGCCGCCAAGGCCCACGAGGAGGCCATGGAGGCGCGGCGCCTGGCCTCGATGGGCGGCGTCCCCGCCTCCGGCCCGCTGAACCTGTACCGGAACGACCCCCTCGTCTGGGGCCACCGCGTCGTCGTCTCGCAGTGCCAGAAGTGCCACAACCCCTGCGACACCCAGCCCTACAAGGGCAGCCCGTGCCTGGAGGGCTACGCCTCGCGCGCGTGGATCTCCCGCTTCCTGCGCAACCCGCGCGCCCCGCACTTCTTCGGCAACACCAAGATTGACGACATGGAGGCCTACACCGGCCCCCAGGAGTCCGCGGATGCCCTCACCGAGTTCATCTACTCGCAGGGCGGGCGGCCAGACGTGACGGTGGCGCTCGCCAAGAAGGGCGAGGAGCTCTTCGAGTCCGAGGGCTGCGCCAGCTGCCACACCCTCGACGGCGTGGGCAGCGGCCTGGGGCCCGACCTGAAGGGCTGGGGCTCGCGCGAGTGGAGCTACGCCTTCATCCGCACCCCGGATGCCACCCGCTTCTTCGGCGAGCTCAACGAAATGGAAGCCTTTGACCACCTCCGCCTACCCGAGGAAGAGCTGCAGGCGGTGACGGCCTGGCTGCACGCCCAGGGCTCGCAGCCCTTGAAGTTTCCCTAGCCGGGGGCGTCCCACCGGCGACTCATTTCACCCGTAGAACGCTGTGGAGGCAGTAACCATGAAGACGCGGTTTGCCCTCGTGTTGGCCCTGTCGCTCTCCGCCACCGTGTACGCCGAGGACACCTCGGCCGACATCTGGAAGGCCAAGTGCAAGAGCTGCCACGGTGAGGACGGCAAGGCGAAGACCAAGATGGGGGAGAAGGAGAAGATCCCCGACATGAGCAACCCCGACTGGAAGAAGCGTCACTCGGACGAGAAGATCCGCGACGCCATCACCAACGGCTCCAAGGACAACGCCAAGATGAAGCCGTTCAAGGACAAGCTCACCCCGGAGCAGATCGACGGTCTGGTGAAGTACATCCGCGACCTTCCGGAGACCGCCGCGCCTGCCAAGTAGCCTCGGGCTGAATATACCTGGGGACGGGCCGTCGACCCCCTACGAAGCCCGCACGGAGCCGTCCCCATGAAGACCTTTACCGTCGCCCTGCTCTTCATCCTGTCCCTGGTCACCCTGTTCACCGCGGCTCGCGCGGACGCCCTCAGCCAGCCGAGCATCCAGCCGCGCATGGCCCGGCCCCAGGTGCTGCCCGAGGGTGACGAGGACAAGAAGGACGGCAAGGACGACGAGGAGGACGAGGAGGAGTACCGGGCCCTCAGCCAGCACGCCGCCCTGGAGCTGGTGGATCCGGGTGGCCAGGACGCGGTGCTCCTCCTTCGCATCGCCGCGCTGCGCGGCCCCTGAGCACTCCCACAGGCCTGTTGCACCCTGAGCCTCCGGGCGGGGGGCGCCAACTGGCAGTGAAGCGGAGACAGGAACCAGCGGACGGGCCACTGGCTGCTACGATGGCGGGCGCATGTGGCTGATCGTAAACCCAGGACTGCTCGACGAGCAGCAGCACCCGGTGCCCGAGGGGCACACGACCATCGGTCGGACCGAGGAGAACACGATCCGGGTGCTCCACATGAGCCTGTCGCGCAAGCACGCGCGGCTGGAGCGGGACGGAGACCGCGTCGTCCTCGTCGACCTGGGCAGCAAGAACGGGACGATGGTCAACGGCACGCGCGTGGACCGCTTCTCGCTGCGCGACGGGGACTCCTTCCAGTGCGGAGACGTGACGTTCAGGCTGGTGTCCGCGCCGGACGCCTTCGAGCCCACGCACGTCCAGGGGCTGAAGACGCGCTTCTCGCCGCTCTCCATGGAGGAGTTGCTGGAGCTGGACCGGGCGCCCGGGAGCGCCTCGGCGCTGAGGGTGAAGTCCGGCCGCGAGGCGGACGTCCGCTCCTCCGAGAAGCTGCGGGTGCTGCTCAAGGTGAGCCAGATGCTCTCCTCGCCGGGCCCCATCGACGGGCTGCTGGAGCGCGTGCTGCGCCTGGTGTTCCAGATCCTCGAGGTGGACCGGGTGGCCATCCTCCTGGTGGACCCCGCGACGGGGACTCTGCGGCCGCGGGTGGCCCGGCTGTCCACGGGCGAGCTGCCCTCCGGCTCCTTCTACAGCCAGCACGTGGTGGAGTACGTGCGGCACCACAGCGTGGCGGCGCTCTTCGGGGACGCTCGCGAGGACCCCCGGCTGGATGGGGCCAACTCCGTCATGCTGCAGTCCATCCGCTCGGCCATGTGCGTGCCGCTCAAGCCCCAGGATGAGGTGCTGGGCGTGCTGTACGTGGACAACCTGGCCCAGGCCAACCGCTTCACCGAGGAGGACCTGGAGTTCCTCACCGCCTTCGGCAACCAGGCCGCCATCGCGCTGGAGAACTCCATGCTGTCGCAGCGGCTGGCCGAGGAGGCCGTGCTGCGCAACGCCTACCTGCGCTTCTTCCCGCCCGCCGTCATCAAGAAGCTGCAGAGCGAGCGCCGGGCCCAGCTGGGCATCGTCGAGACGGAGGTGACGGTCCTCTTCTCGGACATCAGCGGCTTCACCTCGCTGTCCTCCACGCTCCACCCGCGCCAGGTGGTGGACCTGCTCAACGAGTACTTCCCGGCGATGGTGGACATCGTCTTCCGGTACGAGGGCACGTTGGAGAAGTACATCGGCGACGCGCTGATGGCCGTCTGGGGCGCGCCCTTCTCCCAGCCCGAGGACGCGGACCGGGCGCTGCGCGCGGCGGTGGAGATGCAGCGCGCCCTGGCGGACCTCAACGCCCGCTGGCGGGCGGAGGGCAAGCCCGAGCTCAAGATTCACGTGGGGCTCAACACGGGCCGCGTGGCCGCGGGCAACATCGGCTCCGAGCAGTACCTGCAGTACGCCACCATCGGGGATGCCACCAACGTGGCCAGCCGCATCTGCGACGCCACGCCGCCCGGAGAGATTCGCATGGCGGAGGCGACGTTCCTGCGCACCCAGGAGCGCGCCTGGCCCCTGACGAAGCTGCCGCCCGTGCAGGTGAAGGGCAAGCAGGAGCCGCTCACCCTCTACCGGGTGGACTGGCGCGACGGCCCTACCCGCTGAAGGAGGCCCCCTCCAATCCCATCCACCCCCAGCACAGGGCCCCGGGAGCCAGGCAGTCATTACCGTGACCTGGTAATTTCCCTGGAGGTCCGCCCACAGGCTGTTCTACAAACAACAGCAAACACGATAGGCTTCAGACTCATTGAAAATGACGGGCAGCGGCGCCCCAGGTCCACCTGGGGAAGGCCATGGCCTCGGTTAACGGGTAGGGAGCATGTCCGAACGCCCCATCGGCGGCAGGTACATCCTGGAGCGGAGGATCGCGGGTGGTGGCATGGGCACCATCTGGCGAGCGCTCGATGAGCAGCTCCAGCGTCACGTGGCGCTCAAGCTGCTGGCGTCCCACCGGCTGTCTTCGCCGGGGGCGCGGCAGCTGTTCGCGCAAGAGGCCAAGGCGGTGGCCCGGGTCCACAACCCTCACGTGGTGCAGATCCACGACTACGGCATCGACGGCGAGATGCCCTACATCGTGATGGAGCTGCTCGAGGGCGAGGACCTGGAGGCGCTCCTCGAGCGGCGCCAGCGCTTCACTCCGGCCACGGTGGCACCGCTGCTCCACCAGGTGACGCGCGCGCTGACCGCGGCGCACGCCGCCGGAGTGATCCACCGGGACCTCAAGCCGGCCAACCTCTTCCTGGCCCGCATCGACGGCGAGGAGCTGGTGAAGGTGCTCGACTTCGGCCTGGCCCTGCTGAACGTGGGCTCCGACAGCGGCTCGGAGAACAAGGAGCTGGCGGGCACTCCCCGCTACATGAGCCCCGAGCAGATGCAGGGCCAGCGCGCCCTGGGCCCCAGCAGCGACCTCTGGTCCCTGGCCGTCGTGCTCTACCGGCTGCTCACCGGCCAGTTCCCCTTCTCCGCGGACGCGCTCGATGCGCTGCGCGCCGGCGCCTCCCTCACCGCCACGCCTCCCTCCAGCATCGTGCCCGAGCTGGGCGCGGAGGCGGACGCGTTCTTCGCCCGCGCGCTGATGGCGGACCCCTCCCAGCGCTTCTCCTCCGCCCGGGAGATGGCCGCCGCCTTCTCCTCGCTGCTGCTGGGGGGCAAGCCCACCCGGGCCGCGAAGATCCTCGTCGTGGACGACGAGCCGGACATGGCGCTGGTGATGAAGCAGCGCTTCCGCAAGCAGATCCAGGACTCGCTCTACGACTTCATCTTCGCCGCCAACGGCGAGGAGGCGCTGGAGCTGCTGCGCCAGCACCCGGAGACCGACGTCGTCCTCTCGGACCTCAACATGCCGAAGATGGACGGGCTCACCTTCCTGGGCCGCGTCGGCGAGGTGCACCCGCTCGTCAAGGTCATCATCGTGTCGGCCTACAGCGACATGAGCAACATCCGGATGGCGATGAACCGCGGGGCGTTCGACTTCCTGGTCAAGCCGCTCAACTTCCAGGACCTGAAGACCACGCTGGAGAAGACGCTCAAGCACGTGAGCGAGATGCGCCGCATGCTGCGCTCCACCGAGGAGAACGACCTGCTGCGCATGTTCGTGCACGGCGGCGTCGTGGAGCGCGTCCTGTCCGCCGTCCGCGCGCCGCTGGGCATGGCCGGAGAGCGGGTGGAGGCGACGGTGGCCTTCATCGACATGAAGGACTTCGCCCCCGTCATCCGCGACGACCACCCGGAGGCCGCCATCCAGCGGCTGAACGCCAACTTCGAGGTCATCGTCCCGGAGCTGACCTCCCGAGGCGGAGTGGTGGACAAGTTCATCGGAGACGCCGTGATGGCCGTGTTCCGGGGCCAGGGGCACCTGGGCCGGGCGCTCGATGCGTGCCTGTCGGCGCGCCAGCAGCTGAGGACCCTGGCCTTCCGTGGCGGCGAGCAGTCGCCGTATGCCCATGGCGTGTGCATCGGCCTGGACTCGGGCGAGCTGCTCTCGGGCAGCATCGGCGCCCGGGCGCTGGGCCGGCTGGACTACACCGTGCTCGGAGACGTGGTGAACACCGCGGCCTGGCTGGCCTCCATCGCCGGCAAGGATCAGATCCTCATCCGCGAGGAGCTGGGCACCCGGCTCGACTCGAGCTTCGAGTGCACGGCGCTCGGAGCGCGCCAGACGCCCGGCTCGGGCCTCTCCGTCCGGATCCACGAGGTGACGGGCCGCAAGCAAGCCGTGCCCACCGCCGCGGACTCCACGGCATCCGTCGCTCCCTCCAAGGAGAGCCCGGTGCCCCTCATGGCCGCGGCGCCTGACCGGAACGCGTAGCCCGCGGAGGACCCATGTGGCTCATCATGAATCCCGGCCTCGTCTCGGAGCGGGTGCTCCCGCTGCCCGAGGGGCCGACGACCATCGGACGCACGGAGGAGAACAGCGTGTGCGTGCTCCACGCCAGCCTCTCGCGCAAGCACGCGCGGCTGGACCGTGAGGGCACCCGAGTCGTTCTCGTCGACCTGGGCAGCAAGAACGGAACGTTCGTCAACGACATCCGGGTGAACGCCCCTCACGAGCTGCGCTCGGGGGACTCCTTCCGCTGCGGGGAGGTGTCCTTCAGGCTGACGCTCCCCGCCAGCGAGCCCAGGCCCACCCACGTCCAGGAGCTGCAGACCCGCTTCTCGCCGGGCGCGATGGAGGATCTCCTCCTGACCGACTACACGCCCGGCAGCTCGGTGCTGAAGCTGCGACAGGTTCCCTCCAGCGACGGCCGCGCCGCCGAGAAGCTGCAGGTGCTCCTCAAGGTGAGCCAGATGCTCTCCTCGCTGGGCCCCATCGACGAGCTGCTGGAGCGCATCGTCCAGCTCGTCTTCCAGATCCTCGAGGTGGACCGCGCGGCCATCTTCCTGGTGGACCCCACCAACAACACGCTCCGGCCCCGGGTGGCGCGGCTGTCCTCCGGAGAGGTGCCCTCCGGCCCCTTCTACAGCCACCAGATCATCGACTACGTCCGCAGCCAGAGCGTGGCCGCCCTGTTCGCCGATGCCCTGCAGGACCCGCGGCTGGAGGGGGCCTCCTCGGTGATGATGCAGTCCATCCACGCCTCCATGTGCGTGCCGCTCAAGCCGCGCAACGAGGTGCTGGGCGTGCTGTACGTGGACAACCTCTCCCAGGCCAATCGCTTCACCCAGGAGGACCTGGAGTTCCTCACCGCCTTCGCCAACCAGGCCGCCATCGCGCTGGAGATCTCCATGCTCTCCCAGCGCCTCGCGGACGAGGCGGTGCTGCGCAACACCTACCTGCGCTTCTTCCCCGCCCCCGTCATCAAGAAGCTGGAGAGCACCCGCGGCGCGCCGCTGGAGCGCGTGGAGACGGAGGTGACGGTGCTCTTCTCGGACATCAGCGGCTTCACCTCGCTGTCCTCCACCCTGCACCCGATGCAGGTGATGGACCTGCTCAACGAGTACTTCCCGGTGATGGCGGACATCGTCTTCCGCCACGAGGGCACGTTGGAGAAGTACATCGGCGACGCGCTGATGGCCATCTGGGGCGCGCCCTTCCCCCAGCCGGACGACGCGGACCGGGCGCTGCGCGCGGCGGTGGAGATGCAGCACGCGCTGGCGGACCTCAACGCGCGCTGGCGGGCCAAGGGCAGGCCCGAGCTGCAGATTCACGTGGGGCTCAACACGGGCCGCGTGGCCGCGGGCAACATCGGCTCCGAGCGCTACCTGCAGTACGCCACCATCGGGGACGCCACCAACGTGGCCAGCCGCGTCTGCAGCGCCGCCGCCGACGGGGAGATCTGCCTGGCCGACGCCACCTTCGAGCGCACCCGGGAGCGCGCCTGGCCCATGGAGAAGCTGCCTCCCGTGCAGGTGAAGGGGAAGAAGGAGCCCCTCACCCTCTACCGGGTGGACTGGCGCGCCCGGCCCACCCGCTGAGCGCGCTGTGCCTCACTCGGCTTCCTGGCCGAGCCGCTCGGGCTTGACCAGGGTGATCTGCCCTCCCTCGTAGGAGAGCAGACCCTCGCGGACATAGAAGCGCAGCCACTTGTTGGTGCTCTCCCGGGTGAGGCCGCACAGGTTGGCCAGCTCCGTCTGGGTCAGCTTCTGGGCGATGACCACGCCCTCGGCGCCGGGGCGGCCCTGGTTCTCGGCCAGCTCGAGCAGCACCCGCACCAGGCGCGTGCGCGCATCCAGGAACGTCGTGTCATGCACCAGCTGGGTGACGCGCCGGACGAGGCGGCTCAGCGCGGACAGCAGCCGCATGGCCACCTGGGGGCGCGCCTCCAGGAACTTCCGGAAGTCCTCCCGCTGGAGGCTCAGCAGGTCCACCTCCTCCCGGGCCACCGCGTCCGTCGAGCGGGGCTCGTCATCCAGGAGCGCCAGCTCGCCAAAGACGTCCCCGCGGTCCAGCAGCGCCAGGATGACCTCCTTGCCGTCCTCGGAGCTCAGGCGGATGTTCACCTGGCCCTTGCGGAGGATGAAGAGCGCGGTGCCCACGTCCCCCTGATGGAAGATGACCTCTCCCTTGGCGTAGCGCCGGGAGCGCAGCAGGGTGGACAGGTGCTCGAGCTCCTCGGACTGCAGGTTCTCGAAGATGGAGATGTTGGACAGAAGCTGTGCGTACGACATGGCTTCACTTCCTCCGTGCGGCCCCGACTGGCGCAATCGTGGGTTGGAGAATAAGCGTCGCCCCCCGAGGAATGAACGATCCCGACGCCAGGAAATGATGGCCTCCACCGCGCCTGGAGCACTGTGCGCGGGCTCACGCTTCAGCTGTGAAGTGCCTCACAGCGGCGTTCGGCCGGCGGTTCTACGGTAGCGCCATCAACCCTCGCTCCGTGGAGACGCACATGTCCCTCCCACTCCGTCACCCGTTCGCTGCCTCGCAGGTCTCCCACTCCGAGCGCGCCTCCAGGCCAGCCGCTCGCCGGGACTCCTCCCCCGAGGAGGAGCTCGCCACCACCGCCTTGCTGCGGCGCGCCAAGGACAAGGCGACGTCGCTGCTCGCCCAGGGAGAGCTGGAGGAGGCGCTGGAGCTGTTCCAGGCGGTGGCCCGGGCGACGCCCACCGAGCCCGTGTGGCGGCAGAAGGTCGCCGAGATCCTCCAGCGGCTGGGGCTCACCTCGCAGGCCATCGCCGAGTACGAGGCGGTGGCGGAGACGTGGGCCCGGACGGGGTGGCTGCTGCGCGCCATCGCGGTGTGCAAGGTCATCCTCCAGCTGGACCCGAGGCACACCCGGACCCAGGCGCTGCTGGCGAGCCTCCACGCCCGGCGCGAGCACCCCCGAGGCCTGCCGGGGCTCCAGGAGCGGCCCACGACCACTCCGCCGGGCCTCAAGCGCGCCCGGAGCGCTCGGGAGTCCACCTCCCGCTCGGCCGGCGGCGAGCCGATGGCCCCCATCCCCTTCTTCTCCTCGCTCGGGCGCGAGGTGTTCCTGGAGGTGCTCGCGGGCGTGGAGCGGCACCTGCACGCGCAGGGCACCTTCATCGTCCGGGAGGGCACCCCGGGCAGCTCCATGTTCATCATCGTGGAGGGCGAGGTGAGCGTGGTGCGCAAGAGCCGGGACGGCCAGCCCGTCACCGTGGCGACGCTGGGCGAGGGCGAGCTCTTCGGAGAGATGGCGCTGCTGCACGAGGGGCCCCGGCTCTCCAGCGTGGTGACCACGAAGGACACGGTGCTGCTGGAGTTCTCCCGCGAGCGCATGCGGGCCATCTCCGAGCGCTACCCGCAGCTGGCGGAGGTGCTCCAGCGGCTGTACGAGGAGCGGCTGCTGGCCAACGTGCTGCGCAGCAACCCGCTCTTCGCCGGCTGGCCCGAGTCCCTGCGCAAGACGGTGGCGGCCGCGTTCACGCCCGTCTCCGTCAAGCCGGGCGAGGAGCTCGTCGCGCGCGGGGAGACCGGCCACGCCCTCTACCTGCTGCTGCGCGGCCGCTGCGCCGTCTTCCACCAGCACGTGGACGGCCACGAGACGCCCTACCCGGACCTGGCCGAGGGGGACGTGTTCGGCGAGGTCTCCCTGCTGCGCAGCAGGCTGGCCACCGCCTCGGTGCGCGCGAAGACGTCGTGCCTGCTGCTCAAGCTGGAGCGGGTGGTGCTCGACCAGCTCCTGCCGCACCACCCGATGCTCCACAAGGAGCTGCAGCGGCTGAGCGCCGAGCGCATGCTGCGCACCACCATGCTGCTCAGCGGCCACCCCATCCACCTGGGCGACACGCGCGTCTGAGCCAGCCTACGCGCACCTCTCGCCTGGCGGCTCGAGCTGGGAGGCGGAGTCCTCCACCGTGCCGCTCGGCGCCGGCACCGAGCGCGGGAGCAGGACGATGAAGCGGGTGCCCTCCTCGCACGTCGAGGAGACCTCCACGCTGCCGCCGTGGGCCTGGATGATCTGCGAGACGATGTACAGCCCCAGCCCCAGCCCGCCGCTCCGGGTGGGCTTGCTCCCCGAGCTCTCGGAGCGGTGGAAGGGCTCGAAGAGGCGGGCGCGCAGGGCGGGCGGGATGGGCGCCCCCGCGTTGTGCACCTCGACGCGCTGCAGCGACTCCAGCCCCTCCAGGCGCACGCTCACCGGCGTGCCGTTCGGGCTGTGCTGGAGCGCATTGGCCACCAGGTTGGAGAGCACCTGCGCCATCCGCTCCTCGTCCCAGAAGCCGCGACAGTTTCCGAGCACCTCCAGCCGGATGCCCCGGTCCGGGTGGACCAGCTCCAGCTCGGAGATGACGCGGCGGCACACGTCATCCAGGGCGACCTCCCGGGGGCGCAGGGGAATGCCCCCGGCCATGCGCGCCCGCGTGAAGTCCAGCAGCTGCTTCACCAGCCGGGCCATCCGCTCGGCGCTCGAGTCGATGCGCTGCGCCACGCGCCGCACATCTGGAGTCAGCGAGTTCCGCGCGAGCAGGGCCGCGGCGGAGAGCCGGATGGCGGCCAGCGGGTTGCCCAGATCGTGCCCCAGCACGCCGATGAAGCGCTCGCGGAAGAGCCCCTCCTGCGCCCGCTCCTCCTCCTGCCGGCGGCGCGCGGTGATGTCCCGGCTGATGCCAAACAGGCCATACGCCGCTCCGTCCGGCTGACGGAGCACGCCCTTGATGGACTGCCAGATGCAACCGAAGCCGGGCCCTCCATCCGCGTCCTCATAGGTGGCCGTCTCTCCGGAGTCGAACACGGCCCGATCATGCGCCACCGTGGCGGCGGCGGCCTCCGGGCCCATCAGCTCCCCGTCCGTGCGCCCCAGGAGCTCCGAGGCGGGACGGCCAAAAGCTCGCGCCGCCGCGGTGTTGAGCAGCACATAGCGCCCGGCGAGATCCTTCACGAAGACGGCATCCGTGGTGCTCTCGATGACGGCGTGGAGCAGATCCCTGTCCCGGCGCAGGGAGCCCTCGGCGGCGGCGCGCTGGGTGAAGTCTTCCAGGAAGAGGATGAGTCCTCCCTGGGCCGGAGCAAGCCGTGCCTGAAGCCAGACAAGGCCCTTTGGCGTCGTCCGGCCCAAGCGCTCCATCTCTGGCACCTGACGCTCCACCACGCGAACACAGGTATTGAAAAGGCTGCACTCGGCCACCCAGGGCGCCTCATCCAGCAGCCTCTGGCCGACGCAGGGGAGCAATCCCAGCACCCCCTGCCGCTCCCGGCCGGGCGAGGTGTCCAGGCACTCGAAGTCGACGATGCGCCCCTCCTGCGAGCGCAAGGCTCTCAGGCGCACCCAGACATCCGCGGGCGGCGTCTCACCATAGATCGATAGTGGTTCGCTCCAGGATCGCATCGATACGCCTCGAGAGGCGGCCCCCCACCTCGCCTGCCAGCCTAGCGTCCCTCGATTTCCCACCGGAAACCACCTGCCCTTCGGGGCAACGAGCGATGGTGGCTGGCCGACACAAAGGGAATGGTCAACGTTTGATGGCGTCACCCTCCGGGTACGCGGTCTTCGTTGACCCGCCCCGGGCCGGCTCTTATGACGCAGAGCTTCAAGGCCACGATGGATACTCCCTTCGGTCAGAGACTCGGTGTGGAAGCGTTGCGCGGTGCCCCTCCCATGGTGGGAGACCCCTTCGCGCACGTCCTGGAGCGCCTCCAGCCCGGACGCCGCGTGCGGACCCAGGGCATCCAGGGAGCCGCGCGCGGCTATGTGCTCGCCCGCCTCTCGCGCAGCCTCCAGGCGCCGCTCGTCTGCGTGGCGGTGGACGAGGAGGCAGCCGACGCCCTGGCCTCCGACCTGGCCTTCTTCCTGGGCGGCAGCGGCACCGCGCTGGAGCCCCAGGTGCTGCGCCTGCCCGCGGACGAGGTGCTGCCCTATGACGAGCTGTCCCCGGAGCCGACCGCCATCAGCGAGCGGCTGGGAGCCCTCTTCCACCTGAGCCAGGGCTCGCGCTTCCCGGCGCTGGTCATCTCCATGCGGGCGCTGCTGCGCAAGGTGCTGCCCCCGCCGATGATGCGGGAGCTGTCGGCGCTCATCTCCGTGGGCCAGGACTTCGACCGGGACTCGCTGGCGCGCAAGCTCGCCTCCATGGGCTACCAGAACAGCCCGTTGGTGGAGGACCCGGGGACGTTCTCCGTGCGCGGCGGCATCCTGGATGTCTTCAGCCCGCTCTACGAGCGCCCCGTCCGGCTCGAGTTCTTCGGAGACACCATCGAGTCCATCCGCGTCTTCGACCCGGACAGCCAGCGCACCGTGGACTCGCTCAAGCAGGTGTACCTGGTGCCCGCGCGCGAGGCGATGCTCACCGAGCTGACGCGTCCGCGCGCCGAGGCCGCCGCCCGCGCCGTGGCCGACCGCATCAACCTGCCCACCATCAAGCTGCGCGAGCGGCTGGACGCCCTGCGCGAGGGCCTGCCCGGCTTCGGCCTGGAGGGCCTGCTGCCCGGCTTCTTCGAGGGCGGGCTGGGGACCCTCTTCGACTACCTGCGCCTGTGGGCGAAGGACCCGCTCTTCTACTTCGATGACCCGGTGGGCCTGGACCGCGCCGCCAGTGACTTGTGGGCGGAGCTGGAGCGCTCCTTCCAGGCCGCGGACGAGCGGCAGGACCTCACCTTCCCGCCGCCGGAGCACTTCCTCACGCGAGCGCAGGCCGAGGCACAGCTCGCCAGCGCGCGGGTGCTGGAGGGCGGCGGTCTGGCGCTCAGCCCGACAGAGCAGCAGCCTCCGGTGGTGTTCTCCTTCGGCACGACGCAGGACCTGCGCGAGGCCATCCTGGCGCACCACGGCGAGGAGGGAGCGCTCACCCCGCTGGTGGAGCGGCTGCAGCGCTGGCGGGACATGCGCGTGGCGTGCGCCATCGCCTGCGGCACGCTGAGCCAGGCGGACCGGCTCAAGCGCCTGCTGCTGGACCGCAACGTGATGGTCCGCATCCACGAGGAGCCGCTGGGGGACGTGCTCAAGCTGTACGAGCCCTCCGTCCACGCCCACCTCTTCACCGGCGAGGTGAGCCACGGCTTCGTGGATGGCGCCGGTGGGCTGGCGCTGCTCACGGACGAGGAGATCTTCGGCGTCCGGGCCCGGCGCCGCGTGCGCCGCTCCAAGAAGATGGAGGCCTTCGGCGCGGGCTTCGGCGACCTGAAGGAAGGCGACCTCATCGTCCACAGCGACTTCGGCATCGGCCGCTACGCGGGCCTGACGAAGATGGAGGTGGTGCGAGGCGTGCCGGGAGACTTCCTGGTGCTGGAGTACGCCGGGAGGGACAAGATCTACCTGCCCGTGAGCCGCATGCGGCTCATCCAGAAGTTCACGGGCGGAGACCCGACGAAGGTCCAGCTCGACAAGCTGGGCACGCCGGGCTGGGAGAAGACGAAGAAGCGCGTCAAGGAGCAGCTGCTCAAGATGGCGGCGGAGCTGTTGCAGATCGCCGCCGCGCGCAAGGCGCACCCGGGCCATGCCTTCTCCGCGCCGGACCGCTACTTCTCCCAGTTCGAGGCGGACTTCGAGTTCGAGGAGACGCCGGACCAGGCCAAGGCCATCGAGGACGTGCTGGCGGACATGCAGAAGCCCGAGCCGATGGATCGGCTGGTCTGCGGCGACGTGGGCTACGGCAAGACGGAGGTGGCCATGCGCGCCGCCTTCAAGGCCACGCTGGACCGCAAGCAGGTGGCGGTGCTGGTGCCCACCACCGTGCTGGCCCAGCAGCACTTCCTGTCCTTCAAGAAGCGCTTCAAGGACTACCCCGTCACGGTGGAGGTCATCTCCGGGATGAAGAAGCCTCCCGAGGTGCGGGAGATCCTCAAGCGGGCCAAGGAGGGCAAGGTCGACATCCTCATCGGCACGCACAAGCTGCTGGCCGGGGACGTGGCCTTCAAGGACCTGGGGCTGCTCGTGGTGGACGAGGAGCAGCGCTTCGGCGTGAAGCAGAAGGAGCAGATCAAGCGGCTGCGCACGCAGGTGGACGTGCTCACGCTGACGGCCACGCCCATTCCCCGCACGCTGCACATGTCCATGTCCGGCGTGCGGGACATGAGCATCATCGCCACGCCGCCGCAGGACCGGCGCGCCATCCGCACCTTCGTGATGAAGTTCGACCCGCCCGTCATCAAGGAGGCCATCGAGCGCGAGGTGGCTCGCGGCGGGCAGGTGTTCTTCGTCCACAACCGGGTGCAGTCCATCGCGTCGATGGAGAAGTTCCTCCGGGAGCTGGTGCCCAACGTCACCGTCGGCGTGGCGCACGGACAGATGGGCGAGGGCCAGCTCGAGAAGGTGATGCTGGAGTTCACCGAGAAGAAGTACCAGGTGCTCCTGTGCACCTCGATCATCGAGAGCGGCATCGACATCTCCAGCGCCAACACGATGATCGTCAACCGGGCGGACGCCTTCGGCCTGGCGCAGCTCTACCAGCTGCGAGGGCGCGTGGGCCGCTCCAGGGAGCGCGCGTACGCGTACCTGCTGGTGCCCGCGCGGCGGGCGGTCACGCGGGACGCGCAGCGGCGCCTGGAGGTGCTCCAGAACTTCACCGAGCTGGGCGCGGGCTTCTCCATCGCCAGTCATGACCTGGAGATCCGCGGCGCCGGCAACCTGCTGGGCGAGAAGCAGTCCGGAGCCATCGCGGAGATCGGCTTCGACATGTACGCGCAGCTGCTCGAGGAGGCCGTGGCGGAGCTGCAGGGCCAGGAGCCGCGCACGCAGATCGAGCCGGAGCTCACCCTCCCCCTGGCGGCGCTCATCCCGGACGACTACGTGCCGGACGTGCACCAGCGGCTCGTCTTCTACAAGCGCTTCGCCCAGGCCAGCCACCCGGACGAGGTGACGGACCTGCGCGCCGAGCTGGTGGACCGCTACGGCGAGGCGCCCGACGAGGTGGACAACCTCTCGGAGCTGACGCTGCTGAAGATAGACATGCGCGACCTGCGGCTGCGCGCGCTGGAGTCCGGCGCGGGCCGGCTGGTGGTGACGCTGGGCGCGGACGCGCTGCTGGACGGGCCCAAGGTGGCCATGCTGGTGCAGCGCTCCAAGGGCGTCTACCGGCTCACCCCTGACATGAAGCTCATCGCGAAGATCCCCGAGACCACCAAGGGCCAGGCCCTGGTCGTCGAGGCCAAGAAGGTTCTGAGGGATCTCCACACCTGCGCGCAGCCACAGGCGTGAGCATGCTCTCGTCCCGCCGCGTCATTCCGAGCCAGGGTGGGACACCACCTTGCCTGTATGGAGATGAGAGCGAAAGCTGAGAGTCAATCTGGCTTTCAACGCCAATGACTCTCAAAAACCGGTGCTTCATACTCTTCATGGGCAGCATGCCCTTCGCTCGCGTCGGGCGAGCGAACCCTCATGACAGCGATGAAGACCATGACACCTCTCGTGAACAGCACCCGGCTGTCTCTCGCCGTAGCGTTATGCACCCTGTTGAGCACCCTCTCGGCGTGCGGTCCCACGGCTCCAGTCGAGCCGGATGCCACGGGCGCTTCGACCAGCGCCCTCACCACCTCTCCTGAGCTCAGCATCCCGCTCTTCCACCCGCTCGCCAGCATGGACCAGGTGGAGCCCGTCCTCGCGGCCGGCAATGGTGTCTACCTCGTGGCCTGGAAGGAGCACATCGGTGGCACCCTCCAGCTCGTGGCCGCACGGGTGCGGGCGTCCGACGGGGCCATGCTGGATGCCGCCCCCCTCGTCATCGACACGCCGCACCCCACCTTTGGGCGCTTGACGGGTCCCTCGGTCGCCTTCGATGGAACCCACTTCCTGGTGGTCTACGGCAAGCTGTCTCCCAGCAACTACCACCATAACGAAGACATCATGGCCAAGAGGGTGAGGGCCACGGATGGAGCGGTGGTCGACAGCAGCCCCATCTACATCAGCTCCATCCCCAGCTCCTACGACACCGTCCGCCCCACGGTGGTCTTCAATGGCAGCTACTATCTGGTCCTCTGGGAGACCCTGATGATTCCCTCGGGCTGGTCACTCTATGGGGCCTATGTGAGGCCCTCGGGCCAGGTCCTCCCCAACTCGAACTTCCAGGTGACTCCGAATGCATCCAACGCGCAGCTGACCTTGGGCTCCGGGACCAACTCCCTCGCCGCATGGTCGGAGGGGCCGCAGGGGAAGATCAGCGTGGGGTGGTTCTTCGCGGACGCGCCCCTGGTGATCCGGACCTTCACCGTCACCGAGTCGGGAGGCTGGAACCCGGCGATTGCCTACGATGGCACCACCTTCCTCGTGGTGTGGAGCGAGGCCGGTGGCGTCGTGAAGGCCCGGCGGGTGAGGCTGACGCAGGTGCAGGGACAGCCCTTCAGCGACACGGCCTTCACCGTGGGCGAGGGCGCCACCTCGCCGGCCGTCGTGAGCGCTGACTCGCAGAGCTTCCGCGTCACCTTCCACGCCATGCGCAACGGGGTGGCCCAGCTCGTCAGCACGCGCGTGCTCCCCGATGGAACGGTGGCACCCGGCGCGGAGCAGACGCTGGCGACCACCCCGAGCACGGAGCGCCCCGCGTTCGCGTCCCTGGGACCGGCCCAGAAGCTGGTGGCCTACAAGCAGTACAGCTCGGAGTCGATGTACTCCCGCATCAAGGTGCGCCTCGTCTCGGACGTGCAGGATGAGCTGTGCACCACGGGGCAGCCCTCCCTGCAGCTCAACGGCGCCTCGACGCAGCTCGTGGAGTGCGGCTCGGGTCCGTATGTGGACCTGGGCGCCCAGGCGTTCAACGGCTGCGGCTTCCCGATGCCCGTGACGGCCTACAACACGGGCAAGGACGCCTCCGGCCCCGGCCCGAACACGGCCGCGGAGGGCAGCTACTTCGTCTCGTACGCGGCCTGGGATGGCTCGGGCTCCGTCAACGCCACCCGGACCGTGCAGGTGAAGGATCGGACGGCCCCGACACTGACGCTCAAGGGCCCGGCCTTCTCCACGCACACGTGCGGCAGCCAGTGGGTGGACCCCGGCGTGGAGGCAAAGGACACGTGCTACGGCAACGTCACGGCCCAGGTGTGGCACACCGGTGAGGTGAATGGCTGGGCGGAGGGCACCTATACGGTGACCTACTCGCTGACCGACACGGGCGGCAACAGCGCCACCCCCATCACGCGCACCGTCGAGGTCGTCGACTGCCCCTGGTAGCTCGGCGCCTCCGGGGCGGGAGCCCTGGAGCCCTCGGAGGGTATCCAGGAGCCCCTCGGGCCTACTTCTGACGCTTGCGCTTCGGTGGGTGCGGAGCGGAGCGATGGCGCGGAGCGGGCTTGGAGTGCTTGGGGGGAGCGGGCTTGCGCTTGCGCGGGTGAGCCCCCTTCCCCGAGCCTCGCGCCGGAGCACGCGGGTGCTTGCCGCGCGCGAGCAGACGCTGGCGGTGCCGCAAGGCCTGCTGCCCCCGGAGGACGAGGATCCCCACCATGGCGCCCAGCCCCCCCATCAACACCAGGTAGCCCAGCGCCAGCACCTGCGCCGAGGTGTCGATGGCGCCGCGACTCCAGCAGCTCGCGATGCGATCCGGATCCAGGGAGATGTCCTTGAAGCACTCCGCATCCGACGCCGATCCACATGGAGTGCACTCCCCGAGGTCCGTACCGTTGCAGGGGCACTGCTCCGATCTCGCGCCCATGCCTCGGACGAAGACCGCCGGGCCTTCCCCCGTCCGGATGAGCACGACCGCCTTCTGGTACAGGAAGACGAAGGCCAGGAGCGCCACCAGCAAGCCGAGCCCGAGCCGGGAGAACATCCGCCGGAGCCACCGCTGGCGCAGGTGCTCCTCTCCATAGAACTGGACGGCTGTCGCCATGCCTCCCATCAGGAGCGACGCCAGGGGAATCACCCAGTAGCGCAGACTCTCCGGGTAGAGCAACAGCAGCGCCTTGAAGCCGGGAATCCCCACGCCTCCCAGCAGCGGAGCCAGGCCGAGGGCAACGCCCACGCCCAGCCCCAGCATCTTGTTCAGCCAGTGCCGCGCGATGCGGGGAGGAGCTGGAATATGGACATGGCTTCGCATGGGCGCCCCTACGGGGACTGACAGAGAGAGGATTCCTGCGAGGACGCGGACTGCATGGTGCAGGTCACCGACACGCTCTGCGCCTGCGGAGTCACCAGATCGAGCGCCGGGAGGAGGGCGGGCTTGTAGCCGGCCCTCTTCAGCTCCAGGAAATAGAGCCCTCGGTAGATGCTCATCGACTGATCCGTCGCGATGCCCGCCTTGAAGGTGCCCTTGGTTCCACTGGCGCCATGCTTCAGGAGGATCTCGGCCTTGACCGGGCGGCTCTGGATGGAGAGGGTGATGCGGGAGGTGGGCATGCCCTTCAAGGCGCCGAGCACCTTGCCCAGCTTGCCCTGGGCCTCGCGAACCTCCGGCGTGGAGAGGACCTGCTTGTCCCCGTAGCAGGAGGGAATGGACCGGGGCGCCGGAAGCTGGGGGAACTTCTCCTCGACATAGGCACGCATCCCCTGGAGCTCCGGTGTCGGGAAGGACTGTTCCAGCTCCCCCTTCACCCCCGAGAAGGCCTGTTGAACCGCCTGGGCGTCATACACCTCGCTGCATTTCGGCGGAGGCGCGACGGGGGGCGGTGACGGCTGGGTGGATGCATAGGTCGAGTGAGCCTTCGGTCCCGGCCCGGCCGCCTTCGGGTTCTCGGGGAACCAGGGCGCGCTAGCGGCTTGCGGCTCCGCCGGAGGACTCAGGGGCTCGAGCGACTTGAAGGTCTCCTCGAACGACTTCTCGATCTGCTGGAACTTCGCGGCGAGGGGCTGCTCCTTCGCGGGCTGCGCGAAGACAAGCGCCGGCAGGAGCCACGGCACGAGCTTCGACCAATGCGTCCACTGTCCCATGGCGCCTCTGGGTGACGGGGTTCCCGGGAAGGGAGCAACCGACATGCCAGCCACCGGCCAGGGAGGTGAGGCCGAGCGCTCACGCAGGGTTTGCACGGCGCCCCTGCCCGCCGCAGGATTTGCGGAACCCGAGCGGGCTCAGTTCGTCGGAGCCAGCCGCCACAGCTTCTCGCTCGAGCGATCCCGCTCGACGAGACCCAGCTTCTCCAGCTCCACCAGCCACTGCTCCACGGAGCGCTCGTCATCCGTGGGGAAGTCCCGGGCTCCCACCCGGACGAAGCCCACGTTGAGCGACTCCAGGTACAGCATCAGGCGCCAGGAGTCGAACAGCTCCGGCGTCCCCACGCCCCGGTGCACATCCACCATCCGCCGCGAGTCCTGCCCCTGGAAGTCCACGCCCACCCCATGGCGGTGGAAGCTCCAGCTCTCGCCCCGGACGAAGATCTCCCCATGGCGCGGCAGGCGCCGCGAGGCCCACGGATCCAGCCCCTCGGGGTGGAAGCGCAGCCAGGCCTTCACCAGCTCGGCCTGAAGCGAGACGAACTGTCGCAGCAGCACCAGGCACCCTGCCGCGGATCTACCTTCAGCCACGGCACGCTCCTCCACTCGGCGAGCAGTGAAAGTGGGACCTCTCTGGATGGGAGACGGAGCGCCACCGCCCGACCTGGATGCCGCGGGGCAGCCCCTCCCCGACGCTCTGCGTCGGAGATCACCCACTGTACGCAACCCAGGGGGGCCTGAAAAGGACACGACGGGTTGGAGCGCTCCCGTGTTCCAGAAGGCTCGAGCGTCCGTCAGCGGCTCGGCGCCGGCGAGGGGAGGAAGCCGGGCACCGGGCCCGAGGATGCCGCCTGCGGCGCCTGGAGATCCACCTGGAGCTTCTGGAGCGCCGCCTCATCCGTCTTGAAGTTCGCCCGCTCCTGGAGCTCCTCGGTGAACTTCGCCACGCGCGCGTCCCTGCGCTCGCGGGCCATGCGCGAGCGCAGCACGGTGCTGACGGCGTCCAGGGTCTGGTTCTTCTCGGGCCGCAGGTCCGTGAGCTTGAGCAGGTGGAAGCCCAGCTCGGACTCCACCACGGGCGCCAGCTCTCCGGGCTGCTTCAGCTGGCTGGCGGCGGTCGCCACGGGCGCTCCCAGCCGCGCCTTCAGCTCGTCGGGCGTCACCAGGTGGGTGTCCGCCTCGGCGGGCTTCGCGGCCGGGTTGCCCGAGGCCTCGACGATCAGCGCATCGAAGGCATCGAAGTCCAGCGGCTGGAGCTTGCTGGCCTTCTGGTGCAGGGCCTGAGCGAGCTTCTTCTTCGCGGCGCGCTCGGGCCCGTCCTTGGGCGCGGGCACCAGCAGGTGCGAGTAGCGCGCGCGGGCCGGCTGGACGAACTCGGCCTTGTGCGACTCGTAGTAGGCGGCGAGCTCCTCCTGGGAGATGGGCGGCGCCTTCTCGTCGAACTCCTTGAAGAGCAGCCGCTGCACCATGGCGCGCTTCATCGCCTCCCGCACCTCCGGATCATTCTCCAGCCCCCGGCGCCGCGCCTCGGTGACGAAGAGCTCGAAGCGCGCCAGCCCCTGCGCGTACTCGCGGCGCTGCTCCAGCGACTCGATGCGGGTGCGCGCCGCCGGGTTCATCTGCGAGATGTAGCCCTGCAGCTGCTCCAGGGTGACGGCGCCCCCCTCGAAGGTGACCACCGGCGTGCCCTTCGCGGCGGCCGAGGAGCCGGAGCCGGACGCTGCGGACGTCGAGCCCTGCCCGCCCTTGTCACAGCCGGCGAGCAGGAGGAGCGAGACGGTGGACACGGACAGCAAGTGGGAGAGGCGCATAGGGAGGCCGATTCGCTAGCACCCTCCCGCCGCGAGCGGCAAGACACGGCTTCACGGCGTGTGGACCAGGCCTCTCGCCAGCCAGGCGGACAGAGGACACGGCCCCGGTCCCCTGGGTTGACGCATCGCGCATCCGGTTGATAAGGACCTACTTATCACCCGGGCCCATGGAGACCTCATGCACAGTTTCGCGCAAAGCCCGCTCACGCTGCTCATCGTCCAGCTCATCGTCATCATTGGCGTCTCCCGGCTGATCGGAAAGGGGGCGCGCTGGCTGGGACAGCCCCTGGTCATCGCGGAGGTGGTCGCGGGCATCCTGCTGGGGCCGTCCCTGCTGGGGTGGCTGGCTCCGCAGGCCATGGAGACGCTCTTCCCCCAGAGCTCCATGGGCATCCTGAAGATGCTGAGCCAGGTGGGGCTCATCCTCTTCATGTTCCTCATCGGCCTGGAGCTGGACCCGAAGCTGCTCAAGGGTCGGGGCCACGCCTCGGTGGCCATCAGCCACACGAGCATCGTCGTGCCGTTCGCGCTGGGCGCTGGCGCCGCGGCGCTGTGGCTCTACCGCATCCTCGCCGAGCCCGGGGTGTCGTTCACCTCGTTCGTCCTCTTCATGGGCGTGGCGATGAGCATCACCGCCTTCCCGGTGCTCGCGCGCATCCTCACCGAGCGCCGCCTGCTCCAGTCCCGGGTGGGCGCCATCGCCATCACCTGCGCGGCGGTGGATGACGTGACGGGCTGGTGCCTGCTGGCCTTCGTGGTGTCCATCGTCCGGGCCTCGGACGTGACGCACGCGGCGTGGACGACGCTCTTCACGATGCTCTACATCGCCTTCATGCTGTTCGCCGTCCGCCCCTTCCTGGCGAGGCTGGGGGCGCGCGTGGCCAGCCGTGAGGGGCTCACCCAGAACGTCGTCGCCGCCACCCTGGTGCTGCTGCTGGCCTCCAGCTGGGCCACCGAGTTCATCGGCATCCACGCCCTGTTCGGGGCCTTCATGCTCGGCGCCATCATCCCCAAGGAGGGCGGGCTGGCCGAGTCGCTCGCGGAGAAGCTCGAGGACGTGGCCGTGGTGCTGCTGCTGCCCGTCTTCTTCGCCTACAGCGGCCTGCGCACCCAGGTGGGCCTGCTCAACAGCGCCGACTCCTGGCTCATCTGCGGCGCCATCATCCTGCTGGCCTGCCTGGGCAAGTTCGGCGGCAGCGCCGTGGCCGCGCGGCTGACGGGCATGCGCTGGCGCGAGGCCGGCGCCGTGGGAGTCCTGATGAACACCCGCGGCCTGATGGAGCTCATCGTGCTCAACATCGGCCTGGACCTGGGCGTCATCTCTCCCAAGCTCTTCACCATGATGGTGGTGATGGCGCTGGTGACGACGTTCCTCACCACCCCGCTGCTGCGCTGGATCTACCCCGCCGAGCAGATGGCGCGTGATCGGCTGGTGCCGGCCGCCGGCGCGCCCGTGGCCGCCGTCCCCTCCTTCAGCCTGATGATGTGCGTCTCGCACGGGAACACGGGCCCGGGGATGGTGACGCTCGCCAACGCCCTCATGGGCGTGGAGAGGGACACCTCCCACCTCTACGCGCTGCACCTCATCCCCTCGTCGGAGCGAGCCTCCTTCCACCTGCGGCACGAGGCACAGCCGCCCAGCGAGTCCGCGCTGGCGCCGCTGATGGAGCGCGCCGGCAAGCTGAGCCTCCCGGTGCGGCCCCTGTCCTTCGTCTCGACCGACCCGGGCACGGACATCTGCCGCACCGCCGAGGCCAAGCAGGCGAGCCTCATCCTCCTGGGCTGGCACAAGCCGCTGCTGAGCCAGACGGTGCTCGGCGGCACCGTCCACGAGGTGATGCAGGAGGCCCGGACCGACGTCGCGGTCCTCGTCGACCGGGGGCTGTCGAGCGTGCGGCGGGTGCTGGTCCCCTTCATGGGGGGCTCGCACGACCGCGCGGCGCTGGCGCTGGCCCGCCGACTCCTGAAGCACGCGGACGCGGAGGTGACGGTGCTCCACGTCACCTCGCCCGACCACAAGAAGCGGGCGAGCGCCCAGGTGGAGGAGCTGTTCCCGGAGGCGGGGCGGCAGGTCTCCTTCAAGGTCGTTCAGCACGAGACGCCGGAGGAGGCCGCGCTGGAGGAGGCGGCGCGAGGCTACGATCTCATCGTCGTCGGAGCGGGCCAGGAGTGGGGCCTGGAGGACCGGCGCTGGGGCCTGCACCGCGAGCGCATCATCCAGGAGTCCCCCGTGTCGCTGCTCGTGGTGCGTCGCCCGGCTCCCATCGTGGAGCAGGTCCCCGTGACGGAGGAGGAGGGCCTGCGGACCACCGACGGCACGGTGGCCTGAGAGGCGGCGTATGCACCTGGGAGCAACCATCCGGCTCTTGCGCGTCGACGCGGGCCTGTCACTACGAGACCTGGCCCGGCGCATCGGCGTGTCCAGCGCCTACCTGAGCCGCGTGGAGCATGGGCTGGATGCCGTCCCCACGCCCGAGCGGCTCGCGGCCATCGCGCGCGAGCTGGACGTGCCCCCCACGCTGCTGATGGACGTGGCGCACCGGGTGAACCCCTTCGTGGCCAGCTACCTGGAGCAGGTGCCCGGCGCCGGGACGCTCTTCCTGGACATCGCGCGCAGGCGGCTCTCCAGCAGCCAGCTGGCGCGGGTGCGCGACTTCCTGGATGAGGAGTTCCCGGCGCGGGGCGCCTCCCGCGAGGAGTCCGCGCCGGCCCTGGCGCCGCTGCTCACCCCCGAGCGCGTCATCCTCAAGCTGTCCTGCGCGGCCATGGAGGATGCGCGAGACATGGCCATCGGACGCATCTGCGGCGCCACCCCGGGGGTGCCAGCGGCCCGGCTCGCCGAGGAGCTGGCGCGGCGCGAGGCCGAGGCCTCCTCCGCGGTGGGCAATGGCGTGGCGGTTCCCCACGCCATCATCGAGGGGCTGACGCCGATGGCCGCCCTGGTGACGCTGGGCAAGCCGCTGCGCCACGACACACCCGACGGACAGCCGCTGCGCCTGCTCATCGTCCTGGTGGGCGGAGACCGGGGCCGGGCCCGGCTCATGCGCCTGGCCCACGTGGCGCGCCTGGCCAGCCACGGCCTCGCCACCCGGCTGCAGGACGCCCAGCATCCCCGCGAGGTGCTCACGCACCTGGAGGAGCTGGAGGCCCTGCGCTGAGCGCCTACCGCCGGTTCCAGCCGCTGCCGCCGTAGCCCCGGGCCTGCCCGCGCAACTGCTCCCACTGCACGCGGGCCTGCTGCGCCTGCTGGGCCTTCGAGTCCGCCTCGCGCCGGGCCTCCGTGGTCTTGCGCTGGGCGTCGTTGATGGCCGCCTGCAGATCCCTCTCGGAGATGTCCTGCACCCGGATGTCTCCGTGCTCCTTCAGGGCCACGTAGCGGGCCATGGCGAGCTCGGCCTCCGCCACCTCGAGCTCACGCTCGCGGAGCACCTTCTGTGCCCGCCACGCATCCACGTTCTGCTTGCGCCAGCCCACATGGGCCCGAGCGGCCGCGAGGTCCACCTCGGCCGCGCGGATCTGCGCCTGGGCCTGATCGATGGAACTCCGCTGTCCGGTGACCTGAGCCGCCTCGAGCGTGGCCTTCTCCGCGTCCATGCGGTGCTTGGCCGCTTCCACGTTGCGACGCGCCACGTCCAGCGCCCGCTCCGCGTCGCCAATCGACACGTCCGCGCGCATCACCGCGTCCGCCGCCTGGTGCCGGGCGGCCTGGGCCTGCCGCACGTCTCCGAGGTTCTCCTCGGGGACCCGGGCGATCCAGGAGTCCTCCACTTCGGTTCGATGTCCCGCGCAGCCTCCCAGGACCAGCAGAGACGTCCCGAGCACTGCCACCAGTGCATGCCGCCTTCTCAAATGAGCCATGGGCCTTCCCTCCACGTTGCCTAGCGCACACGGTAGGCACGGGGCACCGGAGCGGCAGGCATTCCACGGCTCGCGCTGGAGGCGGAGGGCAGCCCTGCCCAGCAGGCAGGCAGCCAGGGACGGCTGACGCCGGGGCTCAGCTTCCGCAGAAGCGGGTGATGGCGCGCGAGAGCGCCGCCTCGCAGCGCACGAGATCATCGATGGGCACGTACTCGCCTGTCTGGTGGGCGATCCGGATGTCTCCCGGGCCGAACACCACCGCCTCCGCGCCCAGCGCCGTGAGCTGCGGGGCCTCCGTGCCGAAGGACACCGTCTCGGGCGCGTTCCCCGTGGCCTCGGCCAGGAAGCGCACCACCTCCGCGTCCGGCCGCGTGCTCACGCCCTGATCCGTCCGCAGCACGCGGATGTGTGCCTCGTAGGCCGGCTCGTCCTTCACCAGCTCCTGGCGGATGGACTCCATCAGCTCCACCACCCGCCGCGGCGACTGGCCGGGGATGGGGCGCCACTCCACGGTGAAGCGGCACACGCCCGGCAGGATGTTCTTCGCCTTGCCGCCGGAGATGAGCCCCACGTTCACCGTGGTGAAGGGCGGCTCGAAGCTCTCGTCCCGCTCCTCGCGCAGCACCGTGAGCGCCACCTGCTCCAGCCGCTGCAGGAAGCGCCCGGCCCGGAAGATGGCCGAGGCCCCGGTGTCCGGATACGCGCTGTGCCCCTCCTTGCCCCGCACCTCCACCTCGCCCAGGCAGTAGCCCTTGTTGGCTCGCACTGGCACCAGGCGCGTGGGCTCTCCCACGATGGCGTGGCGCGCGCGCCCCTTCCCCGCCTCCACCAGCTTCTTGGCGCCCACCAGACCAACCTCCTCGTCCGCGGTGAGCACCACCATCAGCGGGGCCTTCAGCTGCTCGGCCCGCGTGGCAGCATGCAGCGCGCAGGCGATGAAGCCCTTGGTGTCGCACGCGCCGCGCCCGTAGAGCCGCCCGTCCCGCTCCGTCAGCCGCAGCGCATCCGTCCACGCCGCGTCATACGGTACACAGTCCGAGTGCCCCACCAGCGCCAGCGCCGCGCGCCCCTCGCTGCCGCCCTTCACCGCCACCAGGTTCACCTTCTCCACGCCCGCGTCATCCATATAGCGCTGGCGCTCGGCCACGAAGCCCGCGGCCTCCAGCCGCGCCTGCGCATAGTCGATGAGCGGCGCGTTGGGCCGCACCGAGGTGGTGTCCAGCGCGACCAATTCCGTCAGCGTGGTGCGCAGCGCGGGCAGCGTGTCATTCACGAGTACAGCCTCCGAGCCAGCTCAGGGAAGGCGCGACCCGAACCATCGGTTCGCGGGAGGTTGACCGTCTCGCACCCCGAGCTTCCAGTCCACTCCCGCATGACGCACCGCGGCCTCTAAGCTCACTCCTTCACCGAGCAGGAGCCACTATTGACAGTCTGCCAACAAGCTCCCATTATCCATCCCACAGGAACCTCACTCATGAGCTACCAGCACATCCGGTCATCGGTCGCGGACCGGGTCGCAACCCTGGAGTTGCACCGTCCCGAAGCGCGGAACGGCTTCACGATCACCATGGCGGATGAGCTGGACGAAGCGCTCAAGGCCGCCGACGCGAACGAAGAGGTGCGCGTGGTCGTGCTGACCGGTGCCGGCAGGGACTTCTGCGTGGGTGCGGACCTGAGCGGCCAGTCGTTCGAGGCGGCGCGCACCGAGCTGCCCGAGGGCGGCTGGGTCGAGCCGGCGACGCGTGTCACCCGCCGGATGTTCGCGCTCCGAAAGCCCATCATCGCCGCCGTCCGAGGCGCCGCGGTGGGCGTGGGCTCGACGATGATCCTCCCCGCCGACTTCCGCCTGGCCGCCAGGGACAGCCGCTTCGGCTTCGTCTTCAGCCGCCGCGGCATCTACCCGGAGGCCGGCTCGAGCTGGTTCCTGCCGCGCATCGTCGGCATGGGACGCGCGATGGACTGGATGGTGAGTGGCCGGCTGATTCCGGCGGAGGAGGCGCTCGGCGCGGGCCTGCTCAAGTCGCTCCACGAGCCCGACGCGCTCCTGGACGCCGCCTATGCGCTCGCGCGCGAGCTGGTCGAGAACACCGCGCCGGTGTCCGTGGCCGTCATCCGTCAGGCGCTCTACCGGATGAGCGCGCTGCCGTCACCCGAGCCCGCCTTCGAGCTGGACAGCCAGCTCATCGCGACCCTGGGCCAGAACGCGGACGCGGTGGAGGGCGTGATGTCCTTCCTGCAGAAGCGGCCCGCGAAGTTCACCCGGACGGTGGAGCGGGACCTGCCCCCGTTCCTGCCCTGGCGGGAGCAGCAGCGATGAGCCAGAACGCCGCCCCACGCTGGAAGAGGCTCGAGCCGGACGAGCGCAGGGAGCAGATCCTCAAGTGCGCCATGCGGCTGTTCGGCGAGCGCCCCTACGCGGAGGTCTCCACGACGGACATCGCCAAGGAGGCGGGTGTCGCGCGAGGCCTGCTCAACCACTACTTCGGGCAGAAACGGGACCTCTATCTGAAGGTCGTGAAGAGGATGCTGCGCATGCCCGGCCTCGAGGAGAGCGTGCCCATGACTGGAACCCTACGAGAGCGGGTGGAGCGCAGCGTCGCGTGGTACCTGGACACCGTGGCGGTCCACGGAAAGACCTACGTGGCCGTCACCGGCCCGGGGGGCATCGGCGCGGATCCCGAGGTCGAGCGCATCCTCTCGGAGGCGGATGACGTCGCCGCCGCGAAGACGCTGGAGTTCCTCGGGCTCAAGGTCGAGGTCGGCAGCGACGTGCGGCACCGCGCGATGATGCGCTCCTACGGCGGCCTGGTGAAGGCCACCATCCGCGAGTGGATCCGCAGCGGAACGCTCTCGCGAGAGGACGCGCACCTGCTCCTCAGCGAGTCGCTCATCACCATCGTCCGCGACGTCTTCCCGCAGCTGGCTCAGCAGCCTCCACCCGCGCGCGGTGACTCCCGGCCGCCCCGGTCGGGGCCCAAGCGATGAGGCCGCTCGAGGGACGCACGCTGCTGATGTCCGGAGGCAGCCGCGGCATCGGGCTGGCGATCGGCATCGCCGCGGGACGGCTGGGCGCCAACGTCGCGCTCCTGGCGAAGACGGACACGCCGGATCCCCGGCTCCCGGGCACGGTGCACACGGCGGCCGCGGAGATCGAGGCCGCGGGAGGCAAGGCGCTCGCGGTGGTCGGCGACGTGCGCGAAGAGGCGGACGTGCGGCGGGCCGTGGATGAGACCGTGAAGCGCTTCGGCGGCATCGACTTCTGCGTCAACAACGCCAGCGCCCTCGCGCCGCTCAAGACCGAAGAGCTGCCGGTGAAGCGCTTCGACCTGATGCAGCAGATCCAGCTCCGGGGCACGTTCCTGCTGACGCGCACCTCGCTCCCGCACCTGCGCCGCTCCCCTCACCCGCACATCCTCTCGCTCTCGCCCCCCGTCAACCTGGCGCCTCACTGGATGGGGCAGCACCCGGCCTACACCATGGCCAAGTACGGGATGACGCTGCTCACGCTCGGCTGGGCCGCGGAGCTGGCCGAGGCCGGCATCGCCGCGAACGCGCTCTGGCCCCGGACGCTCATCGCCACCGCCGCCGTGAAGAACCTGCTCGGGGGCGACACGTCGATGCAGCGGGCCCGCTCGCCGGAGATCATGGCGGATGCGGCCGTGGCCATCCTCCGGCGCTCGCCGCGCGACTGCACCGGGCACACCTTCATCGACGAGGAAGTCCTCCGCGCCGAGGGCGTCACCGACTTCAGCCGCTACGGGGGCGGCCCCGACGTCCTGCTCGATCTCTACGTCGATCCCTGAAGTGAACGCAGACAGAGCAGCTGGCCAGTGAACCGCAGGGGGTACCCATGGGTGCTTCGTTCGCAGACCTGGAAGCGCAGAGCAGCTCACGAGCGGACAAGCTCACCTTGCCGCTCCTGCTCAAGCGCAACGCCGAGGAGTACGGCAGCTCTCCGGCGCTCACCGCCGGAGAGACGACCCTCACGTGGGCCCAGCTGCGCGAACGCACGGCGGCGGTCGCCCGCGGGCTCGCCACGCTCGGCCTGAAGAAGGGCGAGCGGATGATGATCATGATGTCGAGCCGACCCGAGCACTGGGTCGTCGACTTCGCGGCGGTCCACCTCTCCGCCATCCCCTGCACCGCGTACCAGACGCTGAGCACCGAGCAGGTGGGCTACGTCGCTCGGCACAGCGCGGCCACGGTGGTGGTGCTGGAGGGCGCGGAGGAGGTCGCCCGGTGGCGGCCGGTGCTCGAGACGCTCGTGGCGCTCAAGGGCATCGTCGTCATCGACAAGGCGGCCATCCCGGTCGGGGATGAGCGCTTCGTCTCCTTCGAGGAGCTCGAGGCCGAGGGACGCCGGCTGCACCGGGCGGACCCCGCGACCTTCGAGGATGGCTGGAAGAGCATCCGTCCCGAGGACCCCATCGCGATGATGTACACCTCCGGCACCACCGGAGATCCCAAGGGCGTGGTGCTGACCCACCGCAATGCCTTCTACGAGGCGATCGCGGTGGACCTCTGCATCCCCGTCCCGATGCAGGTCCCCTCCGTGGCCTATCTCCCGCTGGCGCACATCGCGGAGCGCGAGCTCGGCTTCTACCGCGCCCTCTACAAGGCGCTGCACGTGCACATCTGCGCGGATCCGACGGGCGTGGTGCCGCTGCTGGCCAAGGTGCGCCCCCCGGTGTTCTTCGGCGTGCCGCGCGTCTGGGAGAAGCTCGCCAGCGCCCTGCGGGCGAAGCTGGGCACGCTCCCGGCCCCTCAGCGCGAGGCCATCCTCGCCGCCCACGCGCTGGCGGTGGAGGCCTTCCGCCTCGAAGGCACGGGAAAGGCCGTGCCGCCCGAGCTCGCGAGGAAGGTGACGGAGGCGGACGCCACGGTGCTCAAGCCCCTGCGCCGGACGCTGGGAATGGATGCGCTCGAGTGGGCGAGCAGCGGCTCGGCGCCCATCCCCGTCGAGGTGCTCGAGTACCTCGGCGGCTTCGGCATCAAGGTGTTCGAAGTGTGGGGCATGAGCGAGACCACCGGCTGCGCCACGTTCAACCTCCCCTACAGCTTCCGCATCGGCGCCGTGGGCCGGCCCATCCCCGGGCTGGAGCTCCGGCTGGCCTCGGATGGGGAGATCTTCGTCCGTGGCCCCATCGTGTTCCCCGGCTACCTCGCCGCCAACGGCGAGATCGTCAGCGCCGTCGACGCGGACGGGTGGCTGGCCACCGGCGACATCGGCACGCTCGACGCGGACGGCTTCCTCACCATTACCGACCGCAAGAAGGAGCTGCTCATCACCTCGAGCGGCAAGAACATCGCGCCTTCCAAGATCGAGGGCCTGCTGCGCGCGCACGCCCTCGTCGCCCAGGCGATCGCCATTGGAGATGGCTGGCCGTACGTGACGGCGCTCATCTGCCTCGACGCGGAGGCGGCGCCGCTCTGGGCCAAGGCCCGGGGCCTCGCGGCCAGCTCGGTGGCCGAGCTCATCCGTGAGCCGGCGGTGCTCGTCGAGCTCGAGTCGCTCGTGGCCTCGATCAACACCCGGCTCTCCCGCGCCGAGCAGATCAAGCGCTACGAGGTGGTGACGGAGACGTGGTCTCCCGCCACGGGCGAGCTCACGCCGACCCTCAAGCTCAAGCGCCGCGTGCTCGTCCAGCAATACTCCGAGCGCATCGCCACGCTCTACGCCAGCGACGCCAACGACTGACCCCCTCACCCGCCACCCCACCCAAGGGCCCGCCATGCCAGCCATGCATGTGAGAACACCGGAGCACGCCTCGTTCGCGGACTCCATCGACGCGTTCTGCCGCGCCAAGGTCGGCACCCGCGCCCAGCGCGATGCGCTGGCCCGGGACGGCACCGAGACCCACAGCCCCTCTCTCTACGCCCAGATGGCCGAGCTCGGCTGGCTCGGCGCGGGCCTCTCCCCGGAGTATGGCGGCTCGGGCGGCGGGATGACGGACATCTGCATCTTCGCGGAGCGGACCTCCTACTGGCTCGCCCCGGTGGGCGGCTACATCACCACGGCGGTCGCCGCCGGCCCCTACGCGAAGTTCGGTACGGAGGCCCAGCGGCAGAAGGTCCTCGGCGGCATCACCCGGGGCCGCGTGGAGGCGATCGCCATCTCCGAGCCCGGAGCAGGCTCGGACGTCGCCGCGCTCAGCTGCCGGGCGACCCGGACTTCGGGAGGCTTCGTCCTCAACGGGCAGAAGACGTGGTGCTCGAACGCGCATCTGGCGGACCACCTGCTGCTCGTGGCGCGCACCCAGGCCTCGGGCTCGCGGCACGAGGGGCTCACCATGTTCTGCATCCCCGTGAGCACCCCGGGGGTGGAGGTTCGCGGCATCCCCACCCTGGGCGGCAAGGACGTCAATGACGTCTTCCTCACCGACTGCTTCGTGCCCGAGAGCGCCGTGGTGGGCGTGGTGGACCAGGCCTGGCCCCAGCTCATGGCGGGGCTCAACAGCGAGCGGCTCATCCTCGCCGCGAGCATGCTCGGCCGGGGCCGCCGCGCCTTCGATGACGCCGTCGCGTACGTGAAGGAGCGCAAGCAGTTCGGCAAGCCCATCGGCTCCTTCCAGGCCATCAAGCACCGCATCGCCGACCTCGCCATGGAGCTCGACTGCTGCGAGCTGCTCGTCTACCGCGTGGCCGCCATGGTCGACGAGGCCCCCGAGCGCATGCTCCCTCGCGAGGCCTCGATGGCCAAGCTGAAGACCACCGAGACGGCCAAGCGCGTGGCGCTCGAGGGCATGCAGATGATGGGCGGCTACGGCTACGCCACCGAGTACGACATGGAGTCGCACCTGCGCGCCACGGTCATCTCCACCGTCTTCGGCGGCACCAGCGAGATCCAGCGCGACATCATCGGCAAGACGTTCGGACTCTAGAGCGGTACATCATTGGAGAGAGGCAGACATGACGGCACGCCCCCGGTGGAGCTCGGATGAGCTGGAGCAGGTGCGAGGACTCGCGGCCAGCTACTTCACCAAGGAAGTCCTCCCCAACGTGCCCAGGCACGTGGCCCAGGGGTACCCGGACAAGGCGCTCTACCGGAAGGCGGGCGAGCTGGGGCTCCTGTGCATGTCCATCCCGGAGGCCTACGGCGGCGGCGGCGGCACGTTCGCGCACGAGGCCATCCTCATCGAGGAGCAGATCCGCGCGGGAGACCCCTCGATGGGCTTCGCGGTGCACTGCACCATCGTCGCGCACTACATCCTGGCCTACGCCTCCGAGGCCCAGAAGAAGAAGTGGCTGCCCAAGCTCGCCAGCGGCGAGTGGGTGGGCGCCATCGCGATGACGGAGCCAGGGACGGGCTCGGACCTCCAGGCCATCTCCACCCGCGCTGTGCGTGATGGCGACTTCTACCGGGTGAGCGGAGCCAAGACGTTCATCTCCAACGGCTACGTCTGCGACTTCCTCATCATCGCCGCGCGGACCGGGGACGCGAAGGGCCACGCCGGCATCTCGCTGCTGTGCGCCGAGGTCGGCGACACCACGCCCGGCTTCCAGCGGGGCCGCATCCTCGAGAAGCTCGGCGGCAAGGGCCAGGACACCACCGAGCTCTTCTTCGACGACCTGAAGGTCCCCGCCGTCAACCTGCTGGGCGGCGAGGAGGGCCAGGGCTTCATCCAGCTCATGCAGCAGCTGCCCCAGGAGCGACTGAGCACGGCCATCATCGGCATGGCGAGCCTGGAGCGCGCCGTGGATGTGACGGTGGAGTACACCAAGCAACGTCACGCCTTCGGCAAGCCGCTGTTCGCCCTGCAGAACACGCGCTTCGAGCTGGCGGAGTGTGCAACCCTGCGGCGCGTCTGCCGCTCCTTCATCGATGACTGCATCGAATCCCACCTACAAGGCAAGCTGGACGTCACCACGGCGGCAATGGCCAAGTACTGGATCACCGACCAGGCGTGTATCGTCGCGGACAGGTGCCTGCAGCTGTTCGGCGGGTACGGCTACATGAAGGAGTACCCCATCGCCCATCTGTTCGCCGATACCCGCGTCCTGCGAATCCTTGCCGGCGCGAACGAGATCATGAAAGAGCTCATCGCCCGCTCCCTCTAGAACCCCTCCACCGTTTCCCAAGGAAACCCACGATGACCCAGGAAGCTTTCATCTTCGACGCCGTTCGCACCCCTCGAGGCAAGGGCAAGAAGGGCGCGCTGCACGGAATCAAGCCCTTGTCGCTGCTCGTCGGCCTGGTGGATGCGCTCAAGAAGCGCAACCCGGGCCTGGACCCTCAGCGCATCGATGACGTGGTGCTCGGCATCGTCACCCCGGTAGGGGACCAGGGCGCGGACATCGCCCGGACCCTGGTGCTCGCGGCGGGCCTGCCGCAGACCACCGGCGGCGTGCAGCTCAACCGCTTCTGCGCCTCCGGCCTCACGGCGGTGAACACGGCCGCCCAGCAGGTGCGCTCGGGCTGGGAGCACCTGGTCATCGCTGGCGGCGTGGAGAGCATGTCGCGCGTCCCCATGGGCTCGGACGGCGGCGCCTGGGCCATGGACCCCGCCACCAACTACGACACCTACTTCGTGCCGCAGGGCATCTCCGCGGACCTCATCGCGACCATGGAGGGCTTCACCCGCGAGGACGTGGACCGCTACGCCGTCCAGTCCCAGGAGCGCGCCGCCAAGGCCTGGGCCGGCGGCTACTTCAAGAACTCCGTCATCCCCGTGGTGGACCAGAACGGCCTCACCGTGCTCGACCGCGACGAGCACATGCGCCCGGACACCACCGTGGCCACGCTCGGTCAGCTCAACCCGTCCTTCACCGCCATGGGCGAGGCGGGTGGCTTCGACGCCGTGGCGCTGCAGAAATACCACTTCGTGGAGAAGATCCACCACGTGCACACGCCGGGGAACTCCTCCGGCATCGTCGATGGCGCGGCCCTGGTGCTGCTGGGCTCGGAGAAGGTCGGCAAGGCGCTCGGGCTGACGCCTCGGGCGCGCATCGCCGCCGTGGCCACCTCCGGCGCGGACCCCACCATCATGCTCACCGGGCCGATCCCCGCCACCCGGAAGCTGCTCGAGATCGCCGGCCTGTCCATCAAGGACATCGACCTGTTCGAGCTCAACGAGGCGTTCGCCTCCGTGGTCCTCAAGTACCAGAAGGACCTGGGCATCCCGAGCGAGAAAATGAACGTCAACGGCGGCGCCATCGCCATGGGCCACCCGCTCGGGGCCACCGGCGCCATGATCCTCGGAACCGTGGTGGACGAGCTCGAGCGGCGCAAGGCGCGCCGCGCGGTCGTCACCCTGTGCGTCGGCGGCGGCATGGGCGTAGCCACCCTCGTCGAGCGCGTCTGATCCCCTCTCCCTCTCCTTTCGACACCCTTTCGAGCAAAACCCCATGAGCGAACAGAACACCATCCGCTGGGAACGCGACAACGACGGCATCGTGGTCTTGACCATGGATGACCCGGGCCAGTCCGCCAACACGATGAACTCCGCCTACGTGCAGTCCATGCGCGCGACGGTGGACCGCCTGGCCAAGGAGAAGGCCGACATCACGGGCGTCATCCTCACCTCCGCCAAGAAGACGTTCTTCGCGGGCGGAGACCTGAAGGACATCATCCGCCTGAGGAAGGAAGACGCGAAGCAGGCCTTCGAGCTGGGCCAGGAGATCAAGGCGCAGCTGCGCATCCTGGAGACCCTGGGCAAGCCCGTGGTCGCGGCCATCAACGGCGCGGCGCTCGGCGGCGGCCTCGAGATCGCGCTCGCGTGTCACCGGCGCATCGCCGCGGACGTCAAGGGCGCGCAGATCGGCCTGCCCGAGGTGACGCTCGGGCTGCTGCCCGGCGGCGGCGGCGTGGTGCGCACGGTGCGCATGCTCGGCATCACGGACGCGCTGATGAAGGTCCTCCTCCAGGGCCAGCGCTACCGTCCCCAGGAGGCCAAGGAGGTGGGCCTGGTGCACGAGGTGGTGGACTCGGTGGACGCGCTCCTGCCCGCGGCCAGGGCCTGGATCAAGGCCAACCCGAGCTCGCAGCAGCCGTGGGAGCAGAAGGGCTACAAGATTCCGGGCGGCACCCCGTCCAACCCGTCGTTCGCGGCGAACCTGCCCGCCTTCCCCGCCAACCTGCGCAAGCAGCTCAAGGGCGCCAACATGCCGGCGCCGCGCGCCATCCTGGCCGTGGCCGTCGAGAGCACGCAGGTGGACATCGACACCGCGTTCACCATCGAGTCGCGCTACTTCACCGAGCTGGCCACCGGCCAGGTCGCGAAGAACATGATCCAGGCGTTCTTCTTCGACATGCAGCACATCAGCTCGGGCGGCAGCCGTCCCAAGGGCTACCCCCAGCACACGGCGAAGAAGGTCGGCATCCTGGGAGCGGGCATGATGGGCGCCGGCATCGCCTATGTCTGCGCCAAGGCCGGCATCGACGTGGTGCTCAAGGACGTGAGCCAGGCCTCCGCCGACAAGGGCAAGCAGTACTCCGTCAACCTGGTGGAGAAGGCCATCCAGAAGGGCAAGTCCACCAAGGAGAAGGGCGAGGCGCTCCTGGCGCGCATCCACGCCACCACGGAGGCCTCCGCGCTCGCGGGGTGTGATCTCGTCATCGAGGCGGTCTTCGAGGACGTGAAGCTCAAGCACCAGGTCTTCAAGGAGATCGAGGGCGTGGTCGCTCCGGACGCGGTGCTGGCCTCCAACACCTCGACGCTGCCCATCACCCTGCTGGCCGAGGGCGTGCAGCGGCCGGCCGACTTCGTCGGCATGCACTTCTTCTCCCCCGTGGACAAGATGCCGCTGCTCGAGCTCATCGCGGGCAAGAAGACGAGCGACGCCACGCTGGCGAAGGCGATGGACATCGCCGTCCAGATTGGGAAGACGCCCATCGTCGTCAACGACAACCGGGGCTTCTTTACCAGCCGCGTCATCGGCACCTTCCTCAACGAGGCCATCGCCATGGTGGGCGAGGGCATCTCCCCCGCCTCCATCGAGCAGGCGGGCCTCCAGGCCGGCTACCCCGCGGCGCCGCTCCAGCTGATGGACGAACTCACCCTCACCCTGCCCCGGAAGATCCGCCTCGAGACGAAGGCCGCCGCCCTGGCCGCGGGCCAGCCGTGGATGGAGCACGGCAGCTACCCCGTCATGGACGCGATGATCGACACGTACGGGCGCAAGGGCCGCTCCACCGGAGGCGGCTTCTACGACTACGTGGACGGCAAGCGCACGGGCCTCTGGGCGGGGCTCTCCCAGCACTTCACCAAGCCCGGCTACACCATCCCCTTCGAGGACATGAAGGAGCGCATGCTGTTCGCCGAGGCCATCGACACGGTGCGGTGCTTCGACGAGGGCGTGCTGCGCTCGACCGCGGACGCGAACGTGGGCTCCATCCTCGGCATCGGCTTCCCGGCGTGGACGGGGGGCGTGGTGCAGTACATCAACGGCTACGAGGGGCGCACCGGCACCGGGCTGCGCGGCTTCGTCACCCGCGCCCGCGAGCTCGCCGAGCGCTACGGCAAGCACTTCCTGCCGCCGGCGTCGCTCGTCGAGAAGGCTGAAAAGGGCGAGTGCCTGAAGTAGCCCGCTCCCATTCCAAGGAGTCGTTCCATGGTCCAGAGTCCCAGTCGCCCCGCGGCCGTCCCGCCTTCGTTCGACGCGAAGGCGCTCGTCGAGAAACAGCGTGCCTACTTCGAGACCCGAGTCACGCTCCCGCTCCAGTGGCGACGGGAACAGCTCCAGGCGCTCGATCGGGTGGCCCACAAGTACGAGGCGGAGATCCTCTCCGCCCTCAAGTCGGACCTCTCGAAGAGCCCCGAGGAGGCCTTCCTCACCGAGGCGGGCAGCATCTACGGTGAGATCAAGAACGCCCTCAAGAACCTGAAGGGCTGGATGAAGCCGAGGAAGGGCTCGGCGCCGATCGTCATCCAGCCCGCGCGGGCCTACCAGTACTCGGAGCCGCTGGGGGTGACGCTCATCATCGCCCCCTGGAACTACCCCTATCAGCTGTCCATCGCGCCCCTCATCGGGGCGCTCGCCGCGGGCTGCACCGCCGTGCTCAAGCCCAGCGAGCTGGCACCCGCGACCTCCAGCGTGCTCCGCCGGATGCTCAGCGAGGCGTTTCCGCCGGAGATCGTCTCGGTGGTCGAGGGGGGCGTCGAGGAGAGCCAGGCGCTGCTCGCCGAGCGGTGGGATCTCATCTTCTTCACCGGCGGGACGCAGGTGGGCCGGGTGGTGGCCGAAGCAGCCGCCAGACACCTCACGCCCACCATCCTGGAGCTGGGGGGAAAGAGCCCCTGCATCATCGACCGGAGCGCGGACCTGGAAGTCACCGCGCGCCGCATCGCCTGGGGCAAGTACGTCAACGCCGGGCAGACGTGCATCGCGCCGGACTACGTGCTCATTCCCCCCGAGCTCAAGGGCCGCTTCACCGAGCTGGTCCAGAAGGCCGTCCGGAGCTTCTACGGCGATGACACTCGGACGAGCGGCGACTACGGCCGCATCATCAGCACCCGCCACTTCGAGCGCATCTCCGCGCTCGCGGCCCACGGGAAGATCGCCTTCGGCGGAGAGCGCGACGCGGCCAGCCGCTTCTTCGCCCCCACCGTCATCACCGATGCGCCCGTGACGAGCCCGCTGATGCAGGAGGAGATCTTCGGCCCCCTGCTCCCCCTGGTGGACTGTCCGAGCATCGAGGACGCCATCCGCTTCGTGCGCGCCCGCCCGAAGCCGCTGGCCCTCTACAGCTTCGCGCGCGACGCCTCGGTGAACGAGCGCGTCCTGCGCGAGACCTCGAGCGGCGGAGCCGTCACCAACGACGTGTGCGTCCACTTCGCCGCCGAGGGGCTGCCTTTTGGTGGCGTAGGCGAGTCCGGGCTGGGCGGCTACCACGGCCAGGCCAGCTTCGATGCCTTCAGCCACAGGAAGAGCGTGGTGAAGCGGCCCTTTCTGCTCGACATGGCGCTGCGCTACCCGCCCTATGGCGGCAAGCTCAGCCTCTTCAAGCGCCTCATGTGACGGGCCTCGAGGGCCCGTCACACGGGTGGACGGGCTCAGAGCGTCTTCATGTACTCGATGATGGCCCAGCGCTCGCCATCCGTGAGCGACTGGGTGAAGTCATGCCCCTGGTTGCCCAACCCATACAGGTGCGAGTTGAAGATCATCCGTGAGCGGATCTGCTTCTCGGTGATGGGCGGCGGCGACTGGTAGGCCAGCGAGTTGTGGCTGGCGACGAGATTGGCGACGTTCGCGAACAGCACGTCGATGGTCGCCATGTCGTGGGTGCAGGGGATGAACGGATCGTTGGCCGGGCGATCGCCGCAGGTCAGCGGCGTCACCTTCCAGCCCAGCTTGTTCCAGTCATACGCCGCGTAGCTCATGTCATAGCCGGCGTTGTTCCCCAGGTTGTTGGTGGGGGTCTGCTGGCGCTTCCACACCCGCGAGCGGTCGGCCGGCTTCAGCACCTCCCACAGGGTGGGCACGCTGCCATTGTGGAAGAACGGCGCGGAGGCCCAGGCGCCATAGAGCGGCGGCGCGATGTAGCCGAACGGCGGCAGCCACTTGTTCGGTCCCTCGGGGGAGTAGATGGGCCCGTTGCCGTTGTCGTAGGCGCTGCGAGGCACGCGGCGCAGCGCGCTCATGATCGGGTCATCGTAGAAGGGGCCATGGTTGGGCGCCTGGTCGTTGTAGGCCAGGAAGGACGTGTCCCAGGCCCTGCGCTTGCGCTCGTCCGCCATCAGCTGCACGCGCGCCGGGTCCGTCCGGATGGTCTCGATGGGCGTGATGACGCCCGAGATGCCCTTGAGCCGAGGGTCCGGCAGGAACGCCGGGTTCGCCGCGTAGCGAGGCGAGTACACGCCATGGCAGCTCGCGCAGGAGCCGTTGCCCGGTGTCTTCGGGATGTCCGCATTGGCGCCGTTCGCCCACAGGTCCCTCTCGTGGAAGAGCACCGCGCCCTGCTCGGCCAGCGCCGTGTTGATCGTCTTGGGGTACGGGGGCGGCGAGAGCGAGAGGAAGAAGTTGTCGTTGTCCTCGAACTCGGCGGTCAGCGCGCGGCGCTCCGGCCCCGAGCGGCCGAGGTTCGCGATGCCGAACGCCATCTCCGAGCGGACGTTGTCCGAGGTGAGCGCGCCATCCCAGAACTGGCGCGTCTTGAACGCGCGGTACCACCAGTTGGGCGCGCGCGACATGCCTCCCGCGTGCGTGGGGAAGAACTCGAGCAGGCTCGGCACCAGGCCCAGCGAGTCCATGTCGAAGAGCGCCGGCAGCATGTCCACGATGCCGATGGCGTCACTCGAGCCACGGCCCACGCTCCAGGGGATGGGCGCCAGCAGCAGGGGCGTCCCCCAGATCGTGGAGCGGAAGGTATCGGAGGAGATCAGACCGGCATCCGACGCGTCGCTAGAGCGGCCCCACACGAAGCTGGCCTCCTGCTCCGTGCCCAGGCGCGAGTCGTGACAGCCCGAACAGGAGGACGCGATGTTGCCCGTATAGCGCCCGTTCGAGTCCCGCTCCTGCACCAGGCCCAGCGGGAGCTGCCCGCTGCCGCCATTGGTGAGGTTGGGATTCTCCCACGGCATCGGATAGGGATTGCGGAACGGCGCCTTCGCGAGCCCGAAGCGCCGGATGATCTGCTCGTCGAAGTCCGCGGGGCGGAAGACGTAACCCCACAGCATGTACATGTTGTAGTAGGCCAGCGCGTTGCCGAACGGCTGGAAGTACGTGGCCTTCTCCATGTTCGTGCGGCCCCGGTTGGCGCTCGCGCGGAACTCGCCACACGTCCTGGGGTTCGGCGGCAGGTTCGAGACGAACGGCGCCGGCGGGTTGTGCAGGTCCACCCAGAACGCGTTGAACTGCACCGCCGTCCCAGGCTTGTTGACGCCGGGCACCACCAGGGTGCGCGCGTCCAACGGCAGCGGCGTGGAGTCCGGCTTCCCCTGGCAGGCCGCCGCCCACGGCGCGCGAGTGGCTGTCATGTCCAGCAACGGCAACGGATCAGCCGCCGCCTGAGAAACGCTCAGGGCGAGGACCAGGGAACTGGAAATCGAACACGTACGGTTCCACCTCAATCTCATGCGCGCAGCCCTCCATCGGGGTTATTGGCATTGTGCCAACAACCCGCAAATAGGCTGTTCATGAGAAGCCTCTCAATACGCAACGCGTCAGTCAGGGCTCACCGAGAGTGGAATCGGCGAGGTCGACACGCTCCAAGACTGCGTTTTGGTTGTGGATTTTCCGTGAGTGTCCGGTGCTCGCCGTTCACTGCTTTTTCTTGATCGGCGAGCGGGCGGAGCCCTTCACGAGTAGAGCCTGCGCGCCAGCGCGTGGAAGGCGCGGCCCGACTCCTCCGTGCGCGGGTGCTGGCCGTCTCGCACCACGAGCCGTCCATCCACCGCCACCTCGCGCACCGCCGCCTTGTCCGCGCCGAAGACGACGCTGGCCAGCAGCGAGGAGGGGCTGGCGCCCACCAGCGACGGGTGGTTCACGTCCACGGTGAAGAAGTCCGCGGGCGCTCCCGCCGCCAGCTCGCCCGTGGGCAGCCCCAGGCTCCGCGCGCCGTTCACCGTGGCCATCTCGAACAGCCGCGCCGCCAGCCCGTCCACCGCGCCGCCGCCGGGATCCAGCACCGCGCGCCGCACCCGCGACAGCCGCAGGTGCCCCTCGAGCTGCCGCGCCTCGTCCAGCAGATCCACCGTGGCCTGGCTGTCCGAGCCCAGGCACAGCCGCACGCCCGCCCCCACCAGCCTGTCCGCGGCGACGATGCCGTCTCCCAGGTTGCGCTCGGTGGAGGGGCAGGCGCACACGTTGGCTCCCACCTCCCCCATCATCCGCGCCTCGGCCTCCGTCACGTGCACCGCGTGCACCGCCGTGAAGCGAGGCTCCAGCAGCCCCACCTCCTCGAGCAGCTCCACCGGGCGCAGGCCGTACTCGGCCACGCAGGCCTCTATCTCCTTGGGCTGCTCCGCCACGTGCATGTGCACGGGCAGCTGCCCGCGAATCCCCGCCAGCACGGTGAGCCAGTCGCGCGGCACCGCGCGCACGCTGTGCGGCGCCAGGCCCACGCTCACCCCGGACTGGCCCTCCACCTCCCGGACGAGCTCCTCCACCGAGGACAGGTAGGTGTCCACGTCCTTGTCGATGAACCGCCGCTGCCGTGGGTTCTCCGGCACGCGGTAGCCCGCCCGCGCGTAGCCCACGCGCAGCAGCACGATGCGCAGCCCCACGTCCCGCGCGGCGCGAATCACCTCGTACGCCAGCGCGTTGCGCTCCACGTAGGGCCGGCCGTCCGACTGGTGGTGCAGGTAGTGGAACTCGCCCACCGCAGTGATGCCGGCCAGCGCCATCTCCAGGAAGGCCTGCCGCGAGGCGACGTACACCTCCTCGGGGTTGAGGGACTCGGCGGCGCGGTACATGGCCTCGCGCCAGCTCCAGAAGTCATCCATGCCGCTGCCCGAGGCCACGTACTCCGTGCGGCCGCGGATGAGGCGCTGGAAGGCGTGCGAGTGGCCGTTGACGAGCCCCGGCAGCAGCACCCGCCCCGGCAGCCGCACGACGCGCGCTCCCGCCGGGATGGGCCCCTCCGGCAGGATGCGGCCGTCCGCGCCCACCCGCAGGCTGCTGTTCTCGTGGAACCTGCCGAGCCGGTAGAGGAAGTCCGGCTGATAGACGGTGATGTCGCTCACCCGCGCGAGCCTACGTCACCGCTTGGGGGCTCGCAGCAGCGACGCGAGCCCCAGGTCCACCGGTCAACGACGCGACAGCCGGGGGCTCTGGGGAGCCGACCGCGAGTGGACGGAGTTGTCATCCGCCCCGGGGCGCCCCAGCCCCCGCCGCACCGCCGGCAGCGAGGCCGTCACCGGGCCCACGTAGAAGACGCCGGTGAAGCCGTTCTTGTCCGGGTCATCCCAGAGGTGCACGAAGTAGCGGTCCCCGTTGTCCTTGCCCTTGGCCTCCTTCACCCCGCACTCGAGCTGCTGGCCCTGGGGGCCCACCGCGCAGATCCACGCCGTGCCGGTGTTGTAGGCCATGTCCAGCGCCACCGCGTCCTCCACCTCCTTGTGGATGAGCCGGCCCATGGGCTCGTACTTGCCGTCCCACGGCAGCCCCCTGGCCAGGCGCGGGTGGATGTTGCCCGACACCAGCATGAAGAAGCGATCCTGCCCCTTGCGCACGAAGCCCAGCACCGTGTTGGCCATGGCCGTCTCGCGCTCCTGCCCCTGCAGCTTGGGGTGGTCGAACACGAAGGCGTCCACGTCCAGCCCCTGGGCGCGCAGCCGACGCAGCTGATCCAGCAGGCCCGCCACCGCCTCGCTGCTGCGGCCGTCCGGGAAGGGGCTGCGCCAGAAGGGCGCCTCCATCAGCTTCAGCCAGTCGTCATCCGTGCCGGCGCTGCGGATGAAGGTGGCCACGCGCTCCTGGTTCTCCACCGGCAGCTCCAGCCCCACCGACACCGGCGTGCCCGCGGCCGCCGTCTGGCACACGCCCTGCGCCACGAAGCGCGGCACCTCCTGGGTGCCGTGCAGCTCGCCCAGCATCATCACCCCGCCGCGCTTCACCTGCGGAGACAGGCCGATGATGGGCATGCCGCACTCGATCAGGGGCGCCGAGCCGGCCTTCGCCTTCGGCGGATTGGCCGCCACCTTCCCCGCTCCGGGCGCGGCCTCCTTCAGCAGCTGCTCCTCCTTGATGCGAGCCACCACCGGCGCGATGCCGTTGAACACCTTCCACTCCATGACGAGGTCGCGCTGGCCGTCCCGGGAGCCGCCCGTGATGGCGTTCTGCCCCTGCGGCTGGCTCATGAACGCGGCCATGTCCTCGATGCTGTTGTTCGCCGGCCCGCTCTCGTCGCCGACCGCGCCCAGGCCGCCGCCGCCCGTCTCGCTCCCGCCAGCGCCGCCCAGCGAGCGGCTCACGCCCCAGTCGATCTGCGAGCCGGCCTTGGCCAGCGTGTCGCTGGCGCTGCGGGTGATGCGGAAGATCCACAGCTTGCTGGTGGAGGGCGAGTCGCGCTTGCCCACCACCATGTAGCGGTGCCAGAAGCCCGCCACGCGAGAGCCGCCGAACTCCTCGCGCCAGTCCGTCTCCAGCACGTACGTGCCCTTGTCCTCGCGGTAGGACAGGCCGTTGTCCACGAAGTACTGGCGGACCGAGGGCCATACCTCCTCGAGGGGCAGGTCGTAGATGGCCTCCTCGTCGGGGATGCCGCTGGCCCCATACTGCGCCGTGGCACAGCCCGCCAGCACACCTATGGCTACAACCCCAGCGATGAACGCCAGACGCATCCGAGCCCCTCCCGACGAAATTGGGCGGAAATTCCCCGGAGCTTAACGTTCTGGGCGGCCCGGCATATCGGCGGGCTCGCCAAAACGGCCTCAGGCCTGGATTTCCGAGCCTTCCGCGGCGGTGGCGCCCTCGCGCAGCCAGGGGCGGGTGCGCACCGCGTCGCGAATCCACGTCACGTGCCGGTACTCGTCCTCGCGGTTCTTCTGGATGAGCGAGCGCACCTCGGGGCTCCAGTCGAACTGGAGGGCCAGCTCGTAGGCCCGGTTGGTGAACTCCTCGTTGCCGAGCATGGCCACCAGGGCGGCCTCGGTGCCCATCATGCTGGTGACGGCCGTCAGGCTCTTCATGGCCGTGCCCTTGAGGTCCGGCTTGAGCTCCACCGGCTCGCCGCCGAACTGCTGGATGAGAGCGTTCAGGTCCTGCACGTGGCGCACGTGGTCCACGCGGAAGTCATTGAGCCGCTCGCGCACCAGGGGCTCGCTCACCCGGGCGATGGCCGCGTCGTAGGCCCCCACGGCATCCGCATCCAGCTGGGCCAGGCTGCGCAGCTTCGCCACCTCGGACTTCTCCGCCATCTCCTACCCTCCTTGAGCAGATCCCGGCCAATGTGCGTGGGCCGTCCCCGGACGCCAACCCACCTCCAGGCGCCAGGGCGTGTTTGCGGCAAACCCGGCCGGAGGACAGGCGAGCAGGCGGCGGATGCGAGCACTCGCGTCATGCGCACCTTTGCTCCACACACCCACTTCCAGCAGGAGGACGGAGCATGAAGAACGAAGACGTGGCGACCTCGAGCATCGAGCAGGTGACGAAGCGAGTTCCTTCCGTGAGCTTTCTGGGACTCGCCATCGGCGCGATGGCCGTCAGCGCCACCCTGATGCTGCTCAACAAGAAGACCTGGGCCAACTTCGTGGGCCAGTGGGCGCCGAGCATCCTCATCCTGGGCACCTACAACAAGCTGGTGAAGACATTCTCCGCGCCCTACAGCGAGGACCAGCGCCTGCAGCACGGCGGCAACGCCTCCATCCTCAAGGGTCCCGACGAGCTGAACCGTCAGCCGCGTCCGCTGATCTGAGCGGAGACGAAGCAGGCGGGCACCCGCCCCGTCCCACTCCACCCCGGAGTGAGGCGGGGCTCCTTCTTTCCCGTGTGCCGAGAGTGGCACGCCTGGCGCTCGACGTGCAGGCCGGTCCGCGAGTGTTCAGGAGCCTTCATCCATGTGAAGCGCTCGGCTCCGGCGGTTCAGGACACCACCTTCGTGCAGGAGCTCAGCCCAGCCCGTCACGCCCGACGGGGAGCCTGGCGAAGCCCGCGTCCGTCCGTCGGTAGAGAGGATCGCACACGTCGGGCAGGATGGGACCCACCCACTCGAAGATCTTCTTGCCGGCGTAGTACGGCGGCAGGTGGGGCAGCATCCGCCCTGCCCCGCCTTCGACGTCGTTCGCGCCGAAGACGACCCGGCCTACACCATGCAGCAGCAGCGCGCCCATGCACATGGCGCACGGCTCCAGCGTGGTGTAGCAGGTCATCTGCCGAGTGCGCGGCCACAGGGACTTGTCCGCCGTGGACAGGGCGCGCATCTCCGCGTGCGCGCCTGGGTCATAGACGGGGCGGAGCACGCAGCTCATGCCTTGCGCGATGATGGCCCCGTCCAGCACCAGGAGCGCGCCGACGGGCAGGTTGCCCTCGCGCTCGGACTGGAGCGCGAGCTCGACGGCTCGCTCCATGTAGGATCGGTCACTCGGGTTCATGAGGGTCCTGGTCATATGAGCGATGACTTCCTTCGAGTCTGGAGCCACTACCGCGACGGGGGCCTCGATGCCGCCGCTCGCCTGACGCCGTCCTCCCCGGAGAGCCTCCTCTATCTGGCGATGCTGGCCTTCGCCGATGAGCGCTATGCCGAGGCGACGGCCTTCGCGGAAGATGCGGCGCGGGCCTCTCCGGAGGATCCACTGCCCCGTGCGGCGGCGACCTACCTCGCACGGGTGACTCGGGAGGGCAAGCGCAACGTCTACGTGTCCGCGGAGGGGTTCGCGGCGTTCATCCGGGGCGGTGGCAACGTGCCGCTGTACCAGGAGACGAGCGCGGCGCTCTCCCGCTGCTATCCGGGCAGGCCGTTCGAGCTGCTCGACATCGGCGTGGGAGATGGGCTGGCGCTGCTGCCCGCGCTGACGCCCGAGGTCCGGCGGGTGACGCTGGTGGAGCCCGCGGCGCCCCTGCTCGAGCGCACCACGCGGGAGCTCTCCACCCGGGGCGTGGGCTTCGACACCTTCGCGGGGACGCTGCAGGCGCTCGCCGCCGAGCCCCGCATGCAGTCGCGCAGGTGGGAGGTGGCGCAGGCCACCTTCAGCCTCCACAACCTCCCGCCGCCTGAGAGGCCCGCGCTGCTGGCGTGGCTGCGCGCACACTGCGATGCGCTGCTGGTGGCCGAGTTCGATGCTCCGCGCATGGACGAGCCGCTGAGGCCCGAGCTCGTGCGGCATGTGCTCACCCGCTACCGCGTGGGGCTGGCCGAGTACGCGGGGGTGGACTTCGAGACGGTGGCGCAGGGCTTCCTGATGCCCGTGATGTTCGGCTACGTGGATCGCGGGGCCACCCGTACCACCTTCGAGCATCCCATCTCCGAGTGGGAGGGGCTGCTGCGCGAGGCTGGCTTCGCGCAGGTCGAGCGACGGCTGCTGTACTCCTATTGGTGGGCCCCAGCCTGCCTGGTGGTGGCTCGGGTTTCCTGATCAGACCTTGCCGCGTCCACGGAAGCGCCGAGCTCCCAGAAGGAGCACGAGCGCCGCGAGCAGAGGCGCAGCGGGGGTCGTGCTGCAACCGGACCTGGCGGGGGCTGGCTCATCGGAAGGAGGTTCCTCCTCTCCTCCCGGCTGCCCTCCATCCGTGCCGGCTCCGCCATCCACGCTGGTTCCGCCATCCGCGCTGGTTCCCGCATCCGTGACGCTTCCGGCATCCGGGCCAGCTCCACCATCGGCGACGGTTCCTCCATCGACGGTGGTTCCTCCATCCGGGGACTCGAGAGGAGGGCACTCGGGCGTGGGCTGCCCGGGAGGAAAGAGCTCACAGATTCCCTGGAGCGTGCCAGGGTCGATGACGCGCTGGCGGGTCTCGCCCCAGGTCACGCGTTTCACCATCGTGGAGTCCAAGCGCGTGATCAGCGCGAACCCCAGCGCCTGACCGATGGCCGACGTCATGACGCGTTGAACGTCCCACCCGACACAGCCAGGGGCAACGGGGCCGACACAGGGCTTCCCGTCGTCCGTGGTGAGATTGCCTGCACTGGCATTGATCTCGAGCAGAGCCGCGCGAATCACTCCCGTGTTCTGATCGAAGGTGATTCTCGGCATGGAGATGACATAGGACTCGTACTCCCAGCAGTCGTATTTGTCCGCACAGGAGTCGTCGTTGTAACAGGCATCCGTGGGAGGGACGACGTCCGCACACCTCACCCTGCGGAAGCTCACCCGCGTCTTTCCGTCATAGGCAATCGGCGTCCCGTGGGGCACATCCGGAGCCTGCTCGAACACGAGGTCCGAGCAGGTGCTCGCAGCCTGAGCCCAGGCGTTGACCGCGGCCGCGACGGCGGACCGCTCCGCGGCGGTAGGGTATTGCCCGGAGGCGCTCAGGGCATAGGTGAAGGTCCTGGATTTGTGACACAGCTGCTGCCCGTCGATCCGCCAGCGTTCATACGGCTGGGCCTGGGCACCGAAGCCAACAAAGACAACAACGAGAGGAACGAGAGAGCCGAGCCGAAGAGGGAGCATACCCCACGCACGTTATGCGAAATCGGCAGGGCGGGAACAGAAGCTGACACGTAGGAGGAGAAGCGCGGCGACCACCTTCCTTCAGGGGGTCGCGGCCATGGAGCCCTACCTGCCCTGATCGCTCGGCATCGTTCTCAGCAGAGGCCTGGCTCAGGCGTGCACGGCGCGCTGAGGGCGCGCCTCGACGGGCCGGCTCGCGCCTCGGCGGCGCGCGCGCCGGTGCCTGATCACGATGATGCCGCCGATGATGGCGCTCAGCAGCATCAGGGCGTTGGTCACCACGAACACCCAGTTGCCCACCTGGATGCTGTAGATCGTGAAGCCCACGGAGGCGGTGATCTGCCCCACGAAGAGCCACTTCGAGACGCCTTCGCTCGTCCCGGAACGCCACTGCTTGTACACCTGACTGCTGATGGTCAGCACCAGCACGAACGAGCTGAACCAGCCCAGAGCCTCGATCATCGATTCCTCCGTGGGCTCAAGATGTGCACGCCCGCCCCTTCCTCCGTGCCGCCCTCATGCCCGGCAGGCAGGCGAGCCTTTTCGATTCCCTGGCCAGAAGCCTTGCCATCCTTATCTTCGCATTGATGGAGCGTGGCGCTCTTGAGCGCCCCGACGCGAGGCGTGCTCGTGCCTTCCAGGGGATGAGTGCACCCGCGGGTGACGGTGGAGCGCCCCGAGGCCCGGGTCAGTGTCGGACCGGTTGGCAGCATGCCCTTCGGCCGTGAGGCGGGGGCCCGGGGCGCCTGGTGTCTCCCTTCTCCGCTTTCCCTCGCTGATCAAGGAATTGCACGGAGCCGGGAGCATTCCCACCCTAGGTGGGTGAAGACCCGACGACCATCGCTTCAGACCTACCGCGCCAAGCGCGACTTCCAGAAGACCTCCGAGCCGTCTCCCGACGTGCCCCTCGAGCGCACCGGCTCGGAGCCCATGTTCGTCGTGCACAAGCATGACGCCACCCGGCTGCACTATGACTTGCGGCTGGAGATCGACGGCGCCCTGGCCAGCTGGGCCATCCCCAAGGGCCCCAGCTACGACCCGAAGTCGAAGCGGCTCGCGGTGCAGACCGAGGACCACCCGATGTCCTACGCCCGCTTCGAGGGCCGCATCCCCGACGAGGAGTATGGCGGCGGAGACTCGCTGCTCTGGGACGAGGGCACCTACGACACCGTGCCGCCCGGCAAGGCCCATGAACAGCGCGAGAAGGGTCACCTGGTGGTGGAGCTCCACGGCGAGAAGCTCCAGGGCCGCTGGCACCTCATCCGCACGCGGATGAACGGCACCAAGAGCCAGTGGCTGTGCTTCAAGGCGCTGGATGGCACCGAGAATCCCTCCTACGACGTCACCGCCGAGCGCCCCGAGTCCGTGAAGTCCGGCCGCCGCGAGACGCGTGGCCCCGTGCGCAGGAGCGCGCTCGAGCGCCCCCACGTACCCGCCGAGACGCTGCTCCAGCGCGTGTGGCCGCCCATGCTCGCGCGGCTCTCCACGCCCGAGGAGGCCAGCGAGGAGACCCACGTCTTCGAGGTGAAGTACGACGGCTTCCGCGCCATCGCCGCGCTCTCCGGCAGCGGCCTCTCCTTCAAGAGCCGCAACGGCAATGATCTGTCCGGCCGCTTCCCCTCCGTCGCGGACGCGCTGAAGCGGCTGCGCGTCTCCGAGGCCGTCATCGACGGCGAGGTGGTCGCCCTGGACAAGAAGGGCCGCTCCAGCTTCCAGCTCCTCCAGAACCAGAGCGGTGGAGAGCTGCGCTTCGTCGCCTTCGATCTGCTCTGGCTGGATGGACATGATCTCCGGGACAAGCCCCTGGAGGCCCGGCGCGAGCTGCTGGAGAGCCTCCTGTCGGGCGTGAAGCCCCCGCTGCAGAGCTCCGAGCGGATCGATCTCCCGCTGGACCGCGCGCTCAAGGAGGCCCAGCGACGCGGCTGGGAGGGCCTCATCGCCAAGCGCAAGGGCTCGCCGTATGTGGGCTCGCGCTCCAGTCACTGGCTGAAGCAGAAGGTCATCGCCGGCCAGGAGGTCGTCATCATCGGCTTCCTGCCCATCAAGAACGAGCGGGCCGCAAACGAGATTGGCGCGCTGCTGGTGGGCGTGAAGGACAAGGACGGCTACCACGACGTGGGCAAGGTGGGCACGGGCTTCGACACGAAGGTCCGCCGCCAGCTGCGCGAGCTGCTCGAGCGCATCCGCGTGGATGCCCCCGTCGCGGTGGACGCGAAGAAGCGCGCGGGCGCCGTATGGGTGCAGCCCAAGTACGTGGCCCAGGTCCACTTCACCGAGTGGACGAACGACGGCCGCCTGCGCCACCCCGTGTTCCAGGGCCTGCGCACGGACAAGCGTCCGGACGAGGTGGTGCGAGAGCGCCCCGCCACCCACGTTCGCGGCCAGGCGGTGAAGCAGAAGGAGGCGGCCGAGTTGCCACGGACGAAGCGCGCCCCGGCGGCGCGTGGACGGACCCGGAAGACGGAGGCCGCGCCCCCCCGGAAGCGCGCGGCGGCGAAGCGAGCGACTTCCCGCGCCACCGGCACTCGACGAGCCCCTACCGCTCAGGCAGCCCGATCGGCGAGGCTCCCGGCAGCGGAGGAGCCGCCGATGACCGAGGGCCGCGCCCGCCTCACCCACGGAGACCGCGTGGTGTATCCGAAGGACGGGTACACCAAGGAGGACGTGTTCGAGTACTACCGCGAGGTGGCTCCGCTGCTCGTCCCGGTGCTGGCCCACCGCCCCATCTCCGTGCAGCAGTGGCCCGCCGGCATCCAGGCCCCCGGCTTCTTCAAGCACGACATGTCCGGCAAGCCCGACTGGCTGCCCACCCTCCACGTGAAGCACGTGGACCGGGAGATCGATCACGTCAACGTGACGAACACGGACGCGCTCCTGTGGCTGGCCAACCAGTCCGCGCTCACCATCCACATGTGGTCCAGCCGCGCCCCCAAGCTGGAGCAGCCGGAGTGGGTGCTGTTCGATCTGGATCCCGGCAAGGGCACCTGGGCGGACCTCATCACCGTCGCCACGGCGATGCGCAAGAAGCTGGAGTCGCTCGGGCTGGAGAGCTTCCCCAAGACGTCGGGCAAGCGGGGCATCCATGTGATGGTCCCCCTGCGCGCCGGGTACTCCCACGAGCGTGTCGTCCAGTTCTCGAACGAGGTGGCCAACTCGCTGGCCGCGGACCTGAGGGACATCGCCACCACCGAGCGCGCCATCAACAAGCGCTACGGCCGGCTCTACATCGACGCGGGCCAGAACGGGCGCGGCAAGACGGTGGTGGCACCCTACTCGCTGCGCGCCGTGGATGGAGCGCCCTTCTCCGCTCCGCTCAAGTGGAGCGAGGTGACGAAGCGCCTCGACCCGACTCGCTTCAACCTGAAGACGCTGCACAAGCGCCTGGGCGCGGTGGGAGACCTGTTCGCCGAGGGGATGAAGCTGAAGCAGAAGCTCCCGTGACGCTGCCCGGTGGAGGCCCGCCTAACGCTGCCGGGCGGCCTCGATGAGCTGGGCCAGCAGGGTGCGGTGGCACGCCTGCTCGAGGATGCAGTCCTTCGAGCAGAGCAGTGTCACCGTCTCGCCCTTGTCCACGCGGCTGGCCAGCTCGGCGATCGTGTCGCGCTGCGCCTCCATCTCGCGGGTGTAGCGCTCGCGGTACTCGTCCAGGGTGATGGGCATCCGGCCCTTGCCATAGAAGGCGTCGAAGAGCTCCGGGCTGGGCCCCAGGTCCTTCAGCCAGACGTTCCACGTCTCCTTCGCCTTGGGGAGCCCCCGCGGCCTGTAGCGACACACCAGGACACGCAGGCCGTCATCCGGCTCCGCGGGAACGCACCAGCGCTTGGTCTTGATGGGCATGGCTTCCCTGCTCAACCCCCGCAGGCCCGCCCGGTATTCCGGGTGGCGAGCGTGCGGGGGGCCTGTGAGGGACCGTGCACCCCGCGCCCATCAGAACGCGAGCGGCAACGCGAACGCCGTGCCGTTCTGGGTGCCCGAGCGATAGCTCGTCGGCGCGCCGATGACGAGCGTCGGAGGGCTGCCCTGCCCACCCGGCGTGAGCGCCAGGTCCTGCCCGAAGTTGGAGCGCTCCGTCACATCGCCCGCGATCGTCAGCCAGGGCGTCAGCTTGCCCTTCGACTCCGCTCCGCCCGCGTAGATGTAGACGGCGCCTCCACCATCCGACGCCTCCGAGGCTCCCGTCGCGCTCACGATGAGGTCCGGGATGTTGTCACCCGACAAGTCCCGGCCGCCCTCGAGCGCGCGCCCGAAGTTCACCGCGCGCGTGCGGTGCACCAGCGTCACCGTGGACAGCCCGGTGCCCACCGCGCCCACCAGCGCCTCGCCCGACGCGGGCCGCTTCGCCACCAGCTGCGCGGTCTCGAAGAGCAGCACCGCCGGCTGCGTCACGTCGTCGAACGGCACGCTCGTCGCGCTGACGGCCAGGCGCTCCTTCCCATCGTTGAGGAACCTGCCGGCCCGGGCGATCGCCACGCCCAGCCCCAGGAAGTTCCCGCCCACCTCGCCGTCCGCCGCCAGCCGCACCCACGAAGCCGTCGTCCGCCCACCGCAGCGGCCGCCGGCCGGGTTGTAGCCGAAGAGGATGATGATGCCTGAGCGGTTCGTCTCCGTGTACCGCCAGGCCACCTCTTCGCAGCCGTCCGCGTTCAGGTCTCCCAGCGCCGTCGGCACGGACGTCTGCCGCGTCCCGGAGCCATCCGTGAAGTAGAGCGGATCGCACCCCATCGTCAGCTTCGTCAGCGAGCTGTCATCCGCCGCGCGCCCGAGGAACACCTCGAAGCCGTTGTTGCGCAGCGCGCCGATGTCCTTGAGGCCATCGCCGTTGAAGTCGAAGCCGCCCACCACGCCGCGGCCGATCTGCGCCCGCCGGCAGCGCGCGTCCGTCTCCGGCGTGCAGCCCGGGATCTGCAGCGGCGCCCACAGGCGGTAGGCATCCTTGAAGGAGCCGTCCGTCTGCTGCAGCGACACCAGCAGGCCGCCCACGCCCTGGGTGCCCGTCGCGATGCACCCCGTCTTCTGCGCGGCGTACACCGCGAGGTCCGCCGTCTGCGAGGCGCTCGGCACCGTGAAGCCCGGAGCCCCCACCACCGCGTCGGGGCGCCCGTCGCCGTTGAAGTCCGTGAACGTCACGTCCGTGCCCACGTTGCGCCCCTTCACCACCGGCGCGCTGGCGCCCTCGGCCACCATGGCCGCCGGCGTGCCCTGCGTCGCGTCGTAGGTGAAGGCCCGGCCGACGTTGAGATCATTGCCGTCGCCCTGCGTCCCAGCCCCCGAGTAGCCCGGCGAGCCGACGAGCGCGAAGGCGCGACCGCCCACGCCCGTCGCCGCCGCCACCGTCTCTCCGAAGCGCTCCACCGCGGGCTTCGCCGGCACCGCCAGCGCGCTCCGCGTCCACTCGGCGAGCGACGCGCCCGCCCGCGTGAAGGCCTCCAGCCGTCCGGTGAAGGCCCCGGCCTCCGACGACGCACGCCCGGAGAAGGCCACCAGCCCCGCTCCACCCGGCCCGCTCCAGGAGGCCAGGCCCACGCCCAGCACGTCCGACTTGTTCTGCCCGTGGATCACCGCCAGCGGCTTGTTGATGGCGGCGCCCTGCGTCAGCGAGGCCAGCGGGTAGGCCAGCACCCGGCCGGCGTAACGCACGCTGTTGTTCGGCGGAGCGGAGGCATACGGCGCGCCGAGCAGCAGCTCCGAGCCCGGCTGTCCGTCCACGTCGCCCACCGCGAAGCTCCGGCCCGCGAAGATGTTGGCCGCCTCACCGTAGATGCTGGCGAAGGCCGCGGCGCGCGGCAGCTGGACGGGCTTGTCCGCGGGCTCACCCGTGGGCTTGTAGGCGCTCAGGTTGAAGAGGAGCGCCCCACCCGCATCCGCGGCCGCCGGGTTGCCCCCGCTGGAGCTCAGGTTCGGCGAGTCCGCGCGGTCCGCCACCGTCATGAGCAGCGCGGGCCGGCCGGCCTCGGCCGGAGCCACGCCCAGGCGCCAGGTGCCCTCGTTGCCGTCCGCCGTGTTCATGGGCAGCACGTACACGTCCGGGATCTCCCGGAAGCGCGTCCCCTCGGCGCGGCCGAAGAACACCGACACCGACACCAGGGACGTGGCCGAGGCCAGGGTGCCGTCCGCGTTGTAGCGGGACACCTTGCTCAGCGCCGCGATGTCCGTGAGCCCGTCCCCGTTGAAGTCCGCCGCCACGATGGCGCGGCCCAGGTCCGTGTTGCTGCGGGACATGCGCACGCCCGCATTCGACAGGTCCGAGCCGCCCAGGCGGATGGCCGGCAGGTCCGGGATGGGCTGGCCCGGCGTCACGGAGAAGATCTCCACCGTGCCGCGGCGGGACACCTGGGCCGAGGGCGCCAGGTCTCCCGCGGGCGCGCCGACGATGAGGTCCAGGTCCCCGTCTCCATCCGCGTCCGCCATGGCCAGGCCCGTGCTGAAGGCGCCACCGCGCGCCACGGCGGTGAGCGGCGGCCGCATGAGCTCCGGCCCGCTGTCCCCCCAGCGGTACAGGTACACCGCGCCCGAGTCCGCGCCGGTGATGTCCGCGCCAGGCGAGCCCACCGCCAGCTCCGCGCGCCCGTCCTTGTCCAGGTCACCCGCCGCCAGCATGTCGCCGAAGGCCGCCGTGTCCGTCTGGCCCGTCAGCACCCACGCCGGCTGCTGCGAGAGCCCCGAGGAGGTGCCCTGGAAGATGAACACCGCGCCGCCCAGCGGCCGGTTGAGATCGCTCTCGCGCTGGCCCACGGCCACGTCCTGCAGGCCGTCTCCGTCGAAGTCGGCGGCGACGACGGTGGCCACGTCCGTCAGCCGCCCGTGGGGCAGCGAGGGGCGCTTCAGCTCGTCCAGCACGCGGATGGAGATGCGCGCCGTGTCCTTGGTGAAGCGGTCCGTCGCCTCCAGCACCGTCACGCCCGTGGAGCCCGCCTGGGACTGGAAGGAGCCGCCCACGATGGAGCCCGGGCCGGACACCTTCGTCCACGTCACCCCGTCGCTACCGCCCGTGGTGCCCAGCGGGATGGAGGAGCCAGACGGCAGCGCCATCACCGACGGGTTGCCGCGCAGCCTCGCGCTGGCGCTCACCTGAAACTCGAGCACCGCCACGTCCCCGGACTGGAGATCCCTCACCCGCACCAGGTCCGTGCCCGGGTTGGGCCCCGCGGTGTAGACGCCGCTCGTCGTGATGGTGCTGCCCGTGGGGCCGGACGGCAGGGTGAACTCGGCGTTGCCGAGCAGCCCCGCGGTCTCCACCTGGAAGCTGGTGCCAGGGCGCACCATCGCCCGGGACGGCGACACGTCGAAGGCCGCCAGCACCTGCACCGTGGCCTGCGCGGAGCCGGAGCACTGCAGATCCTCCACCACCAGGGTGTCCGTGGAGGGCGTGGGCCCGGCGATGAAGCGGCGGCCGATCACCTCTCCGGTGGAGCCACCCGGCTCCGCGCGGAAGCGGTAGAAGCCGCTGCCTCCCGTGGCGGTGAGGTTCACCGCGCCCGCCACGCGCTGACGGGCCGGCTCGGCCTTCAGCGTCAGCGGCGGCAGCCCCTCGCAGGGGTCCACCACGGGCGGCTCCGGCGGCTTGGGGTCCTCTTCGCCACCACAGGCCTGGGACAGGAGCGCGAGCACACAGATCGCGCGAGCGAGCAGTCGGGACATGACGAGGTGCCTCCTGAGGACGGCTCAGGGCTTGGTGCCAGAGGCGGCCCAGCGCTGGATGAGGGAGATGAGCTGCGGATCCAGAGGACCGTCCGCGGGCATGCGCTGATCACGCACCGCCGCGGAGATGAGGTCCACGTTCTGCTTCCACAGCTCGTAGGTGGACAGCGGACGGCCCGGCGTGGTGACGTGACACTTGGCGCACCGCGACTGGAAGATGGGCAGGATGTCCTTCTCCCAGCCCACCTCCACCGCGACGACGGGCTGGAAGTCGAAGTGGACCGAGCGCTTCGCCTCGGTGCCATCCAGGAAGCGGGCCACCACCTCCAGGGAGTGGATGCCCTTGTCCAGGGCGGCGAAGGAGAAGGGCCGCAGCGAGCCGTCCTTCTCCAGCCCCCCCAGGCTGTACTCGGGGCCCTGCGCGGCGATCTCCGCGCCGGCGATGCGGAACAGCATCGTGGGCACCTCGCCGCCGGCGGGCGGCACGGCCTGGATCACCCGGGAGTCCTCCACCACGCGCGAGCCCTGGTTCAGGCCCATGACGCGCGGGGCCGGAGCCCGGCTGATGGCCACGGAGTCCGGGCCGAGCTGCACCCAGGCACACCCGCTCTCGTCGGCCGCCAGGAAGCGGAACTCGCGCGTCTCCAGGCCCGCGGCCGTGCCCCACGAGTTCGCGTCCGCGTCATACACGAGCAGCTGATCGGCGGACTTCACCCAGAGGAAGCGCCCGGCGCCCAGCATCTGCACCGGCCGCTGGGCGAACTCCACGCGCCGCCACGTCCCGTCCTTGCGGCGCAGCAGGCGCTCCGAGGTGAGCACCCACAGCTCCGCGCCCTGGTCCTTCGAGGCCGTGAGGCCCGCGATGGACACCAGCGTCTCCTTCTCCTCCAGCGCCAGGGAGGCGGGGCGCACCTGGTAGACGTTGGCCGCCGTGGCCACCGCCACGTACGGCTTGCCGTCGCGCAGCATCCACAGGCCCGGGGCCCCATCCTCCGCCGGGGCCGCGGCCAGCTGGGTGATGTTCTCCAGCGGCGCGCCGTCCACCTTGAGCGCGGAGAGCTGGCCGTCGTGCAGCCGGTACAGGCCCGAGGCGTGCGCCAGCCACGACGCGCCATCCGCCGTCTGCGCCGTGGCCACCGTGCCCACGCCCAGCGCGGAGCTCCAGGACGGGGCGATCAGCCAGCCGGCGTCCGCGAGGAACAGGCCCGTGTCCGTCTCCACCAGCGCGGAGCGGGGCCCCAGGCGGAAGGCCGCGAGCGCCTTGCCCGGCACCACCTTGTTGCCCGGGTGGCTCTCGAGCTGGGCGCGCGAGCCGTCCAGCCGCAGCCGGACCGCCTTGCCATCCGTGGAGACGAAGACGCCGCCTCCCGTCTGGTCCGCGAAGCCCGAGCCCGACGCCAGCGCCACCTTGGAGGCCACCTGCGCCGGCTGGAACGCCGCGGGCTGGGGACGCTCCAGCGGCAGGGAGGAGGAGGAATCACCGCACGCGGCGGCGAGGACGAGGAGAAGGGCGGAGAGACGGACTCCACCCTTCTCCCGGACGGCGAGGGTTCGGGTCTTCATCTGCTTCAAGTCTGCTTCAGCTTCAGGCGAGGATGGGCTGCAGGGGCGACACGCGCGTGATGGAGTAGTCCAGCTTCGCGGACGCCAGCACCGTGGCGATGACGTGCTCCGGCAGGATGTTCTCACCGGTCGGCGTGGCCTGGCCCGTGCGCAGGTCGAACGTGCCCGGCGACATGCCGATGTCACCGCTCGCGCCGTACACGTAGTTGTGCCGCACCCCGGCGCCCATCAGCAGGCAGCTGTTGGACAGGTGGTGGTCCCGGCCGCCGCTGGCGTTGATGAGCGGGGTACGGGAGAACTCGGAGAACACCATGATGGTGGTGTGGTCCATGAAGTTGCCGCCCGCCGGGTGCGGCGAGGCGCGCAGGTCATCCACCAGCAGGGCCAGCGCGTCGAAGCCGCGGCGCTGGTTGTTGGCGTGCGTCAGCTGCGTGCCGAAGTGCGTGTCCAGGCCGCCCGTGAGGTTGATGGACACGCACTGGCTGATGCCCTTCTTCAGCGCGGTGGCCACCAGCGCCGCGCGGCCCGCCTCGGTGGAGTCGTAGCCGTTGCCGGGCTTGGTGGTCGGCAGGTTGTAGCGCTGGCGCACCTCCGCCGCGTACGGGTCGGTCGGGCTCTCGAAGCGGAACGACTGGTCCAGCTTGTTGGAGAGCACCGCCTGCATCTGGTCCCGGCTGTTCTCGTACGTGGTGCCCACGCCGCGCGCGCCGTAGGCCGCCGCCTCGCAGGAGATGGGCTGGCCGCGGAAGTCCACCAGCTGCTTCTCCAGCTCGCTGTCCAGCGCCGTGGGGCTCGGCGACAGCGTCAGCAGCATGTCCTCGGTGCGGCTGACGCGCAGCGAGTTGGCGAAGCCGGGGTAGCGGTCGTTGTACGACTCGATGTTGTAGGCCACCGAGGGGATGGGCACCGCCGGCTTGAACTGGCCGACGATCTCCGTCGCGGTGGACGAGCCGCGCGCCGCGCTGCCGATGGGCCGCTTGCCCGTGAGGAAGTAGCGGAAGCCCACGTCGTGGCCCAGCGTCGTCATGTTGATGCCGCGCACCACGGTCATCAGGTCGAAGTGCTCCGACAGCCGGCCCACCGCGGGCCCGAAGGCGATGTTGGAGCGCACCCCGCCCTTCTCCGGCACCAGCGGCATGGCCGAGAAGCGCGAGTCGTTGATGAGGTTGTAGCCCGGCAGGATGCGCGTCTCGGACGCCCGCTCCGGCGTGAACTCCGTCGGATCCCTGGGATCGAACGCCAGCAGCTGATCCCAGCCGCCGTTGAAGTACACGAAGACGAAGCAACGGTCCGGCGCAGCCAGGTTCGTCGCCTGCGCGAAGGCGCGGAAGGGGATGCCCCCGAAGAGGGTGGCACCCATGAAGCCCGCGGCGGCCTTCAGGAAGCGGCGGCGCTCGGGGCTGGGAGAGTTCGGGTTCTTCTTCATGGCTGGGTTCCCCGAGGACATCAGTAGGTGAGGAAGCGAGAGTCGGTCATCAGCGCGATGCACGTGGCCGCCAGGGCCTGCTCGGGCTTGTTGATGGCCTTGGCCCGGGTGGCTGCCTGGGTGAAGAACGTCTTCCACTTCGTCAGCTCCTCACCGGCCAGCGGCGCGCCCCAGAAGCGGGTGGACAGGTAGACGAGCATCTCGCTCACCTGCGCGTCGGACAGCTGCGTGAGGTCCCCCACCGGCCCGGTGGGCGTGGTGAAGGTGGCGGTGAGCACGTGCTGGGTCGTCGTGGGCTTCTTCACCTCGTCGGTGGCCTGGCCCAGGCACACCACGCGCGCCCCGTCCTCGAGGAACTTGGCGAACACCAGGTTGGGCTCGGTGTTCTCGCTGTTGACGAGCGCGTAGTCCGCCTTGCCCAGCGACTGGGAGAAGCGGGTCAGGTCCGCCCACGGGCGGCCCACCGTGTGCTGGATGGACGTGCCGAGCTGGTCCACGGTGAGCCGGCGCGGCGCGCGGCCCACCGAGCCCGACTGCGCCTCCGGGTCCGGCAGCGGCGTGACGGAGCCGTGCGGGTGGGGAACGGGATCCAGCTGTCCCTCGGTGGGAGGCGGCAGGGGCTGCTCCTCCTTGTTGGAGGAACAGGCGGGCGCGAGCGCGAGCAGCGCGAGAGCGATCAGGCGGCGCATCAGTCGATCCTCCGGTAGGCGTCCGTCATCAGGAGCTTCTGGATGAGGGTCTTGAGGCTGTAGTTGCTTCGAGAGAAGTCCTCGGACAGCTGCTGCAGGTACAGCCGCTGCTCCTCGGTCGTCATCGGCCGGCCGAGGAACTCGTGCCAGATGCGCTTGACGGTGCAGCGCTCCAGGTCACCCGTCTGGAGCATGCGCTCCACCAGCAGCTGCGGGCCGCTCTGGATGTTCGCCTCCTCCTCCGGGGTGCGGTACAGGTACGTCTTGAGCATGCCCAGCGAGTTGGCGCCGTCGCCGTCGTAGGCCTGCATGACGTACTGGGAGCACTCGCCGCCGCAGTTGGTGTCGCCGGCCAGGGCGCAGTCGCGGCACTTCGGATCCAGGCGGGGGAAGCGCTCCGGGTTGAGGAAGAGCGCGTTGCGCTCGTCATAGCGGCCCCAGTGCGCGCCGGTGGGCTCGATGGTGGCGTGGCAGTAGCTGCAGCCGCACTTCTTGGCCAGGTTGTTCTCGCGGTTGCAGTTGTCCTCCGGCGGCGGCAGCGGGTCCGACGAGGGCACGAACGTCTTGCAGAGGAAGGCCTCGTAGAAGTGGTTCACGCGCGCCCGCTGCGTGGGGAAGCGGTAGAGGAACGACGGCGTGGTGAGCACGCCCGAGTGGTGCGAGTCCCGCGTGTACTCCTGCCACGTGGTCGGCTGCGTGTAGGGAATGGACGGGATGAGGTCCGGGTTGGCGGGCGAGGTGACGGTGAAGATGCCCACGCCCTGCTGCTGGCGGTAGAACTCGGACAGCGTGCCGTTCACGAAGGAGCGACGCGTGGTGAGGATGTTGAAGTACGGCTCGTCATTGCGGACCACCGAGTCGGTGATGCGCGAGGGCTCCTCGTTGATGGCGGCCACGCGCGCGGTGTGCACGGCGGCCACCTCGCAGCGGCGCATGCCCGGGCCGCAGCCGCAGGTGCGGTCGCGGCTGAAGCGCGCCGTCTCGCAGGACTCCATCGTCCACGGGTTGCTGGTGCGCTCCTGCGCCTCCACCGCGCACACGGCCACCTGCGCCGCGGGGTCCGCGTGGAAGAAGGGCGCGGGCCGCTTCTCCACGCCCTCGCGCTGGATGCAGCCGCGCTGGGGAGCGTAGGTGCCCTTGACGCCGTTGCGCGCCGGCTGCTCCAGCGTGCACCGGTCCAGCCGCGTCAGCGAGGTGCCCGTCGGCGGGTTGGGGTGCGCGAAGGCCACCACCTTGGTGCCCGCCGCGTTCATGATCTCCTGCGTCAGCGCGCCGGTGGTGTTCTTGTTCGGGTCCGGCTTGCACAGGTACGGGTGGAGCTTGCGATCGCTCGCCAGCCACCGCATGTCGCAGAAGTACCCGTACTTCTCTTCCTTGCCCGCCAACCTCAGCATGCTGGCGTCGCACGAGGTGATGTTGGCGTTGGTCGCGTCCAGCCGCTCGCAGGCGTAGAAGTTGGTGTCGTAGTCGAAGCTGACCGGCAGCGGGACGCCCATCTCGTCGTAGCAGGCCTCGACGGTCAGGTCGTCCGCGTGCGGATCCTGCAGCGGGCGGCCACCGGCGCCGCAGGCGCTCTGGAGGATGAGGGTGTCGCAGCCCTGGCCGTTGACGCCGCGCACGGCGGTGCTGGTGTTGCCGCGCAGCTCGTACGGCTCGTAGCGCTTGGTGCCCTTGGTGGCGTCGTGGACGAACTCGCCGCCCGAGTTCGACAGGCGCGAGTCGCCGTTGTCATTGACGCTGGCGGAGATGTTCGAGCGCAGCAGCGCGTGGTGATAGTCGCGCATGCGCTCGTAGAACTCCTCCGAGCTCATCATCTGGCGGATGTCTTCCTCGGAGACGGAGCCCTTGGCCTGGTAGGCCCGGTACTCCTCGATGGTGGGGGGGCGGCCGAGCAGATCCAGCGACAGCTGGCGCAGGTACCGCTCCAAGGGGACCTTGGCGACTGGGGCACAGACCGCTTCCTCGGCCGAGGAGCGGGTAGCCAGCAACAGCGCGGCCATGGCCACAAGGGCAGTGAAACAGCGACGCACGTGAGGCACGGGACCTCCGGGGGGGGGTACTGGGTACTGGACGACTCGGATGCGCGTTATGCCCGAATTTCCGATCTTTTCCAAGTCCAGCTTCACACACTGTGTAGGTGGCCCCATGGCTTACATGCCGCGGGCCAGTTGCAAGTGTGCGAGTTTCCAGACAATCAGGAGGCCATGTCGAACGTCGCCCAAGCCCCTGCGTCCCGCGTCACGGATCGGACCTTCTACGTCTTCACGGGCATTGTGTCAGCGGCCGCACTGGCGCTGCTGGCGTGGCTGCTGCTGATCCGGCGCGGCGGCTCGGTGGGCGTGGATCTGCGCTTCATGCCGGCGGTGAACGCGAGCCTCAACGCGCTGGCGGCGAGCCTGCTGCTGGCGGGGTGGGTGGCGATCAAACGCGGAGCGCGGCGGGTGCACCAGTACCTGATGGTGTCCGCGTTCGGCGCGTCCGCGCTCTTCCTGGTGGGGTACCTGGCGTACCACTACGTGCACGGAGACACGAAGTACGCGGGCGACGGGCTGGGACGCACGGTGTACCTGGCGGTGCTGGCCAGCCACGTGGTGCTGTCGGTGCCGGTGCTGCCCATGGCGCTGGTGGCCTTCTACTTCGCGTGGCGCAAGGACTTCCGGCGGCACCGCAAGGTGACGCGGTGGCTGGCGCCCATCTGGCTCTACGTGTCGGTGACGGGCGTGCTCGTGTTCTTCCTGCTGCGCGGCAGCATGCCGGCGATGCCCTGAGACGGGCCCCGCGGGGCCGCGAGCTCAGGGGTAGGTGGTGAACTCGGCGGACTCCTGGCGCAGCCAGTGCTCGAAGGCGTCGAAGGTGTCCCGGGCGCCCTGGATGACTCGGGCGTCGAAGGACTCGGAGGCCTGGGCTTCGGAGGCGCGGTTGACGGCCTCGCCGAAGGCGCGCCACATGGGGCCCACCGCCTCGCCGTAGGCGCTGAAGAAGGCGAAGTCTCCGGCGGGAGTGCCGGCAAAGTGGCGCTGGAGGTGGCGGAGGATGAGCTGGCCTCCGAGCGTGGAGCCCTCCAGCACGTAGAAGCAGCCGAGCGCCTCGGGGAGCCCGGGCAGCGGTGGCAATTGGGTGGCGCGAGGCAGGCGCGCGAGCGAAGCGGCGTCATGCCCCAGGGCGCGCAAGTCCTTCAGGAGCAGGGGCAGCTTCCAGCGCTCGTCGACGCGCAGCTCGGGCATGAGGCCCGTGAGCAGCGAGGCGAGTGAGGCCTCGAGCGGGGCGAAGAAGCCGTAGAGCGCCTCCAGGTGGTGGCGGTAGTGCTCGAGGGTGAGGCCCGGTTCCATGAGGCGCACGGCGCTCTCGGCGCGCTCGTGGTGCGGCCGGGTCTCGGCCTTCAACCGCTGGAGGAGGGTTGTCTTGGACATTGTGAGCAAGGCACCTGGGAGGATGGGCTCGGGGGGCGGAAGATGGAACTGGCACTCCGTGCGAAATGTCCACCAGCTACCGGGTGACGCCTCGCTCACCGGCTGAGCCGCCCCAAGACCTCCGCGGCAGTGAGGGATGAGCATTCGGCCGGGTGCAGCTGCACCACGTTCCACTTCTCGAGCTGGACATCGTCGAGCATCAGCTGGGGCTTCGGGAGGAAGGCCTCGAAGCAATCACCCAGGCCCAGTTCCCCTGCCGCCGAGCGGGCGTAGGCCGCCCCTCCGCTGCTCCAGCAATACAGCAGCGCGCCGTGCTCCTTGAGCGAGCGCACGAGCGCAACCATCGTACTCATCGGCACTCTCTTGGACCCGAAGCTGCGGACCAAGGTGTCGTCGATGTCGACGTACACGACTGGGAGGGGCCTGGCGATCATGCCTCTTCCTAACAAGTCCTCGGCCACGAAGTACTCCTCATCGGATGAGCGAGACCATGAGCTCGAGCCCTTCAGCCTGCTCGAGGAGGCATGACGGGTCCACCGCGAACGCACACTCCGCTCGCGACGCAGCGACTCCACACACGATGGTGGCGGCTGGCTGGTCACGCCTGATCGACGTCTCAGGACGATGGCCCAAATCAATGTCCAGGACGCACTCACCCACGCCCAGCCGCGACGCGAACGGCTCCAGGTCCTCCAGCGAGCGCCTGACCGAAGCGTGAAGCTCGACCAGAGCCTTCGACGACACGAGCAGCTGAGGAAACACCCACTCGAAGTCGGGCACGAGCCCACCCACCGTGCGAGTGCCGCGCTCGAACATCTCTCCTCTCGAGGCCACTTCCACGAGGAGGAGCGAGCCATCGCCTGCCGGAGCACGCTCCCTCAGCCGCAATTCGAACGACTTGCTGCCGCTGTTCGAGGGAAGTCGCGCGCGCGCAAGGTACCCGTCATTCCGTGAGTCGCCGCCAACAGCCATGGAACGCCATCCTCCCTGCGCAAACGAAGTGCGGCGACGCACGCCCCGTCAACCCTTGTTCCTGCCTTCATACAACGAGGGTGCAGGCGGACTCGCCACCTCATCCGCCACGCGTCTGCCAGAGCAGATGGAGGCACCGCCACCGCGTCGATCCTCCACGACACTGATCCACTCCGTCCCCAACCTGTTCACCCGTCCTCGAAAGACCTCCCGTGGATGGGTGCCATCCCTGCTCGTCACCGGGACGAGGCTCCAGTGCCAGAGCACTCCCCAAACCACGGCCTGACAGTCAAACGCAAACCATTGACCACAGGCACGGCATCGAACCCACCCCGACACGGGCCCATCGTAGTACTCAAGAGAGTCGTCCTCGGTTGCAAACCGTGAAGAGAACTCCTCCCACGCTTCGCTCACCCTCGTGCAGTTATTGCAACTTTCCATTCACAACCCCGGGGGACTGAACACCGCGGCGAGCGATGGCTTCTCTTGCCCACAGATAAAGCATTCCAGCGCGCCCTCCGCATCAGCAAGGCCGTGAACCACGCCGCGCCAGTCCTCCTCAGCGCAAAGACCGCACCCCACGCCCAGCACGCCCCACTCGCCTCGAGAGAGTTCCACCTGGCACATCTGGATCTTCTCCTCCGAATAGCCCACGCCCAGTGCCGCGGACAGCACGCCTGACGGCCCCTGGCCTGGGATGGCCAGTTCCGTGGGAGCAGTCAATGCGCGAGTCGCCGCGCCGTGCACTGCCCACACGCCCACATCTCCTATTGTGGCAGCGACAACCCGCTGTCCGATCGAAACGACCAGCGCCCCCGAGAAATACGTTCCGCATCTGGCTGCAACGCTCTGCGCCTTATTCAGCGCGGTAACGGCCCACCTCCTTGGCTCTGCGGTCGTCCCTCCTCGCTCAGCGTCCATGGCAGCCGACACCAGCGCATACAGAACAGCCTCAGTATCCGCTGCTGCTTCGCTCGCTGTGCTCTCGTCAGCAAGGTCCGCATGGCGCAGGACAGCCGCGAGTTTCAGAGGCTCGACTGCGCTCTGGCTCCCCGCTAATGTCGCGCGAACCACGCTCCCACCATCCTGGGAGGGTCCTGCTCGGATTGCAAACGATCTGGTGGAGATCCTCATGGGCAGTCGGCCTAATGCTCACTCACACCGCACACCCAACGAGCCGTATTGGGCTGAGCTTCCTGTGGCAAACAGCTCATCCCTGAGGGGCACGTATTCTCGAGTGCATTGGGATCGCAACGCGGGTTACATTGCTGATGCCCCTTTACGCCATAGCAAGCAAACTGCTCTGCGCAGTCGGAATCCTGTTTGCACAGTTGCACGTGCGCACACCCCGAGCCAATCCCAGCCAGAGCAAGCGACATCCCCAGGAACCGAACGAGCATCCCGTGCGGAACCGGGTCTCCTGGTGGTTAGACCCGCCAGAGACAGGGAAGCGGGCCCCCCAAATCGATGCTTCATCCATGCCATGCCTCCTGAAAATCAAGGCCGCGCAGGCCCGCTCTTGCCCAGTGCTCGATCAACCGCTCTGACACGAACGTGGGTCTCACCTTCAGGCAGTCAAGCTTGAATATATCCGCCTGCTCCACAGCCTCGTTTCGGGACCCTGCATCAGTGCCGAGCCCGCCATCTTTCATCATACGCCAATTGATCTCCCTCAAGTATTCGCGAGAAAGACACTGCCCATCGCTGCTCCCGAACGCCCCAGCAGCAACCGCCACCGAACAGCCTTCCTCCTCGCAAGAACAGAGACACCCTCCAGGACAGTCCGCATCCCTGGAGCAACGCACCGAGCACCAGCGCTCCTCCTCGGGCTTGGCCTCTTGTCCACCACAGCACATGCTCAAATCCCCAAGCGCCCCATCCCGGACTGAAGATCCAGCATCTGCGCCCGCAGAGTGTTTTTGGCATGCGCCAAGCAAAAACAAACCTCCCAAGCAGAGCAACTCCACAAAATCCACTCTCATTTGTGTTCTCATTTTGACCACCTGCCTTATGGACATCGCATTGGAGTTGGGGGCATATAGGTAAGGAATGGCTGCGGCGTCCGCCGGTGCCTCCCATGTAGGGTCTTTTGGGACTCCCCTCGAGTCGCAGAGCATTCTCCCAGTCAATCGCCGTCACATCATGTCTCCACAGCATCTTTCCATCCACCTCTATGCCGTAGCGATTGTCCTCATATTGGAGGCTATAGCGATGCCCAAGTTCATGAGCGATGAACTGCAGCCGTGGAAACTGCTCCGGAGGGAGCCTCGCCCAACACCGTACGCCTTGCTCATAGCGGCGCATGGACTACCCGCTCTGACCAGCATCTCGGGCATTCCCTGAAGCCCCCATATTCAGCATGAAGCCACAAAGATCGAACAGGCCTGCGTTGCCGTCTGCATCTTGGGGATAATCGGCGACCTTGACCCAATACGCCCCATTCTCGATGGCTTCGAAAACGAAGGCAGTTGCATGCATGTAGAGCACCCCGCTCTTCAGTTGTTTGCGGCCAGCGACCTGCCGTATGCCGCAACTACTGACTCGGGAAGCGAAGTCTTGCCACTGCTCTTCGGTCAAGGTCCATGTTTTTTGAGCAGTCATAGCCCCTATCTCGCCTTGGGTCTTGTCCCACAGCGAGTGCGCCAGACAAGCGCTGCTCCCACAACGCCAGATTCTGGCAACTTGGATACTTCCCGAATCGCGATCAACCGTGCATCGATATGAGGAGGGTAGAAGCGTCTCAGCATCGAAGAGATTCGGTTCTCTCATCGCCGCCAGTCGTACGGAGTAATAGGTGCGCTCAAATTCGTCTGGCGGCCCATTCCAGGGATTAAAGACTCCCGTGGGAAAATAACACCCTCGCGCGACCTCCCGGACGCAAGACAGTGCCGCAAGTCCCGTCTGTCCGTTTGTCACTTCCAACCCGTCGTCGCCGGGGGAGTTCACTTTCTTTCCACCCTGCGGAAGACAAGCCAGACCCGTTACCAACACAGCACCAATCAAAAATTGACGCACAATGCCTCCTCATTTCAATCTGTCGTATCGGCCCGGAGCGTTGTTGAGGAGGCCATCGAGGTTCTCGTCGCAGCTGTTGCAGACCTCGGTGGGGACATAGCAGGCCCCCCATGGGTTGCCGTTGCAGGTCTGCGTGCCCGCCACTCCACAAGCATTGGTGCACGCTCGCGTCAGGGTGTGCGAGCCCTGGTTCGGAGCCTCGTCCACCTTACCGTCGAGGTCGTCGTCACAGCCGTTGCACACCTCGGTGGCCTTGCAGGCCGCGATGCCGCCCTCGCTATCGCAGTAGGCCGTTCCTGGCAGCGAGCCGCATTGCGCCGACGTCGTGCAGGAGGCCGTTCCCATCCCCTCGAAGGGCTGGCATCCCCCCCAGTACCCAACTCCCACGCACATCTTCTCACCCGGACATCCATTGGACAGGCGGCAGGAGGCGACGTCTCCGGGCTCGCAGACCGCGGCAGGCGAGGCTGTGGGCAGAAGAAGAACGAGCGTGACAAGGAAGAGGAGCCACAAGGCTTGCGGCTGGGACGACATGGGGACCTCGGAGAGTTCGTGGACTTGGGGTGTCCGGCCGCTACTGCAGGGTCCGGACCACTCCCTCTCCGAGAGGCCACCTACGACTGGAAGCTCTGTGACTGTCTCCGTTGCTGGATGGTGCGTCCACGGAGTGAGACGGTCGAGTGCGTCGCGAGGGGCGACACCTCGAACCAACTGGTCCTACAAGCATACCAGTTCGCCCAAAGCGCGCCGCGAGGGGTCCCCTCGAACCGGTTGAGTGAAGGGAGCCGTGTGCCGAGGGCAAGCGGGACGGCCGCGCGGAAGGCCCCGTCAGGACGGGGACGGGCTCCAGCATCAGGGCCAGAGCTCAACAGCCCGAGCAGCCAAGGACCTCGGCAGGCGGGCCTGACCAGGAGTCGAACCGGGATTCTTGGTGGTGAGCCCCGTCTGGTCCCCAAGAATGATGCTGACGGGGAAACGCGTACCATCTGGAAGCAGGGCCTCGGTGTACCGAGCATAGACGGCCTCCTTGTGGGTAGCCTCAGCGGAGCTGGTACGCTGGCCTGACCGAACAGGCGGCCAGCTCGGCGCCACCTTGGCATGCGGCCTCTGGTATCGGTGCTTCGCCATGCCCCCCGTGTCCCACGGCTGTCCCTTCGACTTGCGGCTCACCTCTTCCCCGATGAATGCCTCCCGATGAGCACCCGCCGCGGGACCGACGCCTTCAGCTTCCAGGTGATGCTCCTGCTGTGCGCCCTGTGGGGCCTTCAGCAGGTAGCCATCAAGCTGGCGGCCCAGGACATGGCTCCCATCCTCCAGGCGTCGCTGCGCTCGGGCCTCGCGGCGCTGCTCGTGGGGCTCCTGGCTACACCAGCGCGGGACACGTGGCCGTGTTCCTCTACACCTCGCCTGTCTTCTCCGCGCTGGGCTTGCACCTGCTGCTGCCGGGTGAGCGCCTGCGCCGCCTCCAGTGGCTGGGGACCGCCATGTGCTTTGCCGGCATCGCGGTGGCGTTCATCGGCGGCACCTCTCCGGTGCGCATGGATGCACGCGTGCTGCTGGGAGCATCGAGCTCGCGGTAGCGCGGCGGCCGTGAAGTCAGACAGCAGGGCCGAACGGACAGTGCCACCCCGTCTGTCTCCCCGTTAATGTCTGGCCTTCAACACGCCTCCAACGGTATGGAGTGGCTGATGGCAGACGTGGGATTTTGTGCCCGCGTCCCCCTCTCCACCGCTCCCTCTCGCCATGTCGATCCGCACCAAGGTCTTGCTCTTCGCGGGAGTGGCCCTCGCCCTCGTGGCCATCCTCGGTGCCGTGCTCTCCCGCGGCGCCGCGCGCGCCGAGGAGCTCCGCCTCCGGCTGGAGACCCTGGACCGACAGCTGGATGTCTATGCCGAGATGCGTCACCAGGCCTGGAGCTACCTCGGCCATCTGCTCCAGGCCAGCCGCGTGGGCCATGACACCCGCTCCGTGCTGCGCGACTACCAGAAGGTCCTCCAGGAGGATCTCCTCCAGCTCGAGGAGGGCCTGCGCGCCGAGCTGCAGTGGCAGGACTTCCCCGCTCCCCCTCACGAGCAGCAGCTCATCGAGGCCCTCATCGACGCCCAGCGCAAGTGGGCCGACGGCGTCGAGGTGGTGCTCCGTCCCACTGGAGCCAGCGCCTCCGCCGTCGGGGGCTGGTGGGAGCTTTTCTCTACCTATGAGCAGGAGGTCAGCCCCCTGCTCGACAAGCGCATCGCCTCCGAGCGCGAGCGGCATCGGCGCCTCGAGGCGCTGCTGGAGCAGAGCCTTCGGCGCTCCCGGTGGATCGGCTGGCTCGCGCCGCTCGGGGCCGCCCTGCCCCTGGGCCTGATGGCGGCGGCGATCCTGGTGCCCCTGCTCCGGCAGCTGCGCGAGCTGCGCGCGAGCGCCGAGCGCATCCACCATGGGGACTTCTCCGGGGTGGTGCCGTCCCGGAGCCGCGATGAGCTCGGCTCGCTCGCCCTGGCCGTCAACCGCATGGCCGAGGAGCTGCGCGCCACCGTGCGCGAGAAGGAGCGCATGCTCCAGGCCGAAGCAGAGGCCGCCGAGCGCGAGCGCCGCCGCGACGTGGAGACGGCCGCCCGCGACTTCCACCGCTACAACTCGGCCCTGGAGCAGATGGTGCGCGCGCGCACCGGCGAGCTCGAGAGCGCCAACTCCCAGCTCGCCTCCAGCCTGCGGCAGCTGCAGACCATGCAGGCCCAGCTCATCTTCACCGACAGGCTGGCCTCCATGGGCCGGCTCGCCGCCGGCGTGGGCCACGAGATCAACAACCCGCTGGCCTACGTGCTCAGCAACCTCAACTACGTCCACAAGGAGCTCCAGCGCACGCAGTGCACCCTCTCCGAGGAGGAGCGCCAGGAGCTGCTCGTCGCGATGACGGAGGCCAAGGAGGGCGCCGAGCGCGTGCGCGTCATCGTCCAGGACCTCAAGACGCTCTCACGCCCGGACGACGTCGGCAGCGGCCGGGCGGACCTGAAGCTCGTGCTGAGCGCCGCCGTGAAGATCGCCTCGCATGAGATTCGCCGCCGCGCGCGGCTGGTGGAGGAGCTGGGCGAGCTGCCCCCCGTGCTGGGCAACTCCTCGCGCCTGGGCCAGGTGTTCCTCAACCTGCTCATCAACGCCGCCCAGGCCATCCCCGAGGGCCACGTGGAGCAGAACGAGATCCGCATCCACGGGCGCCTGGAGACACCCGAGCTCGTCGCCGTGGAGATCCGCGACACCGGCTGCGGCATCCCCCAGGAGAACCTGGACCGGATCTTCGATCCCTTCTTCACCACCAAGCCCGTGGGCGAGGGCACCGGGCTGGGGCTCTCCCTCGTCCACAGCATCATCACCGCGCTGGGAGGCACCATCACCGTGAAGAGCCAGGTGGGCCAGGGCACCACCTTCCGCGTCCACCTGCCGGCGGCCAAGGCCCTGAGCTGAGCCCTGGCCTCCCGCCCGCGCTACTGGCAGTAGCCGCTGGCGTTGCAGGCGAAGCCGGCGCCACCGCAGATGTCCAGCGCGCGGCAGTCCGGCAGACACTGGCCCCCGCCCGCCTCGTCGTCGTAGCAGACGTAGCTCGAGCGGCAGGTGCTCTGCCCCCCGCCCGGCCCCGAGCAGCTCGCGATGCAGGCCCGGGCTCCGGAGGCCGAGTCCACGATGTAGCACTTGGAGCCCGCCGGGCATGCCTGCCTGTCACAGTCTCGCGTGCAGTACCCGCCGGGATAGGCCGTCACGCAGCGCCCTCCATCCGGGCAGTCCGCGTTGCTGCCGCAGGCGCTGCCCACCACCAGCGTCGGTGTGTCGTCGATGGGCGCCAGCGGCACCAGGTCGTAGCTGATGTTGGACACCACCTGCTGCACCGTGAGCGGAATGGGCTCGAAGTCGTCCACGTTGCGCCAGAAGCCCGTGCGCTCGCCGTCCTCGAAGAACTCGCCGTCCTGGTCGTCGTCGATGGTGGCGATCGTGTAGTACGTCTTCGGCGGCAGATCGATGAAGTACTGGTAGCTCGACGAGGCCTTCACCACTCCGGCGGCCTCGTCCTCGATCTTCCACGCGCCCTGGCTGTCCTGGTACGCGAAGGCGATGAACGCATCCAGGTCCGCCGCCGCGCCCACGCGGATCTTCACCGACACCGTGGCTGTACCCGCCGCGGCCCCGTTGCTCGCGTTCGTCCCCGTGAGCGTGAGGATGGCCGAGTAGTCCCCGTTGGCCAGCCCTCCCGTGTTCACCGATACCTCCAGCACCTCCGTTCCGAACTCCGCCACCGTCACCGTCGGGTTCGGCAGCGACACCGCGGCCGCCTGCGCGCCCGACTTCGCCGCCGTCACCCGCAGCGAGCCCCCGCCCAGGTTGGACAGGAGGATGCGCTGCGTGCCGCTGCCTCGGAAGGACAAGAGCGTGGTGGTGAGGCCCAGGCTGGGCGGCTCGTTCGCGGCGCCCGTCAGCCGCTTGAGCGCCGCCTGCGCGTTCACCAGGCCCGCGCCACACCCCTCGCTGCACTGGCTGCTCTTGCTGGCGGTGGTCTTCAGGAGGTTCTCCACCTGCGCCACGCTCAGCCCGGGGTTCACCGACTTCATCAGCGCCACCACCCCCGCCACATGCGGAGTGGCCATGCTCGTGCCCTGCTGGAAGAAGTAGCCCGGCGTCCCATCGTCACTGAACGCCGTGGAGAGCACGCCGTCCGGGTAGTCGTCTCCGTTGAGGTCCTCCGTCATCTCGCCGCCCGCCGCCATCACGTCCACCTGGGCGCCGAAGTTGGAGAAGCTGCTGCGCCGGCCGGCGAAGTTCGTCGAGCCCACGCAGATGACGTTGTCCTGGTTGCACGGGGTGCTGTTGGTCGTGTCCGTGCTCTCGTTGCCCGCGGCGATGATGTAGATGGTCCCCTCCGCCGCGCGCGGGTTGATGATGTCCTGGTACGTGCTGGACGGCGGGGAGGCCCCGCCCAGGCTCATGTTGACGACCCGGGCCGGCGTGGGGTTGGTGGGAATGCCCGTCACGACGCCGCCCGCCGCCCAGTTCATCGCCGCGGCGATGTCGAAGGAGGTGCCTCCCTTCTTGCCGAGCACGCGCACCGGCATGATGCGCGCCGCCCACGTCACCCCCGCCACGCCGCTGCCGTTGTCCGTCGCCGCGCCGATGGTGCCCGCCACGTGCGTGCCGTGCCACGAGGAGCCGCCGCCCGGCTCGTCCTTGCCCATGTCGATGGGGACGGAGTCACGCCCGTCGCCATCCCCCGCGTTGTCCGCGTCGGAGATCATGTCGTAGCCCTGGACGATGCGCGGCTGGAGGTCCGGGTGGGTCGCGATGCCCGTGTCGAGCACGGCCACCGTCACGCTGCCCGCTCCAATGTTCACGTCCCACGCGGAGGGCAGGTTCAGCGCCGGGTAGTGCCACTGCGCGGTGTAGGCCGGATCATTCGGCGCCCTCGACGAGTACATGCGCAGGTTCTTCTCCGTGAAGCGCACGCCGGGCACCTCCGCCAGTCGCGCCACCAATTGCCCCGTCTCCTCCACGGTGAGCGCGTGGCCGTCCAGCGCCTCGAAGCCCACCAGGTGCAGGTACTCGCTGGCGAAGCCCTTGTGCGCCACGCGGTAGCCGGGCACCTGCACCCGCTCCAGCGCCAGCGGCGCGCTCAGCCCCGCCTGCTCGAAGCGGACGATGACGTCTCCTATGATGGTGGGGTCCGTCGTGGGCAGCCGGTGGAGCGGCGGCGGACCCGGCGGCGGCAGGACGATGGGGATGTTCGGGAACGTCACCTCCAGCGCGGACTGGCGCTTCTTCAGCCGCTGCTGCGCCATCACCCGGGAGAAGGCTCGGGACAGCTCCTCCGCGCCCTGCCCCTGGAGCAGCGGCGGCCGATTCACCGAGACGCCCGCGGCCTGCCCCGAGCCCCGGAACGGGTTCAGCTTGCCCTGGATGCGCCCCTTGTCGGGTGCGGGCGGTTCCTCGCCCGGGGTTTCCTCCGGACAGGCGGTGAGCAACAGCAGCCCCAGGATGAGCAGACGGCGCATCGCGGTTCCCCTCCTCGAAAGAGGAGAGACCCTAACAGCCCCGAAGTGGCTCGCGCGACACTTCGGGGCGCTCTGTCAACTCGCCGCCGCCTCGCCCTCGGGTGCCTCCGGCCCCTCGTCATCGTCCTCCGCGAGCGCATCCACGCCCTGCGGAATCCCGTCCACCCACGTCACGACGTTGCCCACCATGGCGGGCACGCGCGGCCCCGGCGTCACCACCCCCGTGAGGTTGAGCGGATCCACCGCCGACAGCTGCACCCTCACCCCCGAGGGCGCCTGGCGCCGCACCGCTCGCGCCATGTCCACCGCCTCCGGCAGCGCGAACTGCTCGCCCACGAAGCCGGACACGAAGCGCCCCCCGCGCACCTCTCCGCGCGCCTCCATGCGCCGGTACACGAAGAGCAGCTCGCGCCAGGTGGGCGCCAGCGCCTCGCGCATCGCCAGGTCCCTCCAGACGATACCGTAGCGCTGCAGGAACAGGCGCGCGAGCTGATCCAGCACCTCGTCGCTCTGCTTCGGCTCGGAGGGCACCAGCAGGCTCCAGCGCCCCGGGCCGCCGCGCTGCAGCAGCTTCTGGCGCCGACGCTGGGCCGGGCTCTGCAGCACGCGCAGGTTCTGCACCGCGTCCGCCGTGACGAGCCCCCGCGCCACCAGCTCCCACAGCGCGTCCTCCACCTCCGCCGGCAGCCGGCGCGCGCGGGAGACGAGGTCATTGAAGAAGCAGGCGCCGCGCTGCTCCAACACCCCCACCACGTCCCGTGCCGCGGCGGACAGGTCCGGCGGCAGCCACACGCCCCCGTCCGAGAACACCGCGTTGGGCCTCGCGGCGGCCAGCATCCAGTCCAGGTTCTCCCGGCGGGTGAAGGTGAGGCTCGCGTTGCGCGTGGGCTGCGGCGCACGGGCGCGCGGAGCCTCCGGCTCGGGAGGCGTCACCGGCGCGCCTCGACGCGGCCCCGGAGGCGGACGGGCGTCCTTCACCGTCAGCCGTCCCCAGGCCACCTCGCCGCCATAGCTGGCGCGCTCCAGCAGCTCGCCGTTGTAGCCCTTCATGCGCGCGGGCAGCAGGAAGCGCTCCCACGCCGAGGCCGGCGCCTCGTAGCCCTGCAGCAGCGTCACCGCCTTGAGCAGGCCCGTGGAGCCGCGCAGCGCATCCACCTCCTCCAGGTGGTGCCAGCGGAAGAGGAAGCGCATGAAGTCCTGCGCGCTCAGCGGTTCAATCTCCTTGCGCAGCCGCCCCACCGTGAGCCGGTGGATGCGCTGGAGCAGGCGCCTGTCACACCACTCGAGCGGCACGGGCTCGCCCGGCGCTCCGGGCTCCGTCCGCGGGCGGAACTGGCCCCGGAGGATGCCTCCGGTGCTCTCGAGGTTGTGAAGGGCGAGGTTCACCTCGGACTCGTCCAGCAGCGTCAGCCGCGCCAGCTCTCCGGCCGTGGTGGGCCCCAGCATCTCCATGTACCCGCGCACCACCTGGAGCACCGCCGCGTCCCGCTCCACCGGCCTGTCGCCCTCCAGCACCGGCAGCGGCGGCTGCGGCACCACGTCCGGGAAGAGCGCCCGCACCGCGCTGCCACGCTCGGCCGGCACCAGGAAGCGGCCGCCCGGCAGCTCCAGCCACGCCACCCGCCCCTGCTGGAAGAGCGGCACCTCCAGCCCTCGCGGCACCTCCGAGGCGCGCAGCAGCACCAACTGCAGCAGCGCGTCGTGCAGCTCGTCCGCGTCCCGCATCGGCGGCGCGGCGTCCTCCACCACCTGGGCGATGGCCGCCGCGTCCAGCGAGCCGAAGGCCGCCGCGTCCTCGGCCGGCATCGCCCGCCGCAGCGCCACGTTGCGCACCCGCCGCTCCTCGGCCGGCGCGTCGTCCAGGAAGGTGTACGGCATGCTGTGGATCATCTGGTGCGCGAAGACGCTGGGCTCCGGCACGTCCCGCGCCTCCAGGCGGATGCTCCCGTCCTTGATGCGGCGCAGCACCTGGCGCAGGCCGTCCACGTCCATGGCCTCGCGCAGGCAGTCCTCCATCGTCTGCTTCACCAGCGGGTGGTCCGGCAGCTCGATGTCCGCTCCGCCGTGGTTGTCCTGGCAGCCCACCTGCGCGGGGAAGACGGCCGCCAGCAGGTCCTCGCTCCGGGCGCGCTGGAGGTTGGGCGCCACGCGCTTGCCTCCGGAGAAGCGGTTGAGCGCCAGCGAGCGCGTGGCGTTCCACCGGAAGCGCGTGCCGAACAGCGGCGCCTGGAGCACCGCCTGCACCAGCACCTCCTGCACGTTGTCCGGGTGGAGGAAGTCGAAGATGTCCCCCAGCGGGAAGGAGTGCTGCTCGCCCAGGGACAGGAGGATGCCGTCCTCGGTAGCCGCCGCCTGCAGCTCGAAGTCGAACGAGCGGCAGAAGCGCTTGCGCAGCGCCAGGCCCCACGCCCGGTTGATGCGGCTGCCGAAGGGCGCGTGGATGACGAGCTGCATGCCGCCCGCCTCGTCGAAGAAGCGCTCGGCCACCACCGTGGTGTGGCAGGGCACTACGCCCAGCATCTTGTGCCCCAGCCGCAGGTAGCCCAGCAGCGCGTCCGCCGCTGGCGCGGGCACCCGGAGCTGCTTCTCCAGGAAGGCCGCCGGGTCGTCGTGGCGCAGCAATTCCTCGCGCAGCCGGCCCACCTGCAGGGACAGCTCGTCCGTGCGGCCCGGCGCCTCGCCGCGCCAGAAGGGCACCGTGGGCGGGGCTCCCCTCGCGTCCTCCACCTGCACCGTGCTGCCCGTCACCCGCTGGATGCGCCACGCCGTGGAGCCCAGCAGGAAGATGTCTCCCGGCGAGGACTCCACCGCGAAGTCCTCGTCCAGCTGCCCCACCACCTTGCCCTCCGGCTCGGCCGTCACGGCGAAGCTGAAGGTGTCCGGGATGGCGCCGCCGTTGGTCAGCGCCGTAATCCGCACCCCGCGCCGGCCCTTCAGCCGGTGGTTCACCTTGTCGCGGTGCAGGTGCACGCCGCTGCGGCCCCGGCGCAGGGAGATGCCCTCCGAGAGCGTCTCCAGCACCTGCTGGTACTCCTCCCACGTCAGGTCGCGGTACGGGTAGGCGCGCTGGAAGGTGGAGAAGAGGGCCCGCTCGTCCCACTCCTCGCACGCGCAGGCGGCGACGATCTGCTGCGCCAGCACGTCCATGGGCTTCTCGGGGATGCGCACCGCGTCCAGGTCGCCCTCGCGCACGGCGTTGAGCAGTGCCACGCACTCCACCAGCTCGTCGCGCGTCATCGCGAAGAGCACGCCCTTGGAGATGCCTCCTTTATAGTGGCCGGCGCGGCCCACCCGCTGCAGCAGCACGGAGATGGCCTTGGTGCTGCCCAGCTGCACCACCAGGTCCACGTTGCCCACGTCGATGCCCAGCTCCAGCGACGCGGTGGCCACCATCGCCACGAGCTGCCCGTTCTTCAGCCGCTCCTCCGCCGCCAGGCGGATCTCCCGCGACATGCTGCCGTGGTGCGCCGCCACCTTGTCCTTGCCGAGCCGCTCGCCCAGGTCGTGCGCCACGCGCTCGGCCATCTTCCGCGTGTTGACGAAGATGAGCGTCGTGCGGTGCGAGGACGTCAGCTGCACCAGCCTGTCGTAGACCTGCCCCCACATCTCGTGCGAGGCGATGGAGCCCAGCTCCGCGTCGGGGATCTCCACCGTCAGGTCCCACGGCCGCAGGTGGCCCACCTCCACCCGCTGGCACTCCTGGAGCGTGGCCCCCGTGAGGAAGGCAGCGATCCTGTCCAGCGGCTTCTGCGTGGCCGACAGGCCGATGAGCTGCGGGCGCACCTCGGTGAGCACCTTGAGCCGCTCCATGGAGAGCGTGAAGTGGCTGCCCCGCTTGTCCCGCGCCAGCGCGTGGATTTCATCCACGATGACGGTGTGCACCGCGCGCAGCGTGGCCCGGGCCCGGTCCGCGGTGAGGTAGAGGTAGAGCGACTCCGGCGTGGTGATGAGGATGTGCGGAGGCCGCTTGATCATCTGCGCGCGCTCGGAGGCGGACGTGTCCCCGGTGCGCACCTGCACGCGCAGGTCCTGGGGCGCGTAGCCCTCCGCGCGGGCGCGGGCCAGCAGCTCCTCGAGCGGCTGCAACAGGTTCTTCTGCACGTCGTTGCCCAGCGCCTTGAGCGGCGACACGTAGAGCACCTGCGTCCGGTCCGGCAGCGTGCCCTCCAGCGCCTGCCGGAAGAGCCCGTCCAGCGCGGCCAGGAAGGCGGTGAGCGTCTTGCCGCTGCCGGTGGGCGCGGCGATGAGGACGTCGTGCCCGCCCTGGATCAGCGGCCAGCCCTCCACCTGGGGACGCGAGGGCTCGCCCAGTCGCTCCGCGAACCAGCGCCGCACCACCGGGTGGAACGGCTGGAGGGAAGGATGCGCCGCCTGGGCGGCGTGGAAATCGATCGAGATCTGCGGGGCCATGGCGCACCCTCAGACTGAACACAGGTGCAGCACGGCGTCAATGCAGCGAGCACCCACCTGTCGGGTCGCCCGGAGGCCCCTCCGCAACCCTCGGCAAAGACTGGAGGTGCCGACGCGTCACACCTGGAGCGACAGTTGCCCCCCAGGCGCCAGGCTTACCCCGCCGCGGCGGCCACGACGGGGCGGCGGGAGGCGATCTCCCAGCGGACGCGGAAGGTGGCCGAGGTGCCGTCGAAGGCGACGGGCTCCACGTGGATGTCCGCGGCCCCCGAGCCTCGCAGCGTCTCCGAGATGAAGCCACAGGAGAAGAACGGGTTGTCCGCGGACACGTCCTTCATCCAGAGCGTGGCCTCGCGGTGGCCGATCTCCTTCACGCGCACCTCGTTGAAGTTGTTGCCGGCGCGGGCGCCGTGGGAGACGCGCTCCAGCGTGCCGCGAGGGCCCAGGTGCGCCACGAGCGCCATGCTCGCGCGGCCCACGGCCGTCTGCCGGTAGCCCTGCACGTAGCGCTCGCCCAGGCCGAAGTGGGCGGCGTCGGGCGAGGCCTTGGGGAAGACGTCCGGCGCGGCCACGCGCAGGAAGGTGCGCCACTGCTCCAGCGGATAGGAGGGCCGCAGCGGCTCGGAGAGATCCAGGCCGACCTCGCGCAGGGCGCGCCGTCCCTCGGACGTCAGGTGCGGTCCGAGCGACCGGACGAAGAGGGCCTCCACGGATTGAGCGAAGACGAGCTTCTCGTTCGGCATGCCCTGGAGACTGACAGGACTGTCCGGCCGGAGGCGAACCGCCCCCGGCGCCATGGGTTGACTGGTGGAAGTTCGGATGCCCTCCGGGCCTCGGGAGCCCGATCAGCGGGCGGCGGACTGTTCGCTGTCGATCATCTTGGGCCTTGCGGCCGGGAGTTTTTCTTCTTCGTCCAATCCGTCCCGCCCGCGCATTTCACAGGTGAAGCACGGAAGGAGGCTCGGATGATGCGGCGGTCCTCGAGGCAGCGGCGGACGGAGCAGACGGACCGGACGAGGGGGTCCCCCAGGCTGTGGGGGGCATGCGGGTTGTTGAGTGCCTGGACGGCATTCGCCCTGGCGATCACGGCGGGCGACGCGCGCCAGGAGCCCAGGCGGAGCAGCCTGGATGGCTCGGCGTCTTGAAGTATCCTCGCGTCACCATGCCCCCTCGCGCCCCCTGTCGCCCCCTGCCCGCGGATGGCCGCTTCCTCCAGGCCATCGGCCCCACGCCGCTGGTGCCCGTGCGCCTGCAGGAGGAGGGGCCGACCATCTGGTGCAAGCTGGAGTTCCTCAACCCGAGCGGCTCCACGAAGGACCGCATCGCGCGCTACATGCTGGAGAAGGCGTGGCGGCTGGGGGAGCTGAGCCCGGGCGGCGAGGTGGTGGAGGCCTCTAGCGGCTCGACGAGCATCGCGCTGGCGCTGGCCTCGGCGCAGATGGGGCTGAAGTTCATCGCCGTCATGCCGGAGGGCGTCACGGACGAGCGCGTGCTCACCATCCGCGCCTACGGTGGAGACGTGGTGCTGGTGCCTCGGGGCGAGGGCATCCGGAGCGCCATCCACAAGGCAGCCGAGCTGGCCAAGGAGCGCGGGGCCTTCGCGCCGCGCCAGTTCGAGAACCCGGACAACGCCGAGGCGCACCGTGTGTGGACGGGGCAGGAGATCCTCTCGCAGGTGCCGGGCGGGCTGGTGCACGGGGTGGTGAGCGGCGTAGGGACGGGCGGCACGGTGGTGGGGCTGTACCAGGCCTTCGCGGAGGCGGGCTGCCCGGTGACGCCTTTCGTGGCCAAGCCCATCTCCGGCATGGGCAGCGACATGGAGTGCTGCAGCTTCAGCTCCCGCGTGCCCGGGGTGGTGGACGGGCTGTCCACGCTGTACCGGCAGGCGGACCTGCCGGGGCTGGTGGAGCTGAACGTCTCGGACGAGGTGGCCATGCGCACCGCCCGGGCGCTCATCAAGCGAGGCTTCCCGGTGGGGCCCTCCTCGGGCCTCAACTACGCGGCGGCGGTGGAGGCCGCGAAGCGCCTGGGGCCGAACGCGCAGGTGGTGACCGTGTTCCCGGACCGCATGGAGCGCTACTTCTCCACCGAGCTCATCCAGCCGCGCGGCTGAGGCTCACGTGAGCCGCGCGCCTCACGGCGTGGAGAGCCCCGCCGCTCAGACGAGCATCTTCAGCCGCGTCTCATGCACGGGCTCGTCCGAGGAGGCCTTGGCCTTCTCGCGCTCGGCGGAGCGCAGCAGGCGGAGGATGGCGGGCCCCAGCACATCCAGCTCGGTGGACACGTACATCTCGGTACCGAAGCGCTGGATGGTCTCCGTCTGGCGCTTCAGGATGCGCGCATCCTGCGAGAAGATGTGCAGCGCCACCGGCGTGAGGAACGGCTTCACCAGCCAGTGGGGAATGGGCAGGCGGAACGTCACCACGGCGTAGACGAGCGTCTCCCAGTCCGACACCGGCGTCATCGCCGACGTGACCATCAGGTGGCTGTCGTCGCCGATGCGGTACTCCACCTGCGCGATGGACGGCAGGAGGAAACGGTCGAAGTGCTGCACCACCCCGCCGCCCGGCGCGAGCACCTTGCCCACCAGGCCCTTTGGCCGAGGCTCGCCGATGTACTCCGCCTCCACCTGGCTCGAGCTACGGCGCACCACCACTTCAATCTCGTTGCTCTTCTGCGCGGTGCGGAACAGCCCACCGTGGAGGAACGCGGTGTGTGGCACATCCAGCGTGTTCTCCAGCGTCGCGTGAAGCGAGCCGGCGGCCCGGAGGGTGCGGCGCACGGTGCTGTAGCCCTTGGCCTCCAGCAGGGGGAAGCGGTAGGGCTCGGACGTGGGCTCCACGCCCGGAGTCGAGTACACCCACACGAAGCCATCCTGCTCGCGCACCGCGTACGAGGCGGCGCAGCGGGCCTTGGCGCGCGTGTCGCCGAACAGCCCGGGGATGGCGCGACACTCCCCCGCCGAGTCGAACGTCCACCCGTGGTAGCCGCACTGGAGCTGGCCGCTCACCACCTTCCCCAGGGACAGGGGCACGTTGCGGTGCGGGCAGCGGTCCAGGAGCGCCGCGGGCTGGCCGCCCACCCCTCGGAAGAGCACCAGGGGCGTGCCCTGCAGCGTGCGGGCGAGGGGCTTGTGGCCCAGCTCGCGCGACGCACAGAGGATGAACCAGCAGTTCGGCAGGTGGACCACCGAGATGTTGCCGGCGGGCGCACCCGGCGTTCGTGCCTCCTCGCGAGGACTCATGCCTCACAGTCTAGCGAGCCGCTCGCCGGGTGCACGCTCGGAGATGGCCCGATGTCCGCTCGCCAGCCCAGGTGGCCTCCACGCCCGGGGGCTAGAGCGACAGCCTGCGCAGGCGCAGCGCGTTGCCGATGACGGACACCGACGACAGGCTCATGGCCGCGCTGGCGAACATCGGGCTCAGCAGCAGGCCGAAGAGCGGGTAGAGCGCCCCGGCCGCCAGCGGCACACCCAGCGTGTTGTAGACGAAGGCGAAGAACAGGTTCTGCCGGATGTTGCGCAGCGTGCCCTGGCTGAGCTTCCGGGCCCGGACGATGCCGAGCAGATCGCCCTTCACCAGCGTCACCCCGGCGCTCTCCATGGCGATGTCCGTCCCCGTGCCCATGGCGATGCCCACGTCCGCTTGCGCGAGGGCGGGCGCATCGTTGACGCCGTCCCCGGCCATGGCCACCACGCGGCCCTCGGCCTGGAGCTTCTTCACCACGTCTCCCTTGGCCTCCGGGAGCACCTCCGCCACCACCTCGGTGATGCCCAGCTTGCGAGCCACCGCCTCCGCCGTGGTGCGGCTGTCCCCCGTGAGCATCACCACCCGCAGGCCCTCGCGGCGCAGCTGGGTGAGCGCCTCGGGCGTGGACAGCTTGATGGGGTCCGCCACCCCGAGCACCCCCGCCGCCTTCCCCCCGGCCACCACGAAGACGACCGTCTGCCCCTCCCGCCGCAGGGCCTCGGCGCGCTCGGCCAGCGCTCCCGGCTCCACCTCCAGCTCCGCCAGCAGCGCCACGTTGCCCAGGGCCACGGCGTCCCCATCCACCCGCCCCGTCACGCCCTTGCCGGTGATGGAGCGGAAGTCCTGAACCTGCGTGAGCACCACGCCCCGCTCCTGCGCTCCCGCCACGATGGCTGCGGCCAGCGGGTGCTCGCTGCCACGCTCCAGGCTGGCGGCCAGCCGCAGCAGGCGCGTCTCCTCGAAGCCGGCCTGCGGCACCACCGCCACCAGCCGCGGCTTGCCCTCCGTGAGCGTGCCCGTCTTGTCCACCACGAGCGTGTCCACCTGCTCCATCCGCTCGAGCGCCGCCGCGTCCCGGATGAGCACGCCCACCTGCGCGCCGCGCCCCGTGCCCACCACCACCGAGATGGGCGTGGCCAGGCCCAGCGCGCACGGGCAGGCGATGATGAGCACGGCCACCGCGTTCACCAGCGCGTACGCCAGGCGAGGCTCCGGCCCCCAGACGCCCCAGATGATGGCCGTGAGCACCGCCACCGCGATGACGGTGGGCACGAAGATGGAAGACACCTTGTCGGCCAGCCGCTGGATCGGCGCGCGGGTGCGCTGGGCCTCGCTGACTCGCTGGACGATGCGAGCCAGCAGCGTGTCGCGCCCCACCCGCTCGGCCCGCATGACCAGGCTGCCCGTGCCGTTGACGGTACCACCGGTCACCTTGGCGCCTGGCGCCTTCTCCACCGGGAGGGACTCGCCCGTAACCATGGACTCGTCCACCGCGCTCTCACCCTCCAGCACCACGCCGTCCACGGGGACCTTCTCGCCCGGACGCACCCGGAGCCGCTCTCCGGGATGGACGTGCTCCAGGGGAACGTCCTCCTCCTGCCCGTCGTCACGGAGGCGGCGGGCCGTCGTGGGAGCCAGGCTCAGCAGGGCCCGGAGCGCTCCCGAGGTGGCTCGCCGCGCGCGCAGCTCCAGCACCTGTCCCAGGAGCACCAGCGTGATGATGGCCGCGGCCGCCTCGAAGTAGACAGGGATGCTGCCCCCGTGGCCGGTGAAGGCATGCGGCAGCGCACCAGGGAAGAGCGTGGCGAAGACGCTGAAGAGGTACGCCGCGCCCGTACCCAGCGCGATGAGGGTGAACATGTTGAGGTGCCGATTGCGCACCGAGGCCGCGCCCCGCTGGAAGAAGGGCCACCCGCCCCACAGCACCACCGGCGAGGCCAGCACGAGCTGCACCCACGCCAGGGCCGAGGCAGAGAGCTGCCGCTGCACGGGCTGCCCCGGCAGCAGGTCCGACATGCCCAGGAACACGACGGGAACGGACAGCGCCAGGGATACCCAGAGCCGCCGCGTCATGCTGAGCAGCTCGGGGTCCGGCGCCTCTTCCAGCGCTACAGTACGAGGCTCCAGCGCCATGCCGCAGATGGGGCAGCTGCCCGGGGCATCCCGCACCACCTGCGGGTGCATGGGGCAGACGTACTCTGTCTTCGTCGCGGCCACGGGCGCCTCGGGCTCCAGCGCCATGCCACACTTCGGGCATGCCCCCGGGTGGTCCTGGCGGACCTCGGGATCCATCGGGCAGATGTACACCGTGCCCGGAGGGCCAGCGGGAGGCACCTCGGCCTTCGGCTGGAGATACTTGTGGGGCTCCGCGCGAAACTTCTCCCGGCACTTCGGGTTGCAGAAGAAGTAGGTGTGGCCCTCGTAGTCGTAGGTGCCCCCCTTGGGGGCCTGAGGGTTCACCTTCATTCCACACACCGGGTCCACAGGGCGCCCATCGTCCTGACCAGGTGCTGCGACGTGCCCGTGGGAATGGGAATGGGGGTGCTCAGCGGAGGAATGGGGCTGCTGACTCATCGTACGGCTCCTTTCACCCCGGCTGACGGAGCTGAGGCCATCCTCTTACAGTGGTCACCCCGAATTGAGTGCCCCCGAGGACACACCGGTAGCGGGAGCCTCCTTCCTCCGCACCCTCATCCCCCGTTTCAGTCAGGCGGCGACGAGCCTTGCTTGCCAGCCAAGCTATCTGCCTCCGCCATGCGCTCGAGAACTGGCGCACGCCAGGCAGGGTCTGAGGGTGAGTTCGACAAATCAGGGGGATTTGAGCTCCCGGAGAGCAGGCCCGAAGGGGGTGGTCCACTCCCGGAGAGGTTGGGTGCACCGTGCCCCTCGCTCACAGGCGCCGGTCCGACGGCATCCACGGATGAGGCGCAGCCTGAAGCAGGACAGGCCTGGGTAGGCGGCGCCTGGGTGGCCCCCTCCTCGGGCGGCGCCTGGACCGAACCTGTCTGACAAGTAGACAGGTTCGGACAGTCCGCGCCCGACACGGGCACCTCCTCGGGCGAGGGCAGGGTTGAGGGCTCGGGTGGGGTGGGCTCCTGGCGCACCGGGGCAAGGCTGTCGAGCAACCCCTCATCTGCCGCTCGGAGCAGCGCTGGCAGCTGGTGTCGCAGCGACTGGGCGTCGCGCTCACCCAGCGCATACATGGCGCACCTGGCCCACGCGTCGATGGCCCCAGGCTGCAGATGGGGCAGCACCCACTCCGCGATGCCCCAGAACGAGCGCTCCAGCGACTGGATGAGCAGCATGTGCCCAGGACGGTCGGCGGCGCGGGCGGCCCGCCTCAGCAGCTCGAACTCCCGCTGCACCCAGGCTCGGCGCTCCTCGTTCCAGCGTGTCTCGTCCGCCAGCGCGAAGCAGCCATCCTCCAGCGCTGTCAGCTCTCGTGCACGTCCGTGCTCGCAGCAGGCGGCCAGCAGCTCCACCGTGACTTCGCGCTTGAGGGCGAAGAACCCTTCCAGCAGCCGCCTTCTGCCCTCGGCCTCGGGGCCCTCCGCCGGCAGCACCAGCCTCAGACTCTCCAACGTCAGTGCCTCGTCCAGCGTCGCCGCGCGACTTCTACGGCCAGGGTGCCGCACCACCAGGCCTCGGGCTGCCAGGTCCTGGAGCGCTCCGCGAATGGTGGCTCGCGAGACACCGTAGCGCTTCGCCAGCGTCTGCTCCGAGGGAAGCTGGCCTCCCTTCGGTAGCTGACCCCGCGCAATGATTCGCTCCAACTGCTCGGACACTCGTGAGACGAGTCCCTTGTGTTCCATCTCCGCCACCCTCCTCCTTCCAAGCCTGCCCCAACCTATCAGGTGGGTCTGACATGGAGGGGTGATGGCGATGCCGCGTCGGGTGCCCGCAATGCTTCACACCAGGAGCGTCCCTGCTCTCAGGGAGGCTCCCGGGGTGAAGACGTCGGCTACTTGTTCTTGGGGTAGTCCCTGCTGGCGATGACGCCCTGCACCTCCGCGAGGGCGCGGGCTCCCGAGGCGGACTCCAGGGCCTTCTCGGCGATGGCCTGGACCTGACGCTTGGCCTCGGCCAGCTCGGTCTGGAGGAGCTGCAGGGCCTGGGCCTGCTTGGTGTTGGCCTCCTTGAGCGAGGCGATCTCCATGCTCGCCACCCGCTGCGCGGTCTCCGCGTCCTTCTGGGCGAGCGTGAACTTCATCTCCCACTCGGACTTCACGCGGTTGCCGACGATGGCCGCCGCCGCGTCCGTCTCCTTCTTCAGCACGGCGGGGAAGTCCGCCACCTGCTTGCGCAGATCCACCAGTTCCTTCTCGCGCAGCTTCAGCGCCTCCTCACGCGTCGCCCAGTCCTTCTCGAGCAGCTCCTTGCGATCGCGCTCGGCGGCGGTCTGCTGACGCAGCTGCTCCAGGAAGGCGTCCTGCTCCTTCTTGCGCTGGAGTTGGATGTCGTAGCTGTACTGCTCCTCCGCCCGCTTGCGAGCCACCTCCGCGGCCTCCCGCTCCGCGGCGAGCTCCGCGGCGGACTTCGCACGCGTCTCGGCGATCTCCTTCTGGAGCCGCTCCATCTCGAGCTGGAGCTCCGCCTTCCGCTTGTCGTACTCCGCGACCAGGACGTCGATGGCGCTGGCGGCGGTGTCCTTGCCGTGCAGGGCCGTGAGCTCCTCGGTCTTCAGCTTGATGGCCTCGTCGAGCTTCTTCAGCTCCTCCACGAGCGAGATCACCTGCTCGTTGATGCCGGCCAGGGTCCTGTTGATGGTGAGGCCCGCCTCGGTCACCTTCTTGACGGCGGACTCGGCGGTGAGGTTCGAGACATCCACCAGCACGTTGCGCGCGTGGGAGTGCCGCGCTTCCTGCTCCTTGGCGGAGACGACGGGCTTGTTGCGGGTCTTCCTGGCCAGCTCCTCGAAAGCGGCCTTGGTCTGCTCAGCGGAACGATTGCGCGATGCCATGGGTGAACCTCCAGGAAATGCGGGGTGGGAGCTCGCGGCGCGAAGGGCCTGCGAGCGGTGTCAGCTCGTGGCCCCGTGTCGAGCGGCCATGCGCAAGAAGTACCCAACGGGTCTGACATTTTCGGGCGTGTTTTCGGCGCCCCCGCGTAGGGTCCGCGCAAGCCCCTCACGCCGTCCGCGAGCCGGGTTTCCGCGCTCGGCGATGCGTGATGAATGTCAGACGGGCCACTCCCGCCGGAGGTGGCTCAGCGGATCCAGGGCACCCCGTCGGTGTCGTGATCCCGAAGCGCACGCTCCAGGACCGGAGTGAGGGCGGAGGCCACTCCTTCCCGCAGGCCCTCGGTCGCCAGCAGATCCTTCGTGGGGCCCGCGAAGACCATTCGCGAGCGCGGCCCGTCGACGGCCACCACCAGCGTGAGGCCCGGCAGCAGGCTCGCGTGCGGCCTGGGCTTCTTGCGCCGTCCCATACGGCCCACCGCGGCTCCGAGAGCGTCCAGCGCTCCATCCACGTGGTGTCCCCCCTTGCGCGTGCGCACGGTGTTCGCGAAGGACCACACCTGGCAGTCGGGCCCCCGGCTCCACTGCAGAGCACAGCGCACCTGGACATCCTCCCACTGCGCCTCCGCCATGATCGGCGTCTGCAGGCGCGTCAGCTGAGGCTCCGTCAGCTCCTGCACGAGGCCCCCGAGCCCGAGGGGGTACTGGAGCCAGTCCTGAAGGCGGGGGCTGCGAAAGTGGATGCTCAGTCCAGGCGTCAGCGCCGCGAGCTCCCGGCAACGCAGGTGCAGTCTGCGGACATTGAACGTCAGCCCTGGCTCGAAGAGGGTCCGGTCTGGAATGAACCGGACTCGAGTGCCTCGGGGCCCGGGGTGCCCAGGCTCCTGGCGCGGCTCCGGCGTGGGGAGCTCGAGGAGGACTCCCGCCTGGCCTCGGAGGCGCCACTGTCTGGACCCGTCCCAGGCCTCCAGCTCGAAGTGTTCCGAGAGGGCAAAGACGCAGAGGCTCTCGAACCGCAGCGGCTCGTAGGCGTCCGTGGCACGGTGCGGCTCCCACCGTGTCAGGAGATCCGGCAGCTCATCCGGAGGAACAGGCCGCCCATCCTCCAGCAGCTCCACGCCTCCATCTTCACCGAGAGAGAAAATCAGCTGCTGGAGTTGGCTGCCGCGAGCCTCCGCCGCGGCAGCGTCCAGCAGAAAGTAGACGAGGTGGTAGAGGCCGTACTCTCCCGTGTCACCCACATACATCCCTGGACGCTTACGGACGGACGCCACGCTCGGAGAGAGTTCTGCCATGCGCCCGAAGCTATCCTCCAGCCGCTCCACCGTCTCTCTGCTCTCGCAAGCGGATGGGCCGCACCTAGACTGTGGCCCTCGCGCCCATGCCCCTCTTCCTGGTCCTGCCCGATGGCCGCCGCATCCTCCTGGAGAAGCCCGTGGTGTCCGTGGGCACCGACTCCGCCTGTGACGTCGTCCTCCAGGCCTCCGGTGTGAAGGCCAGCCACGCCCTGCTGTTCCGCGACGCGCGCGGCTGGTCCGTGTCTCCCGCGGCCAGTGGCTGTGACGTGCGCGTGCGCGGCAAGCGCGTGGAGCTGGCTTCGCTCGCCCCGGGTGATTCCTTCTCCGTGGGCAGCGCCACCCTCACCCTGCGCTCCTCCGAGGAGCCCCAGGCCCAGGCGGAGCTCCCAGCCAGGGCTGCTTCCTCCGGGAGGGTGGTCGCGGTGCTCGCGGGCTTCGCGTCCCGGCTGCTGCTGCAGCGCCCCGCCGCGGAGCTGCTGGAGGCGGCCATGCGCGGGCTGGCGGAGGCCGTCGCGGCGGACGTGGGCTTCCTGGTGTCCGCGGAAGGAGCCCGTCGCCAGGTGCTGTGCGCCACGGGCCCCGTGCCCGAGGCGGCGGTGGTGGACAGCCTCGTGGATCGAGTGGTGGCCTCGGGAGCCCCCGTGCTGGTGCCGGACGTGGCCGCGGACAAGGCGCTGGCCGGCGCGCCCAGCGTCCTGGCCCTGCGCCTCACCTCCGCCCTGGTGCTGCCTCTGCGCGCGGGGCCGGCGCCGCTCTCGGTCGTGTACCTCGGACGGCGCGCGGGCAGCCCTCCCTTCTCCGCCACCGAGCTGGAGGAGGCCATGGCCCTCTCCGCGCTGGCGGCGCTGCTGCTGGCCACCTCGCGCGAGTTGACCGAGCTGCGCGCGCAGGTGGACAACCTCACCCAGCGCATCGAGGCGGCCACCTTCGAGGGCCTCATCGGCGAGTCGCGCCCCATGGGCGAGCTCTACCGGCAGGTGGAGCGCCTGGGGCCCACCTCGCTCAACGTGCTGATTCAAGGCGAGACGGGAACCGGCAAGGAGGGCGTGGCGCGGGCGCTGCATCGGCGCAGCGGGCGGCGAGGGCGGCTGGTGGCCATCAACTGCGCCGCCCTGCCCGAGTCCCTCATCGAGCGGGAGCTGTTCGGCCACGCCAAGGGCGCCTTCTCCGGAGCGGGCGCGGACCGCCCCGGGCTGGTGGAGGCCGCGGACGGGGGCACCCTCTTCCTGGACGAGATTGGCGACATGCCGCGCGCGCTCCAGTCCCGCCTGCTGCGCGTGGTGCAGGAGCGCGAAGTCACCCGGCTGGGCGAGAACCACCCGCGCAAGGTGGACATGCGCGTCATCTCCGCCACCCACAAGCCGCTCAAGGCCCTGGTACAGCAGGGCGTCTTCCGGGAGGACCTGCTCTTCCGGCTCGAAGAGGTGCGCGTGGACGTACCGCCCCTGAGAGAGCGCGGCGACGACGTACTGCTCATCGCCCACCACGTGCTGGCCCAGGAGGCCCGCCGCGCGAAGGGCTTCACTCAGAAGGCCACCGAGGCACTGCGCGGCCACCCCTTCCCCGGCAATGTGCGCGAGCTGGTGTCGCGGGTGCGGCGCGCGGCCATCCTCGCCTCGGGAGAGCTCATCGGCCCGGCGGACCTGGAGCTGGGCGGAGAGCAGACGCCCCTTCTCCCGCTGGAGGAGGCTCGCGACGCCTTCGTGAACCGGTACGTGCGCGAGGCCATCGCCCGCAGCGGAGGGAGCAAGAAGGACGCGGCGCAGGCCCTCGGCATCGGCCTGCGCTCGCTGTTCCGCTACCTGGGTGAGGGAGAATGAGCCCCATGCACCGACGCCTCTCCCTCCTGCTCGCCACGCTCCTGATCACGGCCATGCTCGGCTGTCCGCTCGACATCCAGGTCCGCTGCGAGCACCCCTCGTGCGAGCCGTGCGAGGGCGAGGCCTGCCTGCAGCCCCGGCCCTGCGAGCAGGACTCGCACTGCCAGGCCGGGTGGCGCTGCAACGAGGACCTCCAGTGTGAGCAGGGTCCTCGCCTGGGAGAGCCCTGCGAGGACCTCGAGTGCCAGACGTTCGCGGTCTGCCACCTGCTTCGGCAGCGATGCGAATACTCCTGCGGACGGGATGCGGACTGCCCTCCCGGCTACCGTTGCGGCTCGGACTCGCTGTGCATCGTGAAGTGAGCCGGCACGCCCCCGGAGCCGGTGGGCCTCACCTGTCGGCAGTCCTTCGGGAACACGGGGGTGTGCGGGCAGGTGGGCTCGGGCCCGCCTCGCGGCTGCCGGCCGCGCCGAGCCGGGGAGATTGCTCGCAGGGAGCCGGGCTCTAGAATGCGCCGAGATGACGGGTGAACTGCTGGCCGGCCGCTACCAGTTGGAGCAGGAGCTGGGACGTGGCGGCATGGCCACGGTCTTCCTGGCCACGGATCTGCGGCTGGCACGCCGGGTGGCGGTGAAGGTGATGCACCCGGGCGGGGACGCGTCCCGCACCGAGCGCTTCCGCCGGGAGGCCGAGCTGGTGGCCTCGCTCAAGCACCCCAACGTGCTGGAGATCCACGACTTCGGCGAGGACACGGCGCGCGGGCCCTTCCTGGTGTGTGAGTGGGTGCAGGGCGAGACGCTGCGAGAGCTGGCGCAGCGGCTCTCCCCCGTGCCCGCCGAGGCCGCGGCGGTGCTGGGCTGGGCGCTGGCGCTGGCGCTTGGCGAGGCGCACGCGCGGGGCGTGGTGCACCGGGACGTGAAGCCGGAGAACGTCCTGGTGGCCCGAGGCGGCCCGCTGAAGCTGGCAGACTTTGGCATCGCCGCGCTCGCGGATCAGGAGCGGCTGACGAGCACCGGCGCCATCACCGGCTCGCTGCCGTACATGGCTCCCGAGCGCATCGACACCGGCGCCTTCTCGCCCGCCTCGGACGTGTATGCGGTGGGCGTCATCCTCTTCGAGCTGTGCACCGGCTCCACGCCCCACGCGGGAAAGGGCGCCGCGTACCTGGCGACCGCCGTGCTCACGAAGGATGTGCCGCACCTGACCGAGCTGGTCCCCGGCACGCCCGAGCCGCTGAGCGCCCTGGTCTCACGCTGCCTCGCGAGGGACTCACGCGATCGGCCCGCGACCGGAGAGGCGCTGGCGCCCCTGCTGGAGGAAGTGGTGAGCCGCATCGCCGGGCCCCCAGCCGAGGAGTCCCGGGCCTTCTTCCAGGATCCGACGGGCTACGCCTCGCGCCGGCGCGAGGCCCGGTTCCAGGAGCTGTTGAGCCAGGGCCGCGCGCTGCTGGCGGAGGGCGAGGGAGCGCGGGCCGCGAAGGTGCTCAATGGCGCCCTGGCGCTCCGGCCGGACTCGCCCGAAGTCGTCGCCCTGCTGCGCGAGCGGCCCAGGGCCCGACGGCCCAGAGCGCTCACGGTGGGCCTGGCGGTGGCCGGCGTCATCGCCGTCGCTGGAGGGTTCGGCGCGTACTGGTGGCTCACGCAGCCGCCTCCACCCGCGCCATCGGCCCCGGAGTCGCAGCGTCCCCCGGAGTCGAGGAGCCCGGAGGCGGCGAGCGCTCCGTCTGCCGCGAGCGCCCCGCCACCTCCCCAGCTGGAAGCAGTCGCCGCCGCACCGGAGCCTGCCGCGGTGGACTCGCCCACGGTGCCGAAGAAGCAGAGGCCCGGCGGGAAGCGAACGGTGACGCCACGCACGGCGTCCACGCCAGCTGGCTCAATCGGAGCCACCGTGGCCTCCTCCCCCCCCGCGAAGCCACAGCCCGCGGAGCCCGTGAGCCCCACGCCGTCGAGCGCCGCCACCACCGAAGCTCCCCCGGCCACCGAGCCCGCGAGGCCCGCGACCCTGAAGGTGACGGTGCGCCCCTGGGCCGAGGTGTTCGTGGACGGGAAGAGCCGCGGCTACACGCCGCGCGTGCGTGAGGTGAGCCTCGCTCCAGGCGAGCACCTCCTGCGCTTCGTCAACCCGCTGTGTGACACGGTGGAAGAGGTAGTCCAGGTGACGGCCGGAGAGACGGTGACGCGCGAGGTGACGCTCCAGGTGAGCAAGGCCGAGGCGCTCATCACCGCCCCGACGGGCGCCCGCCTCTTCATCGATGGCGTGGAGGCGGGCAGCGCGCCGCTCTCGGGCTCCGTGTACCTCGAGCACGGACGACACGTCATCACGGCCCGGCTGCCAGGGGGGACTGCCCTGCGGCGCGAGGTGGACGCGGTAGCGGGCCGCCGCCTCGAGGTGAAGCTGGAGGGAACGCCATGACGAGCCTCGTCCTGAGCATGGTGCTGACACTCGCCTCTCCGTTGGAGCCAGCCCGCGCGGCGTACCAGTCCGGCGAGCTGGCCCAGGCCCGCACCGAACTGGAGGCGCTCCTCTACCCCCTGCGCCTGGAAGGCGCGGAGCTGGAGGCCGAGGCCCACCTGCTGCTGGCCGCCACGTACCACGCCCAGGAGGACGCCGCCCGCGCGGAGCACGAGGCGGTGCTGGGGCTCGCCGTGAACCCTGACACGAAGCTGGACCCGCTGCTGTACCCACCGGACTTCGTCGCCTTCGTGGAGCGCGTGCGCGCCGTGCACCGAGAGCGCATCGCCACGCTGGCCGCCGAGCGCCGTCCTCCCGTGCTCGTGCCCGCCCCGCCACCCGCTCCGAAGTCAGCTCCGAGGCCAGCGCTCCAGGCGTCGGCACGGCCCTCGAAGGCCTGGTACCTGGTGCCCTTCGGCGTCGGCCACTTCCAGCACGGCCGGCGGACCCGGGGCACCGTGCTGGCGGTGATGCAGGGGACGAGCCTCGCCGTGTCCGCCGCCTCACTGGGCACCGCGCTGGCGCTGCGTGGCCCCGACGGGCTCTACAGCTCCGAGGATGCTCGGCTGGCCCGCAAGCTCAACACGTCCTACCTCGTCACGGCCTACGCCTTCGGCGTCCTCTACGCGTACGGCGCTCTCGAGGGGATCGTCTTCACGCCCTGAGCCAGCGAGGCACACGAACTTCGGCGACGCCTCCCGAGCACGCTCAGGCGTCGCCGCCCTCGAAGTGGATCTCCGCCTGCTCCATCACGTGCTCGACGGTGCGCAGGTGCCAGGCGAGGTTGCGCAGGGGCGCGGCGGTCTCGGGCGTCGCGAGCGCCTCTCGCACCTCCGAAGCCTTCAGCCCGTAGGCCTCCATGTACTTCTCGAGGACGCCGAAGACTTCATTGTGCTCGAGCCGCAGGCCATCCCGCTCGGCCACGGCCTTGAGCGCCATCGAGACGCGCAGCCGCCGCTCCACCTCCGCCCGCGTGGCAGGGTCCGTCCTCCAGGCCTGGAGCGCCTCATGGGTCTCGGCCGGAGAGAAGTTCTTCTCGCGGACCGTGGGGCCCTCGGAGGCTTCCCAGCGGCGGCGGATCTCCTCGTCGATGAGGGACTCGGGTAGCTTCACCTCCAGGCGGGAGGCGAGCACGTCCAGCACCCGGTTCTGCGCGTCGAGCCACCGCGCGTCCTCGTGCTCCTGGAGCAGCTCCTGGCCCAGGGCGTTCATCACCTCCGGGAGCGTGCTGCCCCGGCCGAGCTGGCGCAGAAACTCCTCGGACTCGGGATCCGGCAGCACCACCTCCCGAGCGGCCATGAGGTCCACCATGAACCGGGCCCTCACCCCGCGCAGGGACTTGACGGGGTAGGTGTCCGGCAGGACGAGCTCGATGCCCACGCAGTCGCCCACGGCCGAGCCGGCCAGGGTCTCCGCGAAGCCCGGCAGCTCGTCCTGGGGAGCCAGCTCCATCCACAGCTCGCCGCGGATGCTGAAGGGAATGAGCTTCTCGTTGGCGTAGCCGATGATGTCCAGCTGGACGTCGTCCCCCAGCTCGACGGGCTCACCGGGCTCGCGAGCGCGCAGCCGGGCGTGCTCGCGCAGCAGCTGGTTGAAGCGGCGGATGAGCTCCTCCTCGGTCAGCGGAGGCGCGGGCGGAACGGAGACGCGGATGGGCTCGCTCGAGGAGAGCCGGGCCTCGGGGAGCGGGACGGACGAGGTGTCCATGAGGGAGATGCGCTGCACTCGGGGACGGGTGGGATCAGCGCCCCGAGTGGGCTCAGGGATGCCAGGATGCCGTTTCACCGCGACGCCTCCGGGCCCGTGACGTGGGGCCCGGAGTGGGACACGACAGCGCCACGGACACCTGGGCGCTTGTAGCAGAACTACCCGAACAGGCCGCCGACGAAGCTGGAGACGGCGGAGACGGCGGCGCCGGCCTGGCTGACCACCGGGATGTTGGTGGCGGCCGCGGCCGAGCCGAGCGCCGTGACGACGCTGGCCACCTTCTTGGTGGTGCTGGCCTTGGGGTCGCGCACGGTGGCGTAGGCCGTGGCCGCGTCGGCGGCGGCGATGGCGACGTTGAGGCCCGGGACGAAGCGGCCACCGGCCTTGGCGGCGGTCTTCGCGGCGGTCTTCGCGACGGCGGCGCCAGCGGCCTCCTTGGCGGCGGTGGTGAGCGCGCGGTTGGCGGCCTTGGTGGTGCCACCGCCCATGATGCTGGGGACGGCGCGGCGGGCGCCGCCGACCAGGTCCGACACGGCGCCGCGGGCGGCGCTGGCGATCTCGTTCACCTTGGTGGCACCGCCCAGGACTTCCTTGGTGGCGGTGGAGGCGGCGGCGAAGCGGGCGGCGCGGGTGGCCTCGGGAGCAGCGGCCTTGAAGGCCTTGGAGGCCTGGCGGTAGGTGCTGCCAATCTTGGTGGCGTCGCGGCCCAGCTCGGTGGCGCCCTTGACGGAGCTGAGCGTCGTCTTGGCGGCGGTGGCGACCGAGCCGATGGCCTTGTCGCGCTCCTCGGCGGAGGCGCCGCTGCGGAAGCCCTGGCGAGCGTCCTGGATGGCGGTATTCACCTGGCCGGGCAGGCGGCGGAGGTTGTCAGCCAGGCCGAGGGCCTTCTGGCCCGTCTTGAGTGCGGTGGCCTTGTCGAACTTGATGTTGGGGTTGGAGGCGTTGGAGAAGTTCTGCTTCCAGGTCTTCTTGAACCCGTCGGTGCGCACGGCCTGGCGCTGATCCCGGACACCGTTGATGCCATCCCTCACGGCGGTGAAGGTGTCCACAACCCTCTTGGCCTGCGTCCCGGGCTCCTTGGCCAGCTTCGTCTGGGCGCGGTTGACGGCGTCCGTGACACCCTTCTTGAAGCGGTTGAAGAGCGGGGCAGCCTTGTTGAGGGGGTTGTGGCGGGTGATGGCCATGTGCGTCTCCGGAACGACCAAGGGGACAATGGGAGGGTGTGGCACCAAAATGCCTACACCCGCCTGCATTATCGGAAACTGAGAGGAGAAGTTTCCTGAGGGTTTTCCTGGGGAATTTTCCGGGTTTTTCTCAGGGGACCTGAAACGTCCCGGGCGAGGCATCAATGACCGAGACTCAGGTCCCGCCAGTAATCCGGCTGGCACGAGAAGGGCCTGCTCGCCACGCGCCGGTCACAGTAGTACCCCTCAGGACAGCTCTCAGGGCCCTGCGGATCGCAGCCTTGAGTGCAGTGCCAGCCCTCGCAGACCTGCCCGGCTTCGCATGGAGGGTGGTCCTTGCCGCAAGGCACGACACACTCCATCCACACTTTTCCTGGGTGAGGCGGCTCAGGGTGCACCCGACACTCACCACCACCAGGGCACGGCGACTGCCTGAGGACTGGTCTCCGTGCAGAAGAAGCCCTCGGGACAATCCGCCACCGCTCCCGGGCGACATGTCCGCGCGCACCAGCCATCCTGACCGCCACATAGCAACCCGGGCGCACAGGCATTCTCTTTGTTGGATGCCATTGGCTGTCCTTACAGTGGGCATACCCAGTCCTGGCCTCGAACAAGCAGCCCAGCGGCGACTCGCACTCGGAACTCCGGTTGCAGGTTCGCGCGTAAGTCAGCAACTTCGTGCGCTGTTCGCTGTCCAGCAGGGGGGCTGATACGGCCACCGGCAGGGAATTCTGGCTGCTCCTGGGGCCAAAGCAGTCCCCTCAGCAACAGCACGAGTGGCAGAGGCAGCACAACGTCCGCACAGACCTTGAGGAGCGTGCGCCAGTTCATCCGCCGCACTCGCGACATCGGACAGGATCCCGCTGGGGGCCTTTGCAGAGGAGGCATCTCACTGGAATGCGGGCTCAGCCCTCGCTTTGCTGCGAGCCCGCCTCCCGACGCCGCTGACAGGAGCAGTCGAGGCATCCGTGCGTGGCGCAGGTGCCACAGCTCCGCTCGAGCTGATGCTTCAAGGCCTGTCGGGCCCGGTGGAGCCTCACCCCGGCGTTGTTCGGCGTGATGCCCACCTCCGCGGCCACCTCGGGCACGCTCCGCTCCTCCAGGTCCACCTGCTTCAACAGCTCGGCGTATTCTGGCTTGAGCGTGGGCAGCAGCTCCCCCACGCAGGCACAGACGGCGCTCTTCAGCTCCGGATCCGGGCCCTCCTCCGTCGCCTCACGCGCCTCTCGCTCCAGCGCGCGGCCCTCCGCCGCTTGCTTCCGGTAATGGTCGACGAGCGCGTTGCGCAGCAGCCGGTAGAACCACGCCACCGCGCTCTCTCCCTCGCGCAGCGCATCGCCCTTCTCCACCGCGCGCACGAAGGCGGCCTGCAGCATGTCCTCCGCCACCGCGCGGCTGCCCACGCGCCGCTCCAGGAAGGACAGGAAGTGCCGGTGGTTCTCCACCAGCGTCCGCGCTACCGCCTCGCCCTCGACGTGCTCCACCCCGTTCTCCCTCAGTTCACCACGAGCTGACCCTTCAGCATCCCCATGCCGCACGTGAAGGGGAACGTCCCCGTCTTGTCCGGCGTGAACTCCACCACCGTCTCCGAGAGCGCCGGCAGCGTCTTCTTCACTCCGAAGTCCGGGATGACCAGCTCCTCCGAGCACCCCGCGTTGTCCTTGCGCTGGAAGCGCAGCCGCACCGGCACTCCCTTCTTCACCTGCACCTGGCCCGGGTTGTAGCCACCCTCCACGCGGATGGTCACCTCCTGCACCTGCGCCGCGCTCCCCTTCGCCTCGGTCTTCGCGCCAGGCGCCGCCGCCGCGTCCTTCGGCGTGAGCAGGAAGGTGATGAAGTACTCCGGGTCTCCCGGCATGGGCAGGTGCACGGTCGTCTCGCGCTCCTGCTCCGACGGCGGGAGCATGGCCGTCAGGAACTGTCCGCCGGGCTCCGGAGCGAGCGCCACGCTCTTTCCTCCCGCCTCCACCTTCCCCTTCAGCCCCGTGAGCGCCACCGGCTTGCGGAAGTCATCCGTCACCCAGACGCGCACCTCGCCCGAGCGCAGCGAGAGCACCTCGAGGTGCATATCGCCGCTCATCGCCACCACTCCGCCCTGCAGCGGCGTGTGGTCGTGCCTCTCCATGCCTCCGGGCGCGGCTCCCGTATGGCCGTGCTCCTCCAGGTGCGCGTTGAAACGCACCGACTCCGGCTTTCCACCCTGCACCACCGTCACCACCATGGCGAGGTGCTCGTCCGTGTGCGCTGGCCCCTTGCCTTCCAGGTGGTCGCCCACCGGCGCCAGCGTCACCTCGGGATAGCCGCCCTTGGCTACCTTGATGGTGCCGCCAGCGCCCTCCACCGGGCGCACGTTCATCGCGTCATCGAGCAGGTACACGCGGTAGCTCCCATCGCGCGTGGCCACCAGCTCCAGGTGCCCACGGGACGTCGACTCGACCCACCCGCCGTGCGGAGCCGCATGCGCGTGTGGCTGCGCCTCGTGGGCCTTCCTCGCCGGAGCCGCGGCGGCAGGCACCTGGCTCGCGGCCGGAGCCTCCGGCTTCTTGTCGCACGCGGCCACCAGCCCGGCGAGCACCACCCATCCCATCCAGCGCTTCATACGGTTCTCCCGAACATTCCTCTTCATGACATCCCCTCAAGCCCTGCCCGGCACTCCGCCCTCGGCCGAAGGAGCCAGCGCCTGGCCCTCCTCCTCGCGAGCAGCCTGCTTGCGCGCCAGGTACCTCTCCAAGGCAGGGCGCCCGAATCGATAGAACACCGCTGGCGTGACGACCATGTCCAGGAGCGTCGAGCTGACCAGGCCTCCCAGGATGACCGTCGCCACCGGGTGGAGGATCTCCTTGCCCGGCTCCCCCGAAGCCAGCGCCAGCGGCACCAGCGCCAGCCCCGCCGTCAGCGCCGTCATCACCACCGGCACCAGCCGCTCCAGCGAGCCGCGCACCACCAGCTCCGGACCGAAGCGCTCGCCCTCCACCTCCACCAGGTGCAGGTAGTGCGAGATCATCATGATGGTGTTCCGGCTGGCGATGCCGCACAGGGTGATGAAGCCCACCAGCGTCGCCACCGACAGCGTGCGGTCCGTCAACAGCACCGCCGCCACGCTGCCCACCAGCGCCAGCGGGATGTTGAGCATCACCTGGAGCACCAGCCGCACCGAGCGGAAGTGCGAGTACAGCACCAGGAACATTCCCACCAGCGACACCATCGACAGCAGCGCGATGAGGCGCGTGGCCGACTGCTGGCTCTCGAACTGCCCCTCGTACGCGATGGAGGAGCCCGTGGGCAGCTCCACGCGCGCGGCCACCCGGGAGCGAACCTCGTCCACCGCGCTCCCCAGGTCCCTGCCCGCCACGTTGGCCATCACCACCACGCGCCGCTGCAGATGGTCGTGGTTGATGAGGTTGGGGCCTCGCGTCTCCACCACCTCCGCTACCGCCGACACGGGCACCCGCGCCCCCGAGGGCGTGTCCACCAGCGCCCGGCGGAAGGCGTCCGCGCTCGTTCGCGCCGAGTCCTCGTAACGCACCAGCACATCGAAGGTGCGCTGGCCCTCCAGCACCTGCCCCACCACCACGCCGTTGAAGGCCTTCTCGAGCTGCTCGGCCATGGCGCCCGGCTGCACGCCCAGCCGCGCCGCCTCCTCGCGCTTCAGGCGGACCTGGAGCTGCGGAATGAGCGTCTGCTGCTCCACCTGCAGGTCCACGATGCCGGGCACCTCGGCCATCACCTGGCGCACCTCCTCCGCCTTGGAGCGCAGCACATCCAGGTCCTGCCCGAACAGCTTCACCGCCACCTGCGCGCGGATGCCCGAGAGCAGATGGTCCAGCCGGTGCGAGATGGGCTGGCCCACGGACACGGACACGCCCGGCAGCTGCGCGAGCCGGGAGCGCATGTCCGCCAGCACCTCGGGGCGCGGGCGGCCTCCCTCCTTGAAGTCCACGTCCAGCTCCGAGTAGTGGACGCCCTCGGCGTGCTCGTCCTGCTCCGCGCGGCCAGTGCGCCTGCCGACCGTGCTCACCTCTGGCACCGAGGCGATGAGTCGCTCGGCCAGCAGCCCCAGGCGGGTGGACTCCTCCAGCGAGGTGCCCGGCGGCGCCAGCACGTTCACCGTCGCCGTGCCCTCGTTGAAGGCGGGCAGGAAGCTGCGGCCCAGGAAGGGCACCGTGGCCACCGCGGCCAGCACCAGCACCGCCGCGCCCGCCATCACCATGCCCGGGTGCGCCAGGGACACCTGGTAGAGCCGCCGCACCCGCTGCTTCAGGGCTCGCACCAGCGCGCTGTCTCCGTGCTCCAGCAGGCGCCCCTTGGGCAGCAGGTACGCGCACAGCACCGGCGTCACCGTGAGCGACACCACCAGCGAGGCGAGGATCGAGACGATGTACGCCACGCCCAGCGGCGCGAAGAGCCGGCCCTCGATGCCTCCCATCGCGAACAGCGGCAGGAACACCAGCACCACGATGAGGGTCGCGAAGACGATGGAGTTCCGAACCTCCGAGGACGCGCGGTAGATGACGCGCAGCACGGGCTCCGGATGCTCCTTCCGCCGGTTCTCCCGCAGGCGCCGGTACACGTTCTCCACGTCCACGATGGCGTCGTCCACCAGCTCGCCGATGGCCACCGCCAACCCGCCCAGCGTGAGCGTGTTGATGGACAGCCCGAACGCATCCATCACCAGCGCGGTGATGACGAAGGACAGCGGGATGGCGGTGAGCGTGATGGCCGTGGTGCGCAGGTTCGCCAGGAACAGGAACAGCACCACCACCACCAGGATGGCGCCGTCACGCAGCGCCTCCTGCACGTTGCCGATGGCCGCCTCGATGAAGTGGGCCTGCTCGAAGAGCGTCGCCAGGCGCACGTCCGCCGGCAGCGTGCGCCGCAGTTCCGCCATCGCCTCCGCGACCTTCTCGGTGAGCTCCAGCGTGCTGGCTCCCGGCTGCTTCTGCACCGCGAGGATGACCGCCGGCCTCCCGTTCATCCCCCCGTCCCCGCGCTTCACCGCCGGGCCCTCCTTCACCTCGGCCACCTGGGAGAGCCGCACCGGCACGCCGTCGCGCACCGCCACCGCCGTGCTGGCCAGGTCCTCCACGGAGGCGCTGCGCGCCAGGTTGCGCACCAGGTACTCGCGCCCACCCCGCGTGACGAAGCCTCCCGTGGTGTTGCCCTGCGACAGCCCCGCCGCCTGCTCCACCTCCTCCAGCGTGAGCCCGAAGGCCAGCAGCTTCTCCGGGCTCACCAGCACCTGGAGCTGCTTCACCCCGCCCCCCATCACCGTCACCTGGGCAATCCCCGGAATGGTCAGCAGGCGCTGGCGGATGACCCAGTCGGCCAGCGAGCGCAGCTCCAGCGGCGAGGTGCGGTCCCCCTCGCTCTGCACGCCCAGCAGGAGGATCTCCCCCATGATGGAGGAGACCGGCGCCAGCTGCGGCACCACGTCGCGCGGCAGTCCGTCCCGGGCCACCTGGAGGCGCTCGGCCACGAGCTGCCGGGCCCGATAGATGTCCGTGTCCCAGTCGAACTCCACATAGACGACCGCGAGCCCCACCGCGGACGAGGAGCGCACGCGCCGCACTCCGGGCGCCCCGTTCATCGACACCTCGATGGGCCGCGTGACGAGCGCCTCCACCTCCTCGGGGGACAGGCCGCCCGCCTCCGTCATCACCGTGACGGTGGGCCGGTTGAGGTCCGGGAACACGTCCACCGGCAGCCGGGTGACGACCCAGCCTCCATAGAGGAGCACCGCCGCCGCCGCCAGGACGACGAAGAGCCGGTGCCGCAACGAGAAGAGGATGATGCGGTCCAGCATCTAGCGCCCTCCCCTCGTGGCCTGGAGCGTCGCCACGCCCTTCACCACCACGCGCTCGCCCTCCTTCACCCCCTGGCGCACCGCGCGCCAGACACCATCCCGGACACCGAGCACCACCTCGCGCCGCTCGAAGGACTCGGGCGCGGTGTGCAGGAAGACGAAGGCGCGGCCCTCCTCCTCCACCACGGCCGCCTCGGGCACCGCGAGCACCTGCTGGGCGCCTCCCGCGCCGATGGCCACGTCCACGAACATGCCGGGCCGCAGCCGCCCCGCGCGGTTGTCCAATTCGAAGAGGACGCGGACGCTGCGCGTGCCTTCGTCCACCACCTGTCCCACGTGGTACAGGCGCGCGGGGAAGTGCTGGTCCTCATAGGCCTCGCTGTGCACGAGCGCGCCCGTGGCCGCCTCGACGCGCGCCACGTCGTTCTCGTACACGCGCGCCTCCACCCAGACGACGGCCGCGTCCAGCACGGTGAAGAGAGGACGGGAGGGCTCCACCTGCTCGCCCACCGTGGCCCGGGCCTCCACGAGCACCCCGTCGATGGGCGCGGTGAGCGTGAAGCGCGCGGTGCCCTGGCCCTGGCGCGCTCCGGACAGCACCTCCCGGGAGGAGCGAGCGCGGTTCAACTCCTGCTCGGCCGTGCGCACGGCGAGCGTGGCCTGCTGCACCTCCTTCTCGGCCACGACGCCCTGCAGGGACTCGAGCCGCGCCAGGTCCTTCCGGGCCTGCTCCAGCGCGGCCTGGGCTCGCGAGGCCTCCGCCTCGGCCTGGATGAGGTTGGTGGAGAGCCCCGTGGCCTCGGAGGCGGAGAGGCTCTGCTGGATGGTGGCGAGCACCTGGCCCTTCTTCACCTTCTGCCCCACCAGCGGCACGGCGCTCCCCGACGCCATCACGATGCCGGGGACGGGCGAGGCCACCTGGGCGTACCGGTCCGTCCGGGGGATGACCTTGCCGGGAGCGACGAGGCGCGCCTCCAGCGAGCGGACCCGAGCCCGCTCGGTGCGAATCTCCAGCAGGAACTGCGTCTCCTTGGCGACGGAGAAGCCTGGACCGGTGACGGCAGGCCGGGTGGGCGCTTCGCCATGCTCCTCTCCACCGTGGCCCCAGGCCACCGCCGCCACGAGCAACACCGCGGCCACCATTCCACGGCGCGTCATGGCGTCACCCTCCTCATCCTTCGAGCCATCCCCAGCGCCACGAGCCCCAGCAGCGCCACACCGCCCACCAGCCCGAGGATCCACAGCCTCGAGGCGCCACCGGCATGCATGTCCGAGGGAGGCTCGGCCTCCAGGTGCACCGTCCCGAGCGCCAGCACGTCCACGGCCTCTCCGCGCGTCACGGTGGCGGTGGCGGCGAACTCGGCGCCCACGGGCAGCTCGGCCTCGGCCAGATACACGCCGGGCGAGTCCATCCGGGGCGCCAGCTTCTGCAGGGTGGGGCCCGTGAGCGTCAGCTCCACCTGCGCGCCCAGCACAGGCGCGTTGGTGTCCGTCTCTGCGACGAGCACCCGCAGCGGCGTCCTTCCGCCCTCACCGTGCTCCGGGTGCTTGAGCACCACCTCGAAGATGTCTCCGGTCGCGCTCAGGACGTGAAGCTCTCCCTGCGCGGACTGCGCGGGCGGAGGCGTCTCGTCGTGGTCCTCACCCCCGTGGGCCAGGGCCGTCGCGGACAGGAGCCCGATCATCAGGCAGCCCAGGCGTCTCATCGTGGAACCTCCCCCGTGGGCAGTCGGCCCGAAGCGCGCAGCAGGGCGGCTCGGGCGCGGGCAAGTGCCGCCGCGGCGTCGATGGCCTCGCCTCGCGCGGAGAAGGCCCGCTCCCGGGCGAGCAGGAGTGCATCCAGCCCCAGCTCTCCCGCCTCGTAGGCGCGCTGGACGAGGGACAGGTTGCGCTCGATGCCGGGCAGCGCGGCCGTGAGCGCGGCCTCGGCGGTCCGAGCTGCCTCGAAGCTCTCGCGCGCGGAAACCCGCTCCGCCGCCACCTCACGCTCCCGCCCTTCCCGCTCCGCCTCACGCACCGCCTGCCGGGCCCGAGCCGCCGCCAGCTCTCCCTGATTACGGTTCCACAGCGGCAGCGGCAGGGAGAGGCGCGCCACCACCATCGCGCCCGAGTGGAGATCCGGCCCGGTGAGGTGCTCCTCGCGCTCGCGCTCCCGCTCGTACCCGAGGCTCACGGTCGGGTCTGGGATGCGCTCACGGCGCAGCAGCTTCACCTCCGCCTGAGCCGCCTCGGCCTCGGCTCGCGCGGCCACCAGTTCCGGAGGCTCCACCGGCGGCTCGACAGCCACGGCCTCCAGCGCCACCGAGAGCGCCGCGCTGGCCGGGCGCCCGAGCAGCCGGTTCACCGAAGCCCGGGCCGAGGCCAGCTCCGCGCGGGCCTGCGCGGCACGCGCCTCGGCTCGAGCCCGCTCCAGCGCCGCCGTGTTGCGCTCCAGCTCCGAGACATCTCCCGCCGAGAAGCGCCGCGCCGTGGCCTCCTCCAGCGCCCGGGCCGCCGCGAGCACGTCCTCCGCCAGCTTCACGAGCGCCTCGCGCCGAGCCACCTCCGCCGCCGCGTCCGCCGCCTCGCGCGCCACGCTCAGCTCCACCGCACGCCGCCGAGCCTTCGCCGCCGCGAGCGCAGCCTCCGCCCGCTCCACCCTCAAGCCTCGCTGCCCGGCCACCTCCAGCTGCTGGCTGATCGAGACGGACAGCCTGCGCTCCCCCTCATCCTGTGTCACCGCATCGGTGCCGTACTCCACCTCGAGCTGCGGATTCTGACGCACCCATCGGGAGTCAGCCGCCAGCTCACCCTCGGCGCCCGTCTCCTCCGCGCGCGCCGCCGCCACCTCGGGGCTCTTCGCCAGCGCCTCGCCCACGAGCTGACCGAGCGTCCAGCCCCCTCCCTCGGGGACGGGGGCGGCAGCCAGGAAGAGCGTGAGGGTGGCGGACACGGCGAGCATGCACCCGCATCCATCGCAAACCCCGTACCGCTCGCGGCCCAAGTCATTCCAAGCACTTGGAGTCCCAGCCGGGCCTCCAGGTGTGACCGCTCACGTCACACTGTGATGCCCCCATCCGACGAGGCCCGGAAATGAGACGGGGAGCACTCGGACGCACCGGGTACTCCCCGCTTTGCTGGGGCGCGCGCCAGGAAGGCGGCAGCCCTACCCCACCAGCTTCACCACCACCCAGGTAATCCCGTAGACGAGCAGGGCCGCCGCCGCCGAGGCGGGGATGGTGAACACCCAGGCCCAGATGATGCGGCCGGCCACGCCCCACTTCACCGCGCGCCAGCCCTTGGTGGCGCCCACCCCGACGATGGCACCCGTAATGGTGTGCGTGGTGGACACGGGGATGCCCAGCTTCGCCAGGAAGATGATGGTGACGCCGCCGCCCGTCTCCGCGCTGAAGCCGCCGATGGGCGCCAGCTTCGTCAGGCTGTGGCCCATCGTCTTGATGATGCGCCAGCCGCCGAAGAACGTCCCCAGCGCGATGGCCGCGTGGCAGGAGAGGATCATCCACGTGTCGATGTGGAACTCCCGGTCCTTCCAGATGGTGCCGAAGAGCACCACGGCGATGATGCCCATCACCTTCTGCGCGTCATTGGTGCCGTGGCTGTACGAGAAGATGGCGGACGAGACGAGCTGCAACCGCCGGAACCACGTGTCCACCTTGAGGGGCGTCTGGCGGTGCACCGTCCAGGTGCTCGCCAGCATCAGCAGCGTGCCCAGCAGCACGCCCATCACCGGCGAGAGCACGATGAAGGCGGCGATCTTCGCGATGCCCGAGCCCACCAGCCCGGAGAAGCCGAGCACCGGCAGCGTGGCGCCGATCATCCCCCCCGCCAGCGCGTGCGACGAGGAGGACGGCAGCCCCCACCACCACGTCAGCAGGTTCCACGCGATGGCGCCCATCAGCGCCGAGAAGATGACCATCAACACCGAGTGAGAGCCCGCGGCGCGCAGCATGTCGAAGTTGATGATGCCCTTGCCCATCGTGTTGGCCACCTTCACCCCACCGCCGAACGCCGCGATGAAGTTGAAGAAGGCCGCCCAGGCCACCGCCAGGTTCGGCGACAGCACGCGCGTGGACACCACCGTGGCGATGGAGTTGGCCGCGTCGTGAAAGCCGTTGATGAAGTCGAAGATGAGCGCGACCGCGACGATGACGATGACAGCGGTAAGCAGCATCTCAGGAGTGCTCCAGGACCACGCCCTCGATGACGTTGGCGACGCCGAGGCACTTGTCGGTGGCGGTCTCGATGAGATCGTAGATCTCCTTCCACTTGATGATGGTCAGGGGATCCACGCCGCTCTTGAAGAGCCGGCCCACTCCGGCGCGCAGCACCTCGTCCGCCTGGGACTCCAGCTTCTTGATGTCCCGGCAGCCGGCGAGGATCTGCTGCGGCTGCTTGATGTGCCGCAGCGCCGCCACCACCTCGCGGACCTTCTCCGCGCTCTGCACCAGCAGCCGCGACAGCTCCGTGGCATCCGGCAGGCTGGTCTCGATCTCGTAGTAGTGCAGCCGCGAGGCCGCCGCGTTGGTCAGGTCCAACACGTCGTCGATGCGAGACAGCAGCGAGTGGATCTGCGCCCGATCGAACGGGGTGATGAACTGCTGGTGGAGCCGGTTGAAGGCGGTGTGCGTCACCTCGTCGCCCTTGTGCTCCACGTCCTTGAGCGCCTGCACGCGCGCGGCGACGTCCCGGTAGTCGCTGAGCAGCGCGTGCAGCATCCGTGTGCCCTCCACGGTCGCCGCGCACTGGGCATCGAAGTCATCGAAGAACTCGTCCGACTTGGGCATCAACTTCTGGAGCATTCAGCCTCCTGGGCGCCCACCGGGTGAGCGCCTGAAACGAAGGGAGGCCGTGGCAGTCACGTGACCCTCCCGTTGCGGAGGCGTGACCTAGCGCACCTGGGGAGAATCTCCAGTGCTCAGTGCGGGCGGTAATACTTCCTGGGGTGGGATGGCGCCCTACGCCACGCCACCGCCCTTGTACGTCCAGTGCCAGTGCTCGCCGGCCACGTCGTTCTTGAAGCCGTAGCGGGCCGCGTTGTTCTTCAGCCAGTTGTAAGCCTTGGTGTTGTAGCCACCGACGCCGCCGATATCCATGGAGATACCGTTCTGGTGGTTGGAGTAGCCGGGCTTGGCGGCCTTGTTGCCGGTGCCGTTGAGGTACTTCTGGTAGAGCACCCGCTGCTGCTCCATGGTGCGGAAGCCGCTGGTGGCCGTGAGGTTGATGCCGGCGGCCCGAGCGGCCGACTGCATGGCCTTGAAGTTGCGCGCCGCATCCGCGCGCAGGTACTGGCCGTTACCCACCGGCTGCACGGTGATGGTGGAGGGCCGGCCCTGCACGTACGCCGTCACCTGCTTGCCACCGCCCGAGGGAGGATTGGACACGCCGCCCGAGCGCAGCGCCGCCCACGTCTTGGGGCCCACCACGCCGTCGGCGACCAGGCCGCGCGAGGACTGGAAGCTCTTCACCGCCGCGCTCGTCTTGGGGCCGAAGTCCCCGTCCGCGGCGATGTTGTAGCCCTTGCCGCGCAGCAGGTTCTGCAGCTGCGTCACCGCGGCGCCCTTGGAGCCCTGGCGGAGGACGGGATCCGCCGCGCGGGGGGCGGCCAGGGAGACGGCTCGGGTGGACTGAAGGGGGCTCACGGCGGTCATGGGCAGATCCTCAATTTTCAGGAAGAGAGAAACTGCCCAGTTATCGCCGCGTAAATGCCGGAGTTGCTTCAACACCTACATTTACCGCAACATGTTTTGCGGCTATTTCGCCGCACCGCATCATTGGCGTTGATCGCCGTGCTTGAAGTCCTCCGAGCGCACGCCGTAGCGCTTGAGGAGCCGGTGGAGGCTCTCGCGCTCCATGCCGGCGCGCTCGGCGGCGTGGGTGACATTCCCGGCGAATTCCTGCATCAGCGCCACGAGGTAGTCGCGGGACACGGCATCCCGGGCGCTGTCCACCGCCTCGCGGTAGGGCATCTTCGCCAGGCTCTCGGTGGGCAGGGCCCCGGCCGTCACTCCGGCGAGCTCGGGGGGCAGGTCCTCGAGGCGGATGCGGGGGCCCTGGGTGACGGCGACGGCGCGCGCCACGGCGTTCTCGAGCTGCCGGACGTTGCCCGGCCACGCGTAGCCCACCAGCGCCCGCAGCGCCTCGGGCGTGAAGCCCTCCAGTGAGCGGCCTCCCCGGGCGAGGAAGTGCATGGCCAGCAGAGGGATGTCCTCGCGCCGCTCGCGCAGGGCGGGCATGCGGACGGTGAAGACGTTGAGGCGGTAGTAGAGGTCCTCCCGGAAGCGGCCCGCGGTCACCTCGGCCTGGAGGTCGCGGTGGGTGGCCGCCACGACTCGCACGTCCACCTTCACCGGCTGGGTGGTGCCCACGCGGCGCACCTCCTTCTCCTGCAGCGCGCGGTTGAGCTTCACCTGCATGGCCGAGGGCAGCTCGCCCACCTCGTCCAGGAAGAGCGTGCCGCCCCGGGCCTCCTCGAAGAGGCCGGCCTTGGCGACGGTGGCTCCCGTGAAGGCGCCCTTGGCGTGGCCGAACAGCTCGCTCTCCACGAGCTCGGCGGGCAGTGCGCCGCAGTTCACCGCCACGAAGGAGCCACCGCGGCGGGGGCTCTCGGCGTGGACGGCTCTCGCCGCCAGCTCCTTGCCCGTACCCGTCTCTCCGGTGAGCAGCACGGTGAAGTCCCGCGCCGCGCCCTGGGCCAGGAGCGCGCACGTCTGCCGCATCGCCCCGCTGGTGCCCAGCAGGCCGTGGAAGTCCGGCGCCGTGGCCAGCTGCTCCTTGAGCCCCTCGGCCTGCCGCCGCTGCCGGCGCCGCTCCAGGGCTCGGGCCACCACCAGCGCCACCTCGTCCGGATCGAACGGCTTGGCCAGGTAGTCGTAGGCGCCCTCGCGCATGGCCTCCACGGCCTTGGGGATGCTGGCGTAGGCCGTGACGAGCACCACCTCCGTGGCGGGAGCGCGCCGCTTCACCTCTCGCAGCACCGCGAAGCCGTCCGCGCCGGGCATCTGGATGTCCGTCACCACCACGTCGAACTCGCGCGAGGCCACCAGCGCCAGCGCCCGCTCTCCGTCCCCCGCCGTGGTCACCGCGTAGGCGTCCCCGAGGATGCGGGAGAACAGCTTGAGCATGTTCTCCTTGTCATCCACCACCAGGACACTCGGCTTGCCCGTGTCGCTCATGCGCCCTCCCCCGCGGGCGGCAGGTGGAGCGTGAAGCGCGCTCCGCCCAGTGGCCCCGTGTCCGCCTCGATGCGCCCGCCGTGCGCGTGGGCGATGGCCTGGCTCACCGCGAGCCCCAGCCCCGTCCCCGAGGTTTTTGTCGTGAAGAAGGGCTCGAACAGGCGCGAGCGGTCCTCCGGCTTCACCCCCGGCCCGGAGTCCGAGACAGCCACGGTGGCGCCGCCGTCCGTGCGGCCCTCGATGCGCACGGCCACGCGGCCGCCCGAGCCCGCGGCCTCGGCGGCGTTCTTCACCAGGTTGAAGAGCACCTGACGCACCCGCTGCGGGTGGACCCAGGCGGAGGCGTCTCCCTCCACCTGCACCTTCACATCTCCCAGCCGGGTAGATTCCTGGAGCCGCGCCACGACTTCATCGCAGACCTCGCGCAGGGCTACCTGCTCCACCGCCAGGCGTCCCGGCCGAGCCAGATCCAGCAGCCCCTCGACGATCTCCTGGCAGCGGACGGCCTCCTCCTCCACGACCTTGAGGTCCTCGGCGAGCGGGCCCTCGGCCTTGCGCTCCAGCAGGCGCACGTAGCCGAGGATGACGCCGAGCGGGTTGTTGATCTCGTGCGCCACGCCCGCGGCCAGCCGGCCGATGCCCGCGAGCTTCTCGTGCTGGACGAGCTGCTCCTGGTGAGCGCGCAGGGCCTCGGTCATCCGGTTGAACTGGGCGGCGAGCCGACCAAACTCATCCGGCTCGCCCTCGGGGATGCGGGTGTTCAGGTCTCCCTGGGCCAGCCGGGAGGCGCCCTCGGTGAGCCGGGCCACGGGGCGGGCCACGGAGTTTCCGATGTAGAGCCCCACACCCGCCGCGAAGAGCGTGGCGCCACCGAGGAACAGCAGCGCCCACAGGAAGCTGGTGTGCTCCACCGCGCCCACGTGCTCGGCGAACGAGCCGATGGACGTATCGAACCTTCGGGCCAGCGCATCGGCTCGGGCCTGGATGAGGGCGACGAGCTCCAGCGCCCGGCCATGTGCGGCCGTCACCGCGGCATGGTCCCTGGCGACGACGGCGGGAAGCAGCGTCTCGCGGAAGAGGCGATCCAGCGCATCACCGGACTCCTGGATGTCTGCAACCCAGGCGCGCTCCTCGGCGTCCTGCGCCTGCTCCTGGAGGCGACGGGTGAGCTCCTCGACGCGGGCTCGGGCCTCGGCATGGAAGCGGGCGTGGCTGTCGTTGCCGAGGATGATGGTGTGCGCCAGGTGGGCGTACTCATCCCGCACGGCCGTGGCGAGCTCCAGCGCGGTGCGGACCCGTCCGCTGGCTGACTGAAGGGCGTGCGACCCATCGTGGATCTCCGTCAGGCGGCCAAGCGCGAACACGGACGCGGCGGCGAACAGCGCCACCAGCGCCCCGAAGGCGAACAGCAGCTTGCGGGTGATTCCAGGAGGGGGAGGCATCGTCCCTTCTCTATATAAGGAGGCGGACGCTCTTGGCCGCCCTCCTTGCCTGCAACCCTCGCTTCCCCTTGCGCGCACAGGCCTCGGGCGAGCATGAACAGGGGTGACGGGCCCTACCGCCCTGGAGAACCCCCACGCATGGCGCCGCGCTTCAAGAACCTCGACGGCAGTATCCCGCACCGCTTCGACACTGTCTTCAAGTGGGCGGTGACGGACAAGCTCACCGGCCGCCGGCGCAAGTCCCCGAGCCGGGCCTCCGTCCCCCGCATCGAGCCGGACCTCACCGCCCTGGCCACTCCGCCCGCTCCAGGCGAGGGCGCGCGCCTCACCTGGCTCGGGCATGCCAGCTGGCTCGTGCAGCTCGACGGCGTCTCCCTCCTCATCGATCCGGTGCTGCGCGACGCCATCAACGTCGTCATCCGCCGCAACGTGCCTCCGGGCGTGCCCCCGGAGAAGCTGCCTCCCATCGCCGCCAGCCTCGTCTCCCACAATCACTACGATCACCTGGACATGCCCTCGCTGGAGGCCGTCCGCGCGCCCATCGTCACCGGGCTGGGCCACGCGAAGCTCTTCCGCGGCCGCCGTGGCATGCCCTGCACCGAGCTGGACTGGTGGGGCTCCACGAAGGTGGGCCCCGTCACCGTCCACTACGTCCCCTCGCAGCACTGGAGCCGCCGCGCCCTGGCCGACGCCAACGAGATGCTCTGGGGCGGCTTCGTCATCGAGGGCTCCAGTTCCCGCCTCTACCACTCCGGCGACACCGCCTACTTCGAGGGCTTCAAGGAGATCGGCCGCCGCCACCCCGGCATCGACGCGGCCATGCTCCCCATCGGTGCGTATGATCCGGCGTGGTTCATGAGCAAGCAGCACATGAACCCCGAGGAGGCCGTGCAGGCCTTCGAGGACCTGGGCGCTTCCCGCTTCCTCGCCATGCACTGGGGCACCTTCAAGCTCACCGACGAGCCGCTCGACGAGCCTCCCCAGCGCCTGGACACGGAGTGGAACCGCCGCAACTGGCCGCGCGAGAAGCTCCACGTGCTCGCCGTGGGCGAGAGCCTCACTGTTCGGCAGCGCTGAGCCAACCGGGCAGGTATGGTGGGGCCCTCACCATGCTCCTGCCCTCCCTCCTCACGCTCCTGCTCGCCCAGGCTCCCCTCACCACCACCGCCGAGCGCTCCAACTGGGCTCGCACTGGCCGCTACGCCGAGGTGGAGTCCCTCTGCCGTGACTTCCCCAAGGCCTTCCCCGGCAAGGTGCGCTGCGAGACGTTCGGCACCACGCCCGAGGGCCGCCCGATGCTCGCGCTCGTCGCCAGCTCGGATGGCACCCTCACCGCCGCCGCCAACGCGAAGAAGGGCCGCCCCGTCGTCTTCTTTCAGGGCGGCATCCACTCCGGAGAGATCGACGGCAAGGACGCCGGCTTCTGGCTGCTGAGGGACGTGCTCTCGGGCAAGGCACTGCCGGGAGTGCTCGGCCAGGTGACGGCGGTCTTCGTCCCCGTCTTCAACATCGACGGCCACGAGCGCTTCGGCCCCAACAACCGCCCCAACCAGGTGGGCCCCGAGGAGATGGGCTGGCGCGTCACCGCCCAGAACCTCAACCTCAACCGCGACTACACGAAGGCAGACGCCCCGGAGATGGTGGCCCTGCTCACCTTCCTCCACGCGTGGAATCCGCTCTTCTACATCGACCTCCACGTCACGGACGGCGCCAAGTTCGAGCACGACGTCTCCGTCACCATCGAGCCGCTGCGCAGCGGCCCCGAGCCCCTGCGCGCGCTCGGGGTGAAGATGCAGGAGGCGATCGTCTCGGGGCTCTCGGCCCAGGGGCACCTCCCCGTCACCTTCTACCCCTCCTTCATCCAGGACGAGGACCCCTCGTCCGGCTTCGCCCAGGGCGTGGCGCCCCCGCGCTTCAGCCAGGCGTACTGGGCCCTGCACAACCGCTTCGGGATGCTGGTGGAGACCCACTCGTGGAAGCCGTACGCCCAGCGCGTTAAGGCCACGCGCAACGTCCTCGAAGGCTCCCTGCGATTCGTGGCTGGCAACGCCGCCGCCATGCAGGCCGCGGTGAAGGCGGCGGACGCGGCGGCCGAGGCGGGACAGGTGCGCGAGGTGACGCTCGCCTGGAAGCACACCGACAAGAGCCACCCCATCGAGTTCCGCGGCTACGCCTACACCTTCGAGCCCTCGCCCATCTCCGGCCAGAAGGTGGTGCGGTATGACGACACGAAGCCGCAGGTGTGGAAGGTGCCGCTGTTCGACGAGGTGCGCCCCGTCCTCACCGTCCCGCTGCCGAAGAGCGGCTATGTGGTGCCCGCCGCCCACGCCGCGTGGATGGAGCCCAAGCTGCGCGCCCACGGCCTGCGCTTCCAGCGCCTGGAGAAGGAGGTGCCCGCCGCCCAGGTGGAGGCGTTCCGCGCCACGGAGGTGAAGTTCACCCCCCAGTCCTACGAGGGCCGCCAGGTGCTCAGCGTGAAGGGCGCCTGGAAGCCAGAGACGCAGGCCCTGACGGCGGGCTCGCTCTACGTGCCGGTGGCGCAGCCGGGGGTGGCGCTGCTCGGCCACCTGCTGGAGCCGTCCGGCCCGGACTCGCTGCTGGCCTGGGGGTTCTTCAACCCCCACTTCGAGCAGAAGGAGTACATCGAGGACTACGTGCTGGAGCCCTACGCCCGCGAATTGCTGGCCAAGGACGCCGCAGTGAAGGCCGCCTGGGAGGCGCGCCTGAAGGAGCCGGCCTTCGCGGCGGATCCGCGCGCCCGCATGCGCTTCTTCTACGAGCGCCATCCCACCTACGACGCCCGCTTCAACCTCTACCCCGTCTTCCGCCTGGACGCCCCGCCCCCCGGACTGCGCTCCGGACGGTGACGGTGTGCTCCCTTCCGGGAGCAGGTGCTACAGCCGTGGGAGGAGGGGACGGCCGCCCACTCCCCGACAGGTTGGGTCAACTTTCCGCGCCGAGATGTGGATGCCGGAGGTAGCTCGGGTATGTTCCCCGTCCGTGGCTACTTTCAGTCTCGCAGCGTTGTGGAACGGCTCCGCCATCCCGGGCCATGTGGCCGGCATCATCGAGGCCATCGATGAGCTGCTGCCCTCGACACAGCCGGTCGAGATCATCATCGCGCTGCGCGAGAACGAGGCCAACCTCGAGCTGAAGCTGGAGATGTCCGACTTCCCGCGCCTCGAGATGGACCGGTTCGCCTGGGAAATCAAGGCGAGCAAGGGAACGCTCGTGGAGCTGTGGAAGCTGCCCAAGGCGGAGCGGGATGCCTTCCGCGCCGCCGCCTTCTCCGGCAACACCATCACCGCGGAGAACTACTGGACGGCGGCCAGCACCATCAAGGAGCACCTGGAGGCCATCACCGAGCGGGGCCTGAAGAAGCTGGCGCCTCCGGTGGGCCTGCCGCACGCCAACCGGCCCGCCCCCGCGACGGCGCCGGCCCATCCCAAGGTGCCGGTGCAGCAGCCGGCCCCGGCGCTCGAGGACGAGCCGCTGTCGCCCGACGCCGTGGACGAGCCCATCGAGCCGCTGGAGGCGGTGGAGGACGGCGAGCCCATCGAGCCGGTGGAGGAGGTGGAGCCCGAGGCTGCCGACGAGCCCATCCAGCCGACGCCGACAGGCGCGGAGCTGCGCCGCAACAAGCGCTTCCCCGTCAACCTGGAGATGGAGTTCCGCACGGAGCTGGACTTCGTGCGCGAGCACGCGACGAACATCTCCAACGGCGGCCTCTTCGTGCGCAGCGCCCACCGGCCGCCCATCGACACCATCGTCCGGGTGGACGTGAAGCTGCCCAACGGCGAGCGGCTCCAGGGAGACGCCCTGGTGGTGCACGTGGTGGACGATCCTTATAAGGGAGGCGTGGGGCTCGCGTTCCTCAGCGACGACCCCACCTTCGCGGAGACGCTGGACCGGTACCTGGCGAGCCTGGCCGGCTGACCGGCCTCACGCCACCCGCTTTCCAGAGCCCGTGGCGGGCGGCTCGGGGAGCACGACGAGGCCACCCTCCGCCTCCACGACGAGGCGGCTGCGCCCTCCGCCCTGCTTCACCACGCGCACCTGCACGCCGATGCGCTCGGCCAGCCCGGACACGTGGGAGATGATGCCCACCTGCCGGCCCGTGGCCTGGAGCGCGTCCAGCGTGGCCAGCGCCACCTCGAGCGTCTCGGGGTCCAACGTCCCGAAGCCCTCGTCGATGAAGAGCGTCTCCACCTGGGTCGTCTCGGAGGAGAGCGAGGCCAGCCCGAGCGCCAGGGCGAGCGAGACGAGGAAGGACTCGCCGCCCGAGAGGCTCGCGAGGCTGCGCATCTCGTCGCCCATGTCCTGGTCCACCACCTGGAGGTCCAGGTCGTATCCCGGCACGCGCATGAGCCGGTAGCGCCGGGCCAGCTCCTCCAGGTGGGTGTTGGCGTGCAGCAGCAGCGCATCCAGGGTGAGGCTCTGGGCGAAGACCTTGAACTTCTTTCCGTCCGAGGAGCCGATGAGCTCGTGGAGCGTCTTCCAGACCTCGGCCGCGCGGCGGCGCTCCTCGAGGGCCTGGGCCTCCGCGCCGTAGCGGCCACGGGCCTCGTCGTCCTGATCCAGCCGTGCCTTCGAGCGGGCGGCGGCGGCACGGCGGGCCTCCACCTCGGCGCGAGCGCGCTCGCAGGCGGCGGCCACCTCGGGCTCGGGCAGGGCGGGAGCCCCCGAGGCCTCGTGCTTCGCGCGCCAGGCCCGACGCTCCTCGAGCACCGTGCGGGCGCGTGCGAGGGCTTCGTGCAGCTCCGCGAGCGCGCGGGCCTCCGCGTCGCACCAGGCGGCGTCACGGGCGAGCAGCTGGCGGACCTCCTCCAGCGTCACGCCCCGGCCCTCCAATCGTGCAGCGAGCGCGGCCTGGGCCTGCTCGTGAGCTTCGACGGCCAGGGTGCGTGCCTTGGCGGCCTCCTCGGCGCGAGCGGTGGCCACGGCGGCGGCCCGACTGGCGGACTCCGCGGCGGCACGGGCCTTCTCGTAGGCCTGGGTGGCGGCTTCCACGGCGGTGCGCAGCGCCGTGCGGACCTGCTCGGTGGCGCGTCCTTCCAGCACCTTCGCGCGCGCGGCCAGCGTGGCCTTGAGGGCCTCGTCCGCCCGCTTCCAGGCGCGAGCCTGCTCCTCGGCGGCCTCGCGCTGGGCCTCCTTGCGAGCCTCGGCGGCGGCGCGGTTTCCACGGGCTTCGAGCTCACGAGCCTGGGCGGTGCGCAGGGCCTCCTCGCGAATGCTCCACTCGGACACCTTCTCCGCGCAGCGCTTCCGGAAGCCCGCGGGGTCCGCCGAGAGCCGTGGCTCCCACTCCTTGGAGCCTCCGAACGCGGGCGCCAGGTCCACGAGCACCTGCCGGCGTGCCTCCGCGGCCTGCTCGGCCTCGCGCTGGGACTGCTGCGCCGACTGCTCGACCTGCGCGAGCGCATCCTCCGCGCGGCGCTGTGCCTCGACCGCCGCCTCCAGGCGCGAGCGGCAGGACTCCAGCGCGGCCCGAGCCTCCCGCGCCTTGCGAGCCCGTGCCTCCGCGGCCTCTTCCTCGGCGCGCACGGCGGCGAGCCGGGCCTGCGTCTCCTTCAGTGCCTCCTCGAGCCAGGAGCCCGCTTCCGCGTCCTCCGCCTGCTCGGGGGGCAGCGGCTGCTCGAGCCCCGCGCGAGCCTTGGCCCACGCCTCGTGGTGCGCCGCCCTCCGAGCCGCCGCCTGGCCCCGACGCTCCTCCGCCTTGGCCTGCCGGGGACGAGCCGCCTGCTCTCGAGCGAGCGCCGCCGCTTCGCGCTGAGCCGCCGAGGTCCGCTCCGCCTCCAGGGCCTCGACGCGAGAGGAGGCCTCGACCACGAGCCCCTCCAGCGCGGCCTCGGCACGGCCGTAGGGATGATCCTTCGAGCCACAGAGCGGACAGGGCTCTCCGTCCTGCAGCGCCGCCCGGTACGAGACCAGCCCCTGCGCCGCCTGGGCCTGCGTCAGGGCACGCTGCGCCTCCTTCAGCCGCGTCTCCAGCTCCAGCCGCTGGGTGGCTGCCTCGCGCGCTTCGGCCGTGGCGGACTGCGCCTCCTGCTTTCCGGCCTCCGCCTCCGCGCTGGCCTCCTGCTCCACCCGAGCCTCGGCGACCGCTCCGTCCCGAGCCGCGCCGAGCCCTCTCAACGCCTCCTGCCGCGCGAGCAGAGCATCCCGGAGCGTGCGTCGAGCCGCGCCGGCATCCTCCCCCGCCGCGAGCTCGGCATGGGTGGCCGTGGCCTGCGCCATCTCCGTGGCCTCGGCGGCCGCCTGACGCTCCTTGCGCCGCAGCTCCGCCGCTTCACGCAGCCGCACCACGTCGGCGCCGAGCCGGGTGGAAGTCGCCCGCGCCTGCTGCTCGCTCTGGGCCGTGCGCTCGTAGCGAACGAGCTCCGCCTCCCAGCGTGGCCACTCGCGCGCGAGCGTCTCCATCCGGGAATGGTCGGTCAGCCACTTCTGCGCCGCCTCCGCCGCCGTGCGCGCCGCCGTCTCCTGCTGGGCAATGCCCGCCAGCGCGGCAACGGCCTGGGCCTCCGCCGCCCGAGCAGCCTCCATCCGCTGCTGCGCCTCGGTCGCCTCGCGCCGCTCCACGGCGAGCTGCGCATCCAGCCGGGCCGCCTCGGCCAGCGCCGGACCCGCGGACTCCTCCGCCGTCTGCGCCGCCGTGCGCGACATCTCCGCCTGCCGCAGCTCGGTCTGCCGGGTCGCCGACGCCGCGAGCGCCGTCTCCGCCTCCGCTGCCCGCATCACCTGGGCCGCCGAGGCCTCCGCCAGGGCACGCTCCGTGTTCTCGACCGCGGCCACGGGGGCTCGGAAGGACTCCGCCGAGCGCACCCGGGCGAGCAGCGCCTCACGAGGCGCCGCAGCCTCCACCGCCTCCACCGCCCGAGCCTGCGCCGCCGAGGCCTCCTTCTCGGACTCGACGAGCCGGGCGCGAGCCGCGTACCACTCCGCCGCGGTCGAGGCCTCCTTCAGCACGGCCTCCGCCTTCGCGCGAGCCGCCTCCTCATCCGAGAGCGCCCGCGCCACCACGGCGCGCTCCTCGTCCGACAGGCGGGAGATGGCCGCGAGTCCGGCCTCCATCTTCTCCAATCGGGCCTGCTCGGCCTTGTGGCGCTCGTGCGCGGCGATGGAGAGCTGGCTGTACACCTCCGTGCCCGTCATGCGCTCCAGCAGCTCGGCGCGCTCGCTGGCGTCCGCGCGCAGGAAGGCGGCGAACTCGCCCTGGGCCAGCAGCGCCGAGCGTCGGAACTGATCGAAGGACAGCCCGAGCCGCTGCTCGATGGCCTCGAGCACCTCGGACTTGGTGCGGCCGAAGGTCTGCCCCGAGGCCACGTCCGTGAGGCTGAGCTCCTGCGGCCGGAAGCGCCCCTCCGCCTTGTTGCGCGCCCGCCAGACGGACCACTTGGAGCGGTAGCGCCGTCCATCCTTGCCGAGGAAGTCCACCTCGGCATGGCCCTCGGCGGCGCCGCGGCGCAGCACGCCGCGCACGTCGTGGGACAGCAGCCGGTCCTCCTCGTCCTCGCCGGGCCGCCCCACCGGAACGCCCCCGCGGCCACCGAGCCGCGGCGTGCGATCGAAGAGGGCCAGGCACAGGGCATCCAGCAGCGTGCTCTTGCCCGCGCCGGTGGCACCGGTGATGGCGAACAGGCCCAGCTTGTCGAGCGGTGGCCGGTCCAGCTCCAGCGCGAAGTCACCGGCGAGGCTCGTCAGGTTGCGGCCGCGAATGGCGAGGATCCTCACGAGGCCTCCTCCTGGACGTGGGTGAGCAGCGCGTGGAAGGCCTCCAGCAGCTCGGGGGCCAGGGGCTCCTGGTAGTCGCGCTCGTAGCGAGCCTTGAAGACATCCTCGGGAGTGCGCTCGCGCAGGGAGCGGCCCAGCGAAGTCTCCGCCAGCACCTGGCCCGTGCCGGTGTACGAGGGCGTCAGCTTCACGAGCCGAGCCGCCTTGCCCTCCAGCACCGCCTCCACCTTGCGCCGCAGCGAGGGCTCGGGCTTCGTGAGGGACACGCAGACCTCCAGATAGGGGCGGGCCTGCTCGGGAGTATCCGGCTCCAGCGCGGGCAATTCGGCCAGCTTCGCCAGCACGTCGTCCAGGGGCAACACGTCCCGCTCGGGCACGCGCACCATGTCCGCGGTGCGAGGCACGGAGAGCGGGCGCACCGAGCCGAGCACCTCGCCCTCCAGCTCCACGAGCAGCACCTGGTGGCGGTAGTGGGCCTCGCTCAAGGAGAGCGGGATGGGCGAGCCGCTGTAGCGCACGCCCTCGCGACCGCCCACGCGCTGCGCCTTGTGCAGGTGACCCAGGGCGGCATAGGCGACGTCGTCGGGGAACAGGTCGACGGGGAGCGCGTGCTGGTTGCCGCCGAGGATCTTCCGCTCGCTGAGGAGGGACACCTCGGTGCCCACCATGTAGCAGTGGCCCATGGCCACCAGGGCTTGTCCGGACTGCCGGCGCCTGCGAGCAGCCTCCAGCGTGAGGCCATACACCTCGCGCACGCCATCGATGAGCCGGTCACCCTCGGACTGGACGAGGGGCAGGTCGGCGGGGCGCAGGTAGGGCACGGCGGCGACCCAGGCCTTCACCCGGCCGCGCGAGTCATGGAGCGGCACGAGCAGACGCTCGAAGTCGAGCGAGCCACGAGTCCGAGGCAGCCCGCCGACGACACGGACGCCGAGGGCGGCGAAGAGAGGGTCCGGAGCATCGAGCCGAGCCGCCGAGTCATGGTTGCCGCCGATGACGACGACATCGAGCTTGGGCAGCTTGCGGCGGGCGCGAGCGATGAAGTGGTACCAGGCCGCCTGCGCCTCGGCGCTGGGGTTGGAGGTGTCGAAGATGTCCCCGGCGACCAGGAGGGCATCGACGCCTTGGACCTCGAGGGTATCGAGGAGCCAATCCAGGAAGGCGGCATGCTCCGCCTCGCGGGAGACGTCGTACAACGTATGCCCCAGGTGCCAGTCCGACGTGTGCAGCAGACGCATCCGGTACCACCCCTCCTCGGCCGCGCGCGCAGCCTCCAACACTCCATGCTCCCGGTCCAAGCACCGGGCGGGGGCTCGCTTACACGCCCGGTCTGACATTCACAAATCCGTTTGAGATTCCGGGCACTTCCGCAGGTCGCCCACCCTCGCAGGTGGAGCGCTGCGATCCCACATGCGGGGATGGCCAGCCGAGCAGGCGTGCCGGGCAGAATGAGCGCGCGAAGCAGCCTCCGAGGGGTGGGCCATGTCCTTGCGTCGTCCTGACACACCCTACTTGGAGGAACAGGGGCGTGCAGCCCTCTGGCGACGCGGGTGGATAGGTGTGCTGCTGCTGAGCCTTGCCTGCGCCTGCGCGACGGGACCGGAAGGCCCCAGGTCGCTGGACTTCGGCTCCGCCTCCGCCAGGGTCCGCCAGGACCGCCGTGCCTCGTTCCGGTCAGCTCCAGCGCCCTCACGCGGAGAGCTGGGCCCCATCGAGGCAAGGCTCCTGGACACCGACTACTTCTTCGGCCTGCTGGTCCGCGCGGGAGTCCCTCCTTCCGAGCTCCCCGACGACCGGAGTCAGCTCAGCCCGGAGGACGCGACGCGCCTGATGAACCTCGTGCTCGCGGCCGACGTACCCTTGAGGGACTTCGGCCCGTGGCGCATGGCGGCCCAGCTGCTGCTGGAGGTGATGGAGAGCACCACGCCCGTCCCACGCCAGCGGCTGCACGAGCGGATGCGCCGCTTCGCTCCGCTGCTGGTGCTCAGGCCCGATGGCTGTCTGGTGCGCGCCACCACCGGCAAGCCGGTTCAACGCATCGGCGAGGTGCGCTTCGACAAGGGCGCGCTGCGGGCCGAGGGCTTCGAGGTGGGCCCCTTCTACCTCCTGCGCCAGCGCTTCCTCTATCCAGTGGATGGCTCCTTGGAGATTCACCCGGACACGGCCCTGGCGGGTGTGTACGCACCAGACGAGGGCACGCTGGGGCCACTGGTGGAGGGAGCTGGACAGGCGGTCATCGACAACGTCGTGGGCATCGTCTCCCTGGTGCTCCACCAGCTGGACAGTCTGGAAGGGCTGGCCCGGCTTCCTTCGGCGGTGCGGCTCCTGCTTGAGAACTCACCGCAGTACTACGCCCACTTCCAGGAGCTGCCGCACGGCGAGCAGGTGCGCATCGTCTCGAAGCTCCTCACGAACGTAGCGCTGGTCTGTGGAACGGCGGGCGCGGGCACGAGCCGAGCCCTCTCCGCGGGAAGCAAGCTGGGCCGCCTGAGAGTCCCCGTGTTGTCGCTGTCCGGGCAGGGTGCCCTGGCCTTCAGCCGCGTAGCCATTCCCGTCGACCGCATGGTGACGGCCGTCAGCGCGGCGCCCGGAGCGCTCTACATCCTCCACATGGCGAGCGGGGGAGCCGGCGGCGAAGGAGGCGGCCAGGACGGCGCCTCGTGGAAGCCGCCACCGGGCGGGCCCGGCCAGTGGGTCCGCAAGGGCGAGGGCATGTCCGCGCGTGCTCGCAGGTACCAGTCCCAGGTCACGGGCGCACCCGAGGACTGGGTCTACCGCGTGGAACGCGCCGGAGAGAAGTTCGACTTCGACGGCTTCAAGGAGTCAGAGGGTGTCCTCGTGGACGCCAAGGGGCCCGGCTACGACAACAAGTTCGGCGACACCTTCTCGCCCGAGTACTGGTTCAAAGACACAGGTGCGCAGGAACTGGTCGCGAACGCCCAACGCCAGCTCCGGGTTGCCAACGGGGTCCCCATCAGGTGGTATGTGGCGGAAGCCAAGGCGGCCCAAGCCATCCGAAGGCTCCTGCACAACAACAGATGTAATGCCATTGAGATCGTCCACGTGCCAGCGCAGCAGTAGGAGGTGAGTGGCGTGATCGAGACCTACTATGCGGGCGCCTATTGGCCAGCACGGCAGGAGAGCGCGGAGGAATGCGCACGGCGTGCGCTCATCTTCTTCACCACGGTTTCCCGCAGCGATGACTTCTTCGCTCGCTGGTTCATACCTCCCAAGTCACGCAGACACGCCCCGAGGGCTCTTGAACTCAGCGTCCCCGCACTTCAGGAATTATTCGTACAGGGCAGGACTCGAAATGATGAGGGCGGCGTCATTGAGGATCTTGGCTTCTATCTCTCTTCCGACAACGGCATGCGCCCGGGAAAGCACCAAGGCGATCACTGCTCACTCCGCATTCAATGCGGTTGCTACGCGAAACCCATCAGCAACGTCTGCGTATTGAGCCTGCCCGACACAGGCCCTCATCGAGAGCATGTCCTGACAGGCCCCATGCTGTCCTCAGTGCTGCGTGCCATGGCAAATGCCTGGGAGCCTGACTGGGCGATCGCTACCTCCCATGATCATCGAGAAATGCTCACGGAGCGCGTCCGCACAGGCACCTTCGTGGGCTGGGTCATGTACTTCCCACGCCACCGAGGCCCCGTGCCGTCACTACCCGAGCCGGTTCGCGTTGAACCCGTGGAAGAGCTGGGCACCCTCGTCACCCTGACGCCTGAACGCTTCACCGTCTCCAATCCCGCCCATCTCGAGCTGGCCGCCCACGTCCAGCAGGTTCTGGAATCCGCAGGGTTGCTGACACCCATCAAGCCGTGAAGTCCGTCACCGCCTCGTGCCCTCGCGCACTTCCGCCTGCTCCTGAAGGGACGGCGTTTGGATGCCATCGAAGTCATTCACGTACCAGCACTCCCGTAAACTACGGACCCGATGAAAGAGGCCTACTACGCAGGGGTCTATTGGTCGGCACGCCAGGAGAGTGCCGAGTCATGCGCTCGACGCGCACAGGTCTTCTTCAAGACCCTGGCAGCCTCCGATGAGTTCTTCGCCGACTGGTTCATCCCGCCCAGGTCACGCAAGCAGGCCCCGAGGCCCCTCGACCTCGAGCTCGCCACACTCCAGGAACTCTTCGAGCAGACGAGGACACGCAATGACGAGGGCGGTGTCATCGAGGATCTTGGCTTCGGACTCTCAGCGGATAACGGCATGCGTCCGGGCAAGCAGCAAGGTGATCATGCTTCCGTCGAAGTCCTCTGCGGATGCTCCGCGGCGCCCGTAAGCAACCTGTGCCTGCTCCACCTGCCCTCCACGGGTCCGCACCTGGAGCGCATGCTGACTGTCCCGATGCTCACAGCCATCCTGCGCGCCATGGTCGTGGCATGGGATCCAGACTCAGGCGTCGTCAACTCCAACGCCTATGCGTTGCGGAACAAGGCACTCCCCGCGCATCCGAGTGCCGGCTGGATGATCTATCTCTCGCGACGCCTGGGCCCGCTCCCCCCACTCCCTGCTCCCGTGCGCGTCGAACCTGTCGATGATCGAGGAGCTCTCCTGATCCTCACTCCGGACCACTTCACCGTGGAGAACGCCGAGCATGTAGCGCTGGCGGATGACATCCAGGCCTTGCTGAACCGCATGGACTGAGAGTGCCTTCCAGGAAGCCGCCCATCCTGCGCCCCCCGAAGAAACCGCCTTCAGCCCTCCCGTGGGATCCGCGCGCTCCGTGCCTTCCGTGTCCTCGGGCACACGGGCACAATCCCCGCCATGAGAGACACCGCCGGCCTCTGGTTCGTCCTGGTCTCCGCGCTCTTCATCCTCGTCCCCCTCTATTTCATCTGGCGGGTGTACAAGAAGCAGCTCGCGGCCTGGGCCGAGTTCGCTAGCCGCCATGCTCTGCACGCCCAGAAGCTCCGCATCGAAGGCTCCTACGAGGGATACCAGCTCACGCTGGAGACCCAGCGGCGTGGCGGCGGCAAGCAGAGCTACACGGTCACCGTGCTCCGCCTCTCGGTGGGCGACTCGCTTCCCCCCGACTTCTCCCTGGAACGCGAGGGCCTCGGCGACAAGATACTCAAGGTCCTCGGCAGCAAGGACGCGGAGCTCGGCGACCCGGAGTTCGACAAGCGCTTCAGCCTGGCGAACCTGTCAGAGGAGACGGCCGCCATCCTTCGCCGCTCGGCCGTCCAGCAGCTCCTCTACGAAATGGTCGACCAGTACCGGGCCTTTCACATCCGCGACGGCTGGATCCACGCCGAGCGCGGCGGCATCCCCTCGACCGCGGACGCGCTGGAGGACCTCACCGGCCCCGCCCTCATGCTGGCCCACACGCTCGAGGAGTCCTCCCGGCGCCTCAAGAACCAGACGCGGAGCTGAAGCTCAGACGGTGATGTGCCCCTCGAGATAGAGCACGGCGCGCCCGGCGATGAGCACCCGCTCGCCCTTCTCCTCGCACCGCAGCTCCCCGCCGCGCGCGGACACCTGCCGAGCCATCAGCCGCGCCTTGCCCAACCGCTTCGCCCAGTACGGCACGAGCGAGCAATGCGCCGAGCCCGTCACCGGGTCCTCCGGCACGCCCACGCGCGGAGCGAAGAACCGCGAGACGAAGTCCACGTCCGTCCCCGGCGCCGTGGCCGTCACCGCGAAGACGTCCAGCGCGGCCAGCCGGGCCATGTCCGGCCGCAGCGCCCGCACCTCCGCCTCCGAGTCGAACACCGCCACCCAGTCCCGCGACGCCAGCACCTCCCGAGGACTCGCCCCCAGCGCCTCTGCCAGCGCGGGCGGCGCCGAGAAGGGCCGAGGCGGCCGGGAGGGAAAGTCCATCACGAGCCAGTCCCCCTCCCGCGTCACCACCAGCGGCCCGGAGCGCGAGGCGAACTCCACCCGCTCCAGCCCTGGAGAGACGTGCTGGAAGAGCACGTACGCCGCGCCGAGCGTGGCATGGCCGCACAGGTCCACCTCCTGCGCGGGAGTGAACCACCGCACCCGCCAGCCCTCCAGCTCCTTCACGAAGAACGCCGTCTCCGAGAGGTTGTTCTCCAGCGCGATGGCCTGGAGCGTGGCATCGGGCAGCCACGCCTCCAACGGCACCACCGCGGCCGGGTTCCCGCCGAAGACGTGAGAGGTGAAGGCATCCACCTGGAACAGGTTCAGGCGCACTCCTGGGTCCTTTCTTGGCCGCTCCCCGTCTGCAGGGGCGCCAGGCCGAGCGCCTCGAAATAGAGCGCGCGGACGCGAGCGGCAAGGGCCACCTCATCCGTCCCGAGCGACTCCGGAGGCAGCGGCGGCAGCACGCGCACCCGCACCGTGGCCCACGCCCCCATCCGCGGCCCGTCACCCTCCAGGATGTCCGTGGTGCCCTCCAGCACCACCGGCACCACCGGCACCTGCTCCTCGATGGCGAGCCGGAACGCGCCGCGCTTGAAGGGCAGCGGATGGCGGACCGGGGCGTAGGTGCCCTCGGGGAAGATGAGCACCGCCACCCCGCGCCGCAGCCACCCGCGACACTCCTCCAGCATCCGCTCCATGGCGTGCACGTGCCCACGCTCCACGGCCACGTAGCGCATCATCGACATCAGCCAGCCCACCATGGGCACCTTGAACAGCGAGGACTTGGAGACGAACTTGAACGGGTGGAACAGGCCCATGGCCGCCACGATGTCCATCGCGGACTGGTGGTTGGCCACGAAGACGGCCGGGCCCTTGGGCAGCAGCTCGCGCCCCTCCACCCGCACGCGCCAGCCGGGCCACGCTCGCAGGTAGAGGTAGTGGCACCAGCGGCACACCAGGGCGTGCAGCAGGGCCTGGTTCTTGTCGAACGGCATCGACACGAGCCACAGCAGCGTCCCCAGCACCGTGCACACCGGCGCGGTGACCAGGAAGAAGAGCGTGAACCCGATGGTGACGAGGTACTTCCGCATGTCAGGAAGAGGAGGCCTGTGCCCGGATGTGACGAGGTGCCCGCCCGCTCACCGTGACGGCTGGCTCACGTTCGCGGAGAAGGTCATCGCGTAGTTCACCTCGAGCCCGCCGTCGACGACGATCGTCTGCCCGTTGATATAGGAGGAGGCGGGCGAGCACAGCCACTCGATGGGAGCGGCGATCTCGTCCGGGCTGGAGATGTGGCCCACGGGGACGGAGTCCTTCACCCGGGCCTCCAGCGCGTCCCACGCGTCGCCCATGTAGAAGCGGCTCGAGTCCGTGTCGATGTAGCCCGGGTTGACGGCGTTGACGCGGATGCCGGTGCCGGTGAGCTCGGCGGCGAAGTACTTCACCAGAATCTCCATGGAGCCCTTCATGGCGCCCAGGAAGCCATGGAAGGGCAGCGGCATGCGCGAGTCCATGCCGGACACGGCGACGATGCGGCCCTTGCGGCCCTCCATGAGGGGCACGGCGCGCTGCACGCCGAGCACGAAGCTCTTCACCGTGACGTTGAACGTCTTGTCCATCTGGTGGAGCTTCATCTGCATCAGCGGAACGAAGGCGGTGGAGGCCGCGTTGGCGACGAAGACGTCCAGCCCGCCGAACTCCTGCTGGATGGTGTCGAACACGCCGTTGAGGCTGGCCGGCTCGAGCTGGTCGGCCACCACGGTGCGGCAGCGCCGTCCGAGCGCCTCCACTTCCCGGGCCAGCGCGGCGGCGGCGTCCACATCCCGGCGGTAGGTGGAGACGATGTCATAGCCCGCCTTGGCGAGCCGAAGGGAGACGCACCGGCCCACGCCTCGCGAGCCACCAGTGATGAGCGCCACGGGAGAAGTCATAGGCCCTGGGCATACCACTTCCTGGCCCTCCCGGCTGAGGGGCGAGCGAAGGGAAGCAGGGACCTCGGCTGCCTTGCCGCCATGGGGGCGAGCCACTAGCGTGCGCCCCGTGCAACTTCCTGGGGTTCTACAGCGCTTCCGGCAGTGGGCGGAGCGCCCGTTCGAGCCGCTGCGGCTCGACCGCACGGATGCGCTCATCCTCCTCCTCGTCTGCGCCTGGGGCCTGGCGATGCTCGCGCCCGGGCTCGGGCACCCGGGCATGCACGACTGGGACGAGACGCTCCATCAGACGGCCGCGCGGGGGACGTATGACTCCTTCTTCTATCCGCACTTCTACAGCGATCCCCTCTACCCGGTAGCGCCGCACGACTGGTGGGGCGCCGCGGTGTGGCTGCACAAGCCCATCGCGCCGCTGTGGTTCGGCGCCACGATGATGCACCTCATCGGCGTGACGCCGCTGGCGATGCGCATCGGGGCGCTGCTGGGACAACTGGGCGCCGCGGTGGCCATCTACCTGCTGGCCCGGAACGCCGCCGGCCGCGCGTGGGCGGGCCTGGGTGCGGCCGCGTTCCTCTCGCTGCCATTCGGGTGGATCCTCACGCAGGGGCTGCTCTTCGGGGACTCGTACGACTGCATGCTGGTGGGCTTCGTCAGCCTCACCGTGGTGCTGCTAGTGCACACCATCGAGAAGGACTCCTGGCGCTGGGCGGTGTGGACGGGGGTGGCGCTCGGGCTGGGGCACCTGACGAAGACGGTGCTCGCGCTGGCGCCGCTCGGAGTGGCGGGGGTAATGGTGGGCCTGAGGTGGATCCGCTTCTCCAAGGGCCTGCGCTTCACGCACCTGCTCATCATCGGCGGGGTGGCCCTGCTGGTCGCCGGACCGTGGAACCTCTACGCGGCGCTGAAGTGGCCCGAGGTGTACCGGGCGGGCATGGAGCTGACGTTCGGGCACATCGAGGCTCCTCCACATGTGGACGTGGGCGGCTGGCGCCGGCCCATCGACGCCATCTTCGTGGAGATGCTCAACAACGAGTTCGCGCCGATGGGCTCCATCTTCCCGGTGGTGGTGGGCGTGTGGCTCATCATCCGCGGCGTGCAGCGGCGCGAGACAGCCATCATCGTCACCGCGCTCTGGCTGTGGTCCACGTGGATCACCCACTCGTTCATCTCCGTGAAGGCGCCCGGGCACGTGTGGAATGCCGCGCCGGCGGTCCTCGTGGCCATGGCCCTCATCATGGCGGACACCTGGCGCGTCCCGGTGGTGGGAGCGGCCACCCTCATGGCCCTGCTCACCCCGAAGCTCATCGCGCTCTTCCCGTCGCTCGCCGCCATCCGGTCGTTCGTCCCCGAGAAGCTGCCGCAGGTCCGCACCACGCCGGGCCTGGCGGAGGGCCTGGTGCTCGCGGCGGGAGCGGTGCTCATCACCTGGGGCCTGCTCATCGCCACGAGGCGGGCGCGTCCATTCCCGACCACGGTGAGCATCTGCTGCGTGGGCCTGCTGCTGCTGACGTTCGGCTACGAGCTGCCGGTGATCATCCGCAAGAAGCCCGAGGAGCATCGCCAGGAGCTGCTCACCAGCTACGAGCGAGAATTGGGGCTCGCGTTGGATCGGACGCTGCCGAAGAAGGCCGTGCTGTTCCAGGCCATCGACCATGATCCGCCCCGCGTCTTCGAGATCCACGAGTCGATGTTCTGGAGCGGGAGGATGACCTACCGCAGGCCGGTGGACCTGCCGGCGGCGCACGCCAAGGGCTACCACGCGTACATGACCTCGCCAGCGGCCGAGCCCTTCGTGCCGGTGCCGGGCGTGCCGGCGCATGCGTGGATGCGAGCCTATGACGCCGAGGCGCCCGCGAGCCCTCCACCGATCCCCGAGGGGGCGACGCCGGTGGACCTCCAGCTCGAGGGAGCGATGCGGGTGCTGGGCTTCGCCTCGGGCCCGGTGGACGGGAAGACAGACAAGTGGGTCTTCTTCATCCGCCCCGAGGGAGTGCCTCATGGGCTGCAGGTCACCTTCATCATCGAAGGCAAGCGTCCCCAGACGCTCCAGCTCGAGCCCGAGGCGTCACTGCGGAATCGAGACCGGCTGGCCGGAGTCTCCTGGTTCATCCTCCCGACGCTCGGCCCGCCCCGCTCGCGCGTGCGCGCCATCGAGCTCGGCGCCGAGCGCAAGCGCATCACCCTGGAAGCACCACCTGTCGGCTCCAAGTGAGCGTCACGGCGGCCGAGGGTCACATGGATCCTGATCAGATGAGCCACGCTGGGCGGATGAGACTCGTCGGGCTGTCCCTTCTGCTCCTGGGCGGGTGCGCCACTCCGGGAGCCCGCGCAGACCAGACGGCGGACTACGGCTTCATCGAGGGCAGCCGTGGAAGCATCTGGGTGAGGGGGCCATGGCCAGCGATTCAGCCTTCCGCCAATGCCGACGAAGTCATCGACCAGCTATGTCCGGCCATTCTCGAGCAGCCTCGCGCACGAGGCCGGGACTACGGACAGGAGTACTGCGGTGCCATCTACTCGCTGGGAGAGGGCATCTACTATGCAAGTATGCCTTCACCGCTGGGGAAGATGGAGCCTGTGGGTCCGTCCAGGCGCAAGTCCTGCCTGCCACCCCTGGAAGTACGAGACACCCGAGGCAGGTCATCCACCCTCGCAGACTTCCACAGCCACCCCTGGGCGCCCTCTCCCATGTCCAGGGTCGACACGGCGGAGAGAAACCAGATCTGGCTCGTCCGCATCCAGTTCGACTCGGCATGTCACATCCAGAAGCTGCTCCCCTACCGCTATGAGAACCGACCGGGCGAGCTTTACGAGCGCCTTGGAAAGGGGTGGAAGCTCATCGGATACATCTACCCGGAGGACAAGGCGTCCGGACGCATCACCTCCGTCACTCGCGAAGAGGAGTCTCCTTGAAACCACACATCCTGTTCGTGACGTGTCTCACCTTCCTGGGCTGCGCCACCTCGCAGCGCTCCATTCCTCACGTGGCCGCGGAAGAGGCGGCCTGGTTCAAGGTTCCAGCGACCCTGCCTGACACGGGGAGGCAGACCATTCCAGGCGTCGTCGCCACGGCCATTCAACTGGCGATGGACGACTTCCTCCCGCGAGACCTGGGTACGCCGAAGGATGCCGGTCCACAGGCCCTCTGCCTTGCCCAGCGCCAGTCCTATGACGTGGAGGCAGCACCCGGCCCGGAAGGAGTCGTCTGGGTCAGCATCCATCCAAGTCCAGGAGCCTGCCGACAGAGTGGCCCTCTTCTGGACACGGGAAGCGCCACCTATGCCGTGGACGTCCAGCAGTGGCGAATCCTCGCCGTCCAGCATCCTTGAGAGAGGGAAAACCATGTGGCGCATCGTGCTCTGCTCTCTCTCGCTCAGCCTGATCCCGGGCTGCATGGCGGTGTGGCGTCCCGTACCTCATGCCTCCGCCGAGGAGGCCTCCCGAGTACAGTTTCCCGTGGCTCTTCCCACGGAGGGGCTGCTGCGCCTCGAGGGAAACACCGCCGCTGCCGTCCTGCTGGCGATGGACGATTTCCTTCCCTGGGATACCCAGCCTCCACCAGGAACAGCGCCTGAGGCCATCTGTCGCTATCGTCGCGAGTCCTATGACGTGAGCACGGCCCCAGGGCCCATGGAGACCATTCTGGTCCGCTTCGCCATCAACGACGCGGCGTGCCCGCCTGCGCCCTCGTCCACGGTGGACCCCGCCACGGGGCTCCCACCGTTGGAAGTCACGACGTACGCCATCGATATTCGTACGATGCGCATCCTCACCTTCGCGCTCGATATCGAGCGCCGCGCTCCCACCGAGTCTCGCCCAGAAACAAAGGGATGATCCGCCCCATGCTTCCCCCGCTGAGAGCAGCAAGTGTCGCCTGGTACGTGACGGGCCGCTTCTACACCACGGCCGACAAGGCGACGCAGGACCTGGGCTACTTCCTCCACCTCCAGGGCATCACGGGCGACCTCTTCGACGGCGCTCCCGGCGAGCAGACGGCCCACTTCACCTTCCGGTCCGCCCCGTTCAAGGCCCGCCCCGTCACCAACGGCGATCTCTCCCTGGGGCTCGACGCCACGGGCGACTTCACGCTCTACCTCAAGCGCAAGCCCGGCGCGTCCTTCGACAAGCCCGACTCGTTCTCGGACGGCGAGCCCATCGCGACGTTCCGCCGCGTCAGCGTCGTCATGGGCGCTACCCTCAGCGCGTCCCAACACGCGAAGCAGAGCGAGCTGCTGTCGCTCAACGTCTTCACCGCCGCCCTCATCTGGAGCCAGGAGTTCGAGTTCCGAGGCGCGCGCTACGATCTCAAGCAGCTGCTGCCCTACGGCATCACCCAGTGGGGAGACGCCAGCCCCACGCCGCTGGCCGCTCCCGCCGGCTTCGCGCAGTCCTTCGCCTTCGTCGGCTCCGCCATCGCGCTCGGGAAGTGACGGGACGCTCCTGCCCGGCAGTCCCGGGCCCTTTCAGCCTGAGGACAGAACCTCTCAAAACGAGAGTCACCCCCAGGACGATTCACGGGAAATCAAGCCCTTGGCCCGTGGCACATCGGTTGCTCTTCCGGTAAGGCGTCCCCTCTTCCAGGAGAAAGCCCATGTCGAAGTCGCTTACCGTCCTCGTCACCGGTGCCACGGGTCAGCAGGGAGGCGCGGTCGCTCGCGCGCTCCTCAAGAAGGGGCACAAGGTCCGCGCCCTCACGCGCAAGCCGGACTCGCAGGGCGCGCTCGAGCTCAAGAAGCTCGGCGCCGAGCTGGCCATCGGCAACTTCGATGACCGCGACTCGCTGGTGAAGGCCATGACGGGCACGGACGCCGTCTTCATCATGAGCACGCCCTTCGAGGCAGGCATGGACACGGAGACGCGCCAGGGCATCTCCGCCGTGGACGCCGCCAAGGCCGCGGGCGTCAAGCACGTCGTCTACACCTCCGTGGGCGGCGCCAACCAGAAGACCGGCATCCCCCACTTCGACAGCAAGTTCCGCGTCGAGGAGTACCTGGTGAAGTCGGGCCTGCCCCACACCATCATCGCCCCCGTCTTCTTCCGCGAGAACCTCGTCAGCCCCATGTTCGGCGGAGGCCTCAAGCAGGGCGTCGTCGCCATGGCGCTGCCCGCGAAGCGTCCGCTGCAGCAGATCGGCGTGGACGAGATTGGCGCCTTCGGCGCGCTGGTCATCGAGCGGCGCGAGGCCTTCCTCGGCAAGCGCATCGACCTGGCCTCCAACGAGCTGACCGGCGAGCAGGTGGCCCAGGCCTTCTCGAGCGCCTCCGGCAAGCCGCTGAAGTACGTGGAGGTCCCCCTCGCCCAGATGCGCGCGATGAGCGAGGACATGGCTCTCATGTTCGAGTGGTTCGACAAGGTGGGCTACAACGCCGACATCCCCGCGCTGCGCCGGGACTACCCCGAGGTCGGCTGGCGCTCCTTCGAGGAGTGGGCGAAGGCCCAGGACTGGAAGCGGCTGCTCGCGTAACCGCTCCGACACTGCGTGCCTTTCCCGAGCAGCCGGAGGCCAAAGCCCTTAAGGTAGGCCTCCACCGCCTCAGTCCCGGAGGAAGCCAGCATGGATGCCCAGGGCCTGCATATCTCGACGACCCCTCGCGAGGGCGATCCCATCGTCCGCGCGGACCGACCCGACCCATGCACCGTCGTGCTCTTCGGAGCCACCGGGGACCTGGCCCAGCGCAAGCTCTTCCCGGCCCTCTTCGAGCTGGCGCGCGCCGGGCTGCTGCCCGAGTCGTTCGCGCTGGTGGCCTTCAGCCGCTCCGCGCATGACGACAACGCCTTCCGCGCCCAGGTGAAGGAGGGGCTCCAGAAGTTCGCCCGCACCCAGCCGCTGGATGAGGCCACCTGGGAGCGCTTCGCCTCGCGACTGGAGTGCATCGCCGGAGACTATGACGACCCGGCGGCCTTCACCCGGCTGCGCGAGCGGCTGGACGCCGCCGAGAAGCGCTTCGGCACCCAGGGCAACCAGCTCTACTACCTGGCCACGCCGGCCTCCACCTTCCGCACCCTGCTCCACCGGCTGTCCGAGGCGGGCCTGCTGCCGCGCGAGGAGCAGCCCGACCAGCGGCCCTGGCGGCGGCTCGTCATCGAGAAGCCCTTCGGCCGGGACCTGGAGACGGCGCGCGAGCTGAACCGCAACCTGGCCTCCGTGCTGGACGAGCGGCAGATCTTCCGCATCGACCACTACCTGGGCAAGGAGACGGTCCAGAACATCCTCGTCTTCCGCTTCGCCAACCTCATCTTCGAGCCACTGTGGAACCGCAACTACGTGGACCACGTGGAGATCACCGCGGCGGAGAAGCTGGGCATGGAGGGCGGCCGCGGGCGCTTCTATGACGAGACGGGCGTCATCCGCGACATGGTGCAGAACCACCTGATGCAGGTGCTGGCGCTGTGCGCGATGGAGCCTCCCACCTCGTTTGGCGCGGAGGACATCCGGGACGAGAAGAACAAGGTGTTCCGCGCGCTGCGCTCGCTGGATGGCAGCGACGTGGCCACGCACGTGGTGGCGGGACAGTACCGGGGCTACCGCGAGGAGCAGGGCGTGGAGAAGGACTCGCGCACGCCCACCTACGTGGCCATGAAGATGCACGTGGACAACTGGCGGTGGAAGGGCGTGCCCTTCTACCTGCGCGCGGGCAAGCAGCTGGCGAAGCGGCTGACGGAGGTGTCCATCCACTTCAAGGCGGTGCCCATCAGCCTGTTCAGCACCAGCGATGCGTGCCAGCGGCTGCAGCCCAACGTGCTGCGGCTGCGCATCCAGCCCCAGGAGGGCATCGCCCTCTCCTTCGAGTCCAAGGTGCCGGGCGAGGACGTGAGCATCGCCGGCGTGAACATGGACTTCACGTACAAGGAGGCCTTCGCCCAGCCGGTGCCCGAGGCCTACGAGCGGCTGCTGCTGGACTGCATGCGCGGCAACGCCACCCTCTTCGCGCGCAAGGACAGCGTGGAGCAGGCCTGGGCCTACGTCACGCCCATCCTCCGGGCGCTGGAGTCGGGCGTGGGCGGACACATCCACGAGTACGAGCCCGGGAGCGCCGGCCCGGATGCGGCGGCGGCGATGCTGGCTCGGGATGGGCGGCGCTGGACGGTGCTCAAGTGAGCCGCCCCGCCCCCGTCGTGGTGGAGACGGCGAAGGAGCTCGAGCTGCGGGCCGCGGAGTGGCTGGCGGGTGCGCTCCGGGAGACGCTCGCGGATGGCGGCCGGTGCAGCATCGCCCTCTCCGGAGGAAAGACGACCGGCCCCATCTACCGCACGCTGGCGATGACGACCCTGGACTGGGGCCGGGTGGACTTCTACTTCGCCGACGAGCGCTGCGTGCCGCCAGACCACCCGGACAGCAACTACCTGCTCGCGGAGCAGAACCTGCTGCGGCCCCTGGGCGTGAAGCCCGAGCAGGTGTTCCGGATGGAGGGCGAGCGGGAGGACCGGGACGCGGCGGCGCGGGCGTACGAGGCCGTGCTGCCTCCCGACCTGGATGTGGTGGTGCTGGGCATGGGGGAGGACGGGCACACCGCGTCCCTGTTCCCGGGACATGCGGCGCTGGAGGAGCGGAAGCGGCGCGTGCTGGCGGTGGTGGGGCCCAAGCCTCCGCCCTGGCGGCTGACGCTGACGATGCCGGTGCTGCAGGGTGCTCGCAAGGTGCTGTTCGTGGTGTCGGGCGAGGGCAAGCGGGACGCGGTGCGGCGGGTGCTCGTCAAGGACGAGGACCTGCCCTCGGCGCGAGTGACGCATGCGGTGTGGATGATGGACAGGGCGGCGGCGGGGCAGTGAAGCAGACGCGGCTCCGCCTCCAGCGCGGAGCCCCAGGAGAACCCGATGACTTCAGCAGCGAACCCTCAGGGCCAGTTCCAGTTCGGCGTGGCGGGCATGGGCGTGATGGGCGCGAGCATCGCGCTCAACGTCGCCGACCGCGGCTTCAAGGTGGCGGCGTGGGACCGGCACCCGGAGAAGATCGACGCCATCCACGCCAGGCACGGGCACCCGGAGATGAAGGGCACCGGCTCGCTGGCGGAGTTCGTCCAGATGCTGGAGCGCCCGCGCCGCATCCTTCTGATGGTGACGGCGGGCGCGGCGGTGGATCAGATGATGGACCAGCTGGCGCCGCTGCTGTCGCCGGGGGACGTGCTGATCGACGGCGGCAACTCGTGGTTCCACGACACGCAGCGCCGCGAGAAGGCCTTCCGGGAGAAGGGGCTGCACTTCATCGGCATGGGCGTCTCGGGCGGTGAGGAGGGGGCTCGGCACGGCCCGTCGCTGATGCCGGGCGGCCCCGCCGAGGCGTACGGGCTCATCCGCCCGGTGGTGGAGGCCATCGCCGCGCGCGCCGAGTCGGGCCTGTGCGTCACCCACGTGGGCCCGGATGGCGCGGGGCACTTCGTGAAGATGGTGCACAACGGCATCGAGTACGCGGACATGCAATTGCTGGCCGAGACGTACGACGTGCTGCGCCGCGGCCTGGGCCTGTCCGCGGACGCGCTGGCCGACACCTTCGCGAAGTGGAACGAGGGCATCGCCGAGTCCTTCCTGCTCGAGACCACCATCAAGGTGCTGCGCAAGAAGGACACGGAGACGGGCAAGCCGCTGGTGGACCTGGTGCTGGACAAGGCGGGCCAGAAGGGCACGGGCAAGTGGACGGTGCAGGTGTCGCTGGACCTGGGCATCCCCGTGCCGTCCATCGCCTCGGCGCTGGATGCGCGCAACCTCTCGTCGATGAAGGACGAGCGCGTGGCGGCCAGCGGCAAGCTCCCCGGCGCGCAGGTGGCGCTCACGGACGAGGAGAAGGCGAACCTCGTCTCCTGGGCGCATGACGCGCTCTACGCCGCGCGTGTCGTCACCTACGCGCAGGGGATGCGCCTCATCCAGGCTGCCTCCAAGGAGTACAGCTGGAACGTGTCGCTGGCGGAGATGGCGCGCATCTGGCGAGGCGGCTGCATCATCCGCGCGAAGCTGCTCAGCCCACTGCGCGAGGCCTTCACCCAGCAGCCGGACCTGCCCAACCTGGTCGTCTCGGACGCCTTCGCGCCGGTGCTGACGAAGCTGGCGCCGGCGTGGCGGCGGCTGGTGGGCACGGCGGTGCGGGTGGGCATCCCCGTGCCGGTGTTCTCCTCGAGCCTGGCCTACCTGGACAGCTACCGCAGCCCCGAGCTGCCGCAGAACCTCACCCAGGCCCAGCGCGACGCCTTCGGCGCCCACACCTACCAGCGCCGCGACCGGCCCGAGGCCGGCTTCGTCCACTCCGACTGGAGCTGAGCGGCCGGGCCCCGTCCCCTCCCCTCAGGAAGGCTTGAGCGTGCCGCGCAGCTCCGCGCGGCGGATCTTCCCGCTCACCGTCTTGGGCAGCTCGGTGACGAACTCGATCTCTCGCGGGTACTTGTACGGCGCCGTCGTCCGCTTCACGTGCTCCTGGAGCTCCGTCGCCAGCTCCGGCGAGCCCCTGAAGCCCGGCGCCAGCACCACGTACGCCTTGATGCGCTGGCCGATGCGCTCGTCCGCCACGCCGATGACCGCCGACTCCGCCACCGCCTCGTGCTCCAGCAGCGCGGACTCCACCTCGAAGGGCCCCACCCGGTAGCCCGACGTCTTGATGACGTCGTCCGAGCGCCCCACGAACCAGAAGTAGCCGTCCGCGTCCTTCACGGCCCGGTCTCCCGTCACGTACCAGTCCCCGCGCCGGCAGGCCTGGTTGGCGGCCTCGTCATTCAGGTAGCCCTGGAACAGGCCCACCGGACGCTCGGGCGCCACCCTCACCGCGATGTCTCCCTCCTGCCCCGCCGGGACTTCCTTGCCGCTGTCGTCGATGACCGCCACCGTGAAGCCCGGTGACGGCTTGCCCATGGAGCCCACCCGGGGCTCCAGCGCCGGGAACATCCCCACCACCATCACCGTCTCCGTCTGCCCGTAGCCCTCGCGGATGTGCAGCCCCGTGGCCTGCTTCCAAGAGTCGATGACCTCGGGGTTCAGCGGCTCTCCCGCGCTCACCGCGTGGCGGATGGAGGACAGGTCGAACTTCGACAGGTCCTGCAGCACGAGGGCCCGCCACGCCGTGGGCGGCGCGCAGAACGTCGTCACCTTCCGCGTCTCCAGCACCTTCAGGATGCGCGCCGCGTCGAAGCGCCCTCGGAAGTCATAGACGACGTTGCACGCCCCCTGGCTCCACGGCCCGAAGAGCTTGCCCCAGGCGCACTTGGCCCAGCCCGTGTCCGACAGCGTCAGGTGCCGGTCCTCCGGCGTCAGGTCCAGCCAGTAGCGCCCCGTCACCACGTGCCCCAGGCCGTAGCTCGCGTGGGTGTGGAGCACCAGCTTCGGCATGCCCGTGGTGCCGGAGGTGAAGTAGATGAGCATCGGCTCGTCCGCGCGGGTGCGCTCGAAGGACAGCCCGTGCGCGCCCGTCCCGGAGCCCGGCTCGTACTCGACCCACGGCGCGGGCGCCTTTCCCACGCAGACCCAGTTCTCCACCCTTCCCGAGCCCACCAGCCCCTCGAAGCGATCCAGGCAGCTGGCGTCCGTGATGACCGCCTGCGCATCCGACGCCGACAGCCGGTAGCGGATGTCCTTCGGCGTGAGCATGGGCGTGCCGGGCATGAAGACGATGCCGGACCGGATGCAGCCCAGCACCACGAACCACCACTCCGGCACCCGGGGCATGAGGACGAACACCCGGTCGCCTCGCCGCATGCCGAGGCTCGCCAGGAACTGCGCCGCGTGCAGCGAGTGCTGCCTCAGCTCCGCGAAGGTGAAGCGCCGCTCGTTCCCGGCCTCGTCGCTCCATAGGAGCGCCAGGGCGTTCGGACGCTCCTGCGCGTGGCGGTCGATGACATCCGTGGCGAAGTTGAAGTGCTCGGGCCGCTCCCACTGGAAGGATCGGCGCACGGCCTCGTAGTCGCTCATGTTGCGCGGGGACGCAGGGCTCATCACCAACCCCCTCCAGGAAGAGTCCACGGCGAGCATGGCATGGGCCCTCGGACCCGGCGGCGCTTTTCGAAATCGGCGGACACCGAGCGGACAGTCGGGCCGCTCCACGCCCGCTCCACCCACGGCCTCCACGAGCCAGCCCGGAGAGCTAGCAGCCGGTGCTTCGAGCCTCGATTCGAGGCTGTAGGCCCCTACCTACACAAGCCCGAGCGCCGCGCATTTCTATGAAATCAAAGGGCTTTCGCGCTCTCTCGGTGGGGCACGAGGGAGCCGAGCCCGTGCCGTGTCACATGGCGCTCCAGCGAGCCAGGCGGGGCTCGAGCGGCAGGGGGTTGGCAGCCGAGAGCGCCGGGAAGGGTTCTTCCGCCCCATTTGTCCGAGGTCCGCTCACGAACGAAAGGAGCAGCATTGTCGCGTTTCCTCCGACTCGTCCCACTCCTGCTGGTGCCCACCCTCGCCTCCGCCTCCACGGTGTGGAGGGGAGACTTCGAGACAGGCAACACCTCTCAGTGGACGCGGCAGCAGAGCGTCGCCTCGGACCGCCTCCTGGTCGTATCGGATGTGGTGCGCGAGGGCCGGTACGCCCTCAAGGCCACCGTGAAGAAGGGGGACAACCCCATCAACGCGAGCGGCAACCGCAACGAGCTGCTGTACCTGAGCCGCGAGACGCCGGGCCTCGACTACTTCTACAAGTGGAGCACCCTGTTCCCCCAGGGGTACCCCTCCGTGAACAAGTGGCAGGTCTTCGCCCAGTGGCACCAGGACGGCTGCTGCGGCTCGCCTCCGCTCGAGTTCTACCTGGTCGGCGAGGAGATGCGCCTGCGCGTGGGTGGCAGCTCGGGGAAGATCCTCTGGCGGGCGCCGCTGAAGCGCGGCCAGTGGAATGACTTCGTGCTGCACGTGAAGTGGTCGCCCAATCCCAAGGTGGGCTTCGTCGAGCTGTACAAGGACGGCCAGATGGTGGTGCCCAGGACGATGGTGGCCACGCAGTTCGGCAACGAGAAGAACTACCTGAAGCTGGGGCTCTACCGGGATGCGTCCATCACCCAGACGGCCAGCGTCTACCACGACGGCTTCACCATGGGGACGACGCTGGAGGATGTGATGCCTCGGCCCGTCACGCCGCCCGTGGTGCCGCCCGAGCCGCAGCCGACGCCGCCCTCGACGCCGGTGGTCGAGCAGCCGGTGACCACGCCTCCGTCGAACACGCCCGTGAACACGAACCCGGTCCTGGATGTGCCGCAGAGCCACACCACCCTGCCGGACAACGCGGATGATCGGCCGGGCGACGTCGGGTACGGCCAGCCCCAGGGCTGCGGCGCTTCCGCCAGCGGAGGCCTGCCGATGATGGCCGCGGCGGTCCTGGCCGCGCTGGCCCTGCTCGCTCGACGCCGGCCCGCCCCCGTCAAGGCTCGCGCGCCGAAGCGCTGAGGCGCCGGGTCGCGGACGCCCCTCCCGCTCACTGTTCGGAAACGTCGGGGGTTTCCTCCCCCTGACTCCCGACGTTTCTGGACAGTGACGGCCGTGCCCCTCCCCAGGGCAGGGCCCGAGTGGGTGGGATGTCGTGGAGCCCCGGTGAGGGGCCGCGTCCTCGTCACCGTCGTGGAGCTGCTCTCCGTCCGCTGGGATGCGGAGGTGACCCGGACGCCGCGGCGCCGCTTCCTCGGCGGGGCCTGCTGAGCCTGTCTCAGGGCGTGGTGCACTGCCGCCGCGTGGCCTCCAGGGTCGGCGTGTCCATGGCCCGGAGCGTGCGCGGAGAGATTCTTTGGAAGCGCTCGCACTTCTCGCGCGTCTCCGGCTCCGAGCGCAGGTAGCGCGTCGTCACCTCGGCCGCCTTCTCGGGCTGGCCCTTGCGCAGGTAGAGGCGCTCGAGCATCACGTACGTCTCCTCGGGCTTGGGGTTGATGTCCACCTGCCGCTCCAGCTCCATGAGGGCCTCGTCCACCCGGCCCTGCTGCTCCAGCTCCACCGCCCGATCCAGGTGCTCCGTGTTCGTGCAGTAGGGGCGCAGCTCCTGGAGCTCACGCTTCACCTGGGGCCTCGCCTCGACCAGCCGAGGATCGACGCTCTGGAGGAGCAGACAGCGCTCGGCCCGGCGCTCGCCCTGCATCTGGTCCATCACCGTCTCCAGCACCTGCGCCGCCTGCTGTGGGCGCTGGGCCCGGGCCAGCGCTCCGGCGAACCGCAGGTTCTCGTGGGCCTCCTGCCGATCCTTCACCGGGCTCACCTCCAGGTGCCGCTGGTAGACCCGGGTCGCCTCGTCCGGCTTCCCCTGCCTGAGCAGCCCCCAGGCGAGGTCCTGGTGGGCGCGAGCGTGCCGCGGGTTCAGCTCCACGGTGCGCCGCAGCAGTGACATGCGCTGGGCGTCATCCTTCCGCCGCATGCTCAGCTCGTAGTAGGGCCGGGCGTCGCCTACCCTCTGGTCCACCAACCGCTCGAAGATGTCCGTGGCGCGCTGCTGCCAGTTCCGCCGGGAGCGGGACTCCGGTCGCTCCTGGAAGGAGCGGTTCCAGCACGCCTGCGCCAGCGCGAGCTGCACCTCCACCTGCTCCGGGTTCTCTCGCGCCGCCACCTCGAGCTGGGAGATGGCCTTCTCGCACAGCTCCGCGTCGTAGCCGTCCGACTGGCAGCCCTGCTCGGCCAGCCGCATCCCCTCGCGCGCGGCGGCGGACAGGGGCGCCGCCGTGGGAGGACGAGTCGTCGGCGGAGGACGCGCCACCGAGCGCGGTGGAGGCTGGGCCCAGGCCAGCCACGGCAGGAGCGCCAAGAGGGCACAGGACAGGTACAAGGCTTTCATCATCGAGGCTCCTCGCGCGCTTCAGCGCTGGATGTGGACGTGGTCCGCCGCCACGTCGTTGCAGTCGAGGAACGTGGCCGCGCCGCGCTCGGTGAAGGAGTTCCCCGTGCCGACGACACGGTCTCCGGCCGCCTCCATGACGCACATGAGCTGTCGCGCGTCCTTGCCCCGCACGGTGAGAGCGCGCGGATCGAGATCCAGCGCCCGGCCCCGCGTGTGGCGGCTGTTGAGCGACCGGGAGCCGATGACCCGGTTGCGCTGCGGGTTGCGGTAGGCGCTCGTCACCAGCTTCGAGAGCTCCACCCGCACCTGGCGGTTGTTGGCGAGCGTCTCGGCGACACCGTTGCGGCCGGCGAGGATGGGGCCCGAGCAGGCGCCGTTCACCCGCGGCCCGACGCAGACATCATCGCCCTGGGGATCCGTATCCCCGAGCGGCCCGGCCTCCAGCACCGGCGGACCGGGGGAGACCACCACCGTGTTCGGCTTCAACCCTCGGGTCCTCACGGGCTGCTCCTGCACGTCGTCGTTGAGGATGCGGTTCACCTCCTGCTCCACCTGGGTGAGCAGCTCCTCCAGCTTCCCTTCGTCCTCCTCCACGATGAAGGTGTAGTTGCCCGTGTTGAGGAGCGCGCGCCCGGGGACAGAGATCTGCGTCAGGCGTGGCCGGAAGCTGGTGCCGTAGTCGGCGTACTCCTGCCGCACGATGTCCACCTCCTCCTGGCGGATGAAGGTGGTGGGTGGCAGGCGCGCCTCCAGCGTCTGGCCCTCCACCGTGGCGGTGGCGATCACCTCGTACTCCAGGGGCGGATTGGGCTGCCGGCTGCCGGCATTCCCGTTCGCCGAGCTGCCTCGAAAGGTGAACTCCTTGCCCTCGTGGGTGGCGGGTATCGCGGGGCCGGTGTGCGCTCCCACCGGGCGCACCGTCCAGCGGATGTGGTCCTCCGCGCCGTTGGGCGCGTTGACGAGGCGCGCGCGCACGGTGATCTCCTCCTCGGGCGAGAGGAAGGAGGTCCTCGGCGCCGTCTGGCCCGTAGTCTTCGTGAAGGCCTCGGTGATCTCGAGCGCCACCCGCCGCCCACCGCCGCCGCCCACCCGGGCGTCGTCCTCGGCCAGCGGGCCGCTGCCGCCCGTCCCCTCTCCTCTTCCACACGTGCAGCCGGCGACGATGCCGGCGCAGAGCACCCACGCGAGTCGCCCCGCTCTGTCCAGTCTCATGGCCTGCTCCCTCGATGGGGCCCTCCCGCGGATCCGCCGAGGGCCTGCCGAACTTCCTGATGGTGCGATCCCGCCCACGATCTTCCAGCCCTCCTCCAGCGCCGTCGTCCATGAGCGGACGAGTCCCTCCGCGCCCCGCGCGCTGCCTGACGGCTCCCTGCCCTCCGGGGCAGGCTCGAGACAGGGGAGCCCCCGCGGCACCGGGTCCGCGCTCGAGGCGTGGGGATGGGGACGAGGCCGCTGCACCCGAGTGCCTCCCCGGAGACAAGCGGGGGCTCCCAGGGAAGAGAGAGCACGTGCAACCCTCATGTGACACACCCCATGGAGCGGGAGATTCGAGCGGAGGCCCAGGGCGCCGCCGTCGCTCGCGTGGACCTGAAGCCCGTCAGCCCGGACGCCCGGCTTCCACGTGGACGTGCCCTCCAGCGATGACCCGGGCGGGCTCTGAGTGGCGGGTGGCTTCGCTCCCAGTGAGCCTTGAAAGTCCGGAGAGCGGCTCCCGGGTCGGATTCACCCCTGGCTCGTACTGGGTCCCCACCATGGAAGACACAGGACCGGGCACGTAGAGTCCAGGGCGTGCCTCGCTGTCTGACATGCGGGCGGCGCTGGGAGGGCTCACACGTCACGTGTCCGCTGGGAACTCCCCCGGCGGAAGGCTCCGCCGCTCCGCTTGAAATCCCCCCTGTCCCGGAGCTCCCCCTCCCGGGCTATCGCGTCGAGCGCCTCATCGCGCGGGGAGGCTTTGGCACCGTGCTGGCCGCGCAGCGGCTCGTGGACGCCGTGCCGGTGGCCATCAAGGTGGCGCATGCGGGCAGTGCCCTCTCCCGGCTCCAGCTCGAGCGCGAGGCCCAGGCGCTGCGGGCCGTCGGAGCCCCGGCCGGGCCGACGCTGTACGCGGAGGGGGCGCTGGAGGACGGCGGCCGCTACCTGGTGCTGGAGTTCATCCCGATGCCCACGCTGGCCTCGCGCCTGGGCGCGCTCTCGGGGCCCATGCCGCTGGAGGAGTTCTCCTCACGCGCGCTCGCGCTCACGGAGGCGCTCGACCTGCTGCACAGCCGTGGCTTCGCCCACTGCGATCTCAAGCCGGAGAACCTCCTCCTCGATGACGCGGCCTCGCGCGTGCGGATGATCGACTTCGGGCTGTCGCGCTCGCTCATCGTGCCGGAGGTGTCCGAGGAGCCCTCGGCGCAGGAGGGGAGCAGCTACGCGGGGACGGACGAGTACATGGCTCCCGAGCAGTGCGCGGGCTCCTCCACGCTGGATGCGCGCACGGACGTGTACGCGCTCGGAGTGCTCCTCTACGAGATGCTCACCGGGAGGCCTCCCTTCTTCGGCGCGCGGACCGAGGTGCTCCAGGCCCACCTCTCGCGGCGGCCGACGCCTCCCTCGGAGCTGGCGCCAGTCTCCGCGGCGCTGGAGGCGGTGGTGCTCCAGTGCCTGGCCAAGGAGCGCTTCCGGCGCTTCGACAGCGTGGCCACCGTGCGCGGCGCGCTGCGAGAGGCGCTCGCCCAGGCAAAGCCCGCGAACACGCCCGCCGCGCGAGCCCCCTCCGCCGAGGAGCCCTCCCGCGCTCCGCAGACGCGCCGCTCGGTGGCGGTGCTGCTGTTTGCCTCCAGCGCCAACCCGCTCGCCATCCAGAAGGTGCTGACGGGGCTCGGCGGGCAGGTGGCCTACCGCGACGGCGCGCGCTTCGCGGGTGTGTTCGACCCCAACGCCGGAGAGAACCCGGTGCAGCGCGCCATCCGCGCGGCCGAGGAGCTGGAGGAGCAGCGGCTGGTCTCCACCGCGCTGGTGGACGTGGCCACCGTCACCGTCCACCAGCGGCCGGGGGCTCCGCCGCGCTACCTGGGCGGCATCTTCACGCGCAAGGAGCGCTACCCGGCCCCCACGGACACCATCCCCCTGCTGCTCACTCCCGCGGCGGCGGATGCGGTGCCCGACGTGCGCTGCATCCCCATGCCCGAGCGAGGAGGGCTGCTGCGTCCCAGCGCCCCCGAGGTGGTGCCGCGCAAGGAGTTCACCGTGCTCCGGCTGGGCAGCAGCGTGCTCATCGGCCGGGACGAGGAGCTCCGGGGGCTGTGGGACAGCGCGCGGATCGCGGTGGAGCAGCGAGCCCCCACCCTGACGGCCGTGCTCGGAGAGCGGGGACACGGCAAGAGCCACTTCGGCGCGGCGCTGGCGCGGAGGCTGCGTGAGGGGCTGCCACGGGCCCGGATCCACTCGGTGCGCGCGCGCGAGCCGGTGCAGGGCGACCCGTCCAGCACGCTGCGCCTGCTGCTGCGCCAGGCGCTCCACGGCTTCGAGCGGGAAGAGGCGAGCAGCCCGGAGGAGGGCCGCAAGGCCTTCTTCGAGCGGCTGGGGGAGGAGCTGGCCACGGAGCTGTGGCCCGGCGTGGTGACGACGCTGGGCTGGTCGGGGCTCGACACCCCGGAGCTGCAGAGCCGGGCCGCGGCGCCGGGTGCCTTGCGCTCGCTGGCGCTGCGCGCCACGGGAGAGCTGCTGGCGGCCATCGCGCGCGAGCGCCCGCTGTGCCTGCTGCTGGATGACGCGCACTTCGCGGATGAGACGGCGCTGGATGCGCTGGAGTACGCGTGTCTGGCCGAGGGCAAGGTGCCGCTGTGGGTCTGCGTGCTGGCGCGTCCGGAGTTCGAGCGGAGCCGGCCCTCCTGGGGCATGCGCGCGGCGTACCGCGCGACGCTCAACCTGGGGCCGCTGGCGGCGGGAGACGCGCAGGCGCTGTGCCGCATCCTGCTGCGGCCGGTGGAGAACGTCCCCTCGCAGGCCGTGGAGCGCATCGTCGAGCGGGCCCGGCGCGTGCCACTCTTCCTGGTGGAGCTGGTGCGCGCGCTCAAGCGCCAGGGGCTGGTGCGCCAGCGGGGCGAAGGCGGCAGCTGGTTCCTCGTCACGGACGAGCTGGACACGGTGCCGGAGCTGCGGCTGGTGGAGTGGCTGGCGGACCGGGAGCTGGGGGCGCTGCCTCCGGCGCTGGCGGCGCACGCGCGCCTGTGCGCGCTGCTGGGCTCGGACTTCACCGCGACGTCGGCCGAGGGCATGGTGCGCGAGCTGGACCGCGAGGGTGGCGCCTCGGGCTTCCCGCTGGATCCACACCACGCCACGCGCCGGCTGCTGGACATGGGGCTGCTGGTGGAGCACCGGCACGAGGCGCTGAGCTTCCGCAACGAGCTGGTGCGCGAGGCCGTGGCGCGCACGCTGCCAGAGGCGGAGCGCGCCCGCATCCACCGCGCCGCCTTCCGCTTCTACGAGAGCCGCAGCGCCGCCACCGAGCGACAGCTGCTGCCGCGCCTGGCCTTCCACGCCGCGTCGGCCGGCATGCGGGAGGAGGCGCTCGCGCTCTACCTGGACCTGGCGGAGTCGGCCCGGGGCCGCCACGCATACCTGGACGCCGAGACGCTCTACACGCGCGCGCTGGAGCTGCTGGATGCGACCGACGAGCTGCGCGGGCTGACGCTCTTCCGGGGGCGAGGCCTGATGCGCTACCGCATCGGCCGGTATGACGACTCGCTGGCGGACTTCACGCGGGCGCGCGAGCTGGCACGGCGGGTGGGAGACACGCGCGTCGAGGTGGAGGTGCTGCTGGACGAGGCGATGGCGCTGGACTGGGTGAACGACTACGTCCGCTCGGAGGCGTGCGTACAGGAGGCGCGGGCGCTGGCGGTGAAGGTGCCCTCCTCCTATGTGCAGGCGCGGCTGCTGCTGGGGGTGGGGCGCAGCTGGTTCCGCCAGGGTCGGTGGGAGGAGGCCTGCCCTCCGCTGGAGGCGGCGGCGGATCGCGCGCTGACGCTGGGGGACGCGGGGTACGAGACACGGGTGGTGGCGCAGCTGCTGCTGGCCGTCATCCTGCCCAACCTGGGGCGCATCTCGGAGGCGGAGGCGGTGCTGGAGGATGTCATCGCCTCCTGCACGAAGCGCGGCGATCAGTTCCACCTGGGAGGCGCCATCAACAACCGGCGCAACCTCTGGGTGGCGCGGAAGGATCTGACGAGCGCCATCAAGGACCAGGAGCGCTTCATGCACCTGGGCCGCGAGCTGGGCGTGGTGGGCTGGGAGTACTTCGCCGAGCACAACCTGGGAGAGCTCTACTACCAGGCGGGAGACCCTGCGCTGGCGGCGCCGCACATCGCGCGAGCCATCGAGCTGGAGCGTCAGCACCTGGAGGTGGCGGCGCGGCCGTGGGCGCTGCTGCTGCATGCCCGGGTGCTGGCCTGGGAGGGGCAGTTCGCCCGAGCGCGAGAGCGGCTGGGGCAGGTGCGAGAGGCGCTGGCCCAGCGGCGACATGCGGTGGGGCTGAGCCCCTCCGAGGAAGTGCTCTTCGCGATGGTGGAGCTGACGACACGCGACGCGAGCCCGGAGGCCTGGCGCAAGCTCCAGGAGCGGTCCGCGGAAGTCTCCGTGGAGCAGGAGCCGCTGGAGGTGCTGGAGATGATGGGGCTGGCGGCGCTGAGGCGAGGCGACCGCGCGGAGGCGGTCCACATCCTCGAGGACGCGCTGCAGCGGGCCGTGAAGATTCCCAACGTCATGGAAGGGCGGCTGCGCCGGACGCTGGAGCGAGCACTCTTCGCGAGCGCGGGCTGAGACGGGCACGGAGCCACTCCCAACCCAGCGGCCCCCTCACCCCTACCGCTGGAAGATCCCGAACGCGAAGAGCGCCGCGATCGCCAGCCCCATGAGGGACTCCCCGGCGATGGCCCCCGCTCCCAGCGCTGGAGCGTGCTGCGCCGTCGCCTCCGGCCGCAGGCGACGCCCGACCGCCACCAGCAGCGCGCCCGTGGCGATCGTCACCGCGTAGTTGGCCGGCACCAGGAAGCCAATGCCCATCGCCGCGGTCGAGGGCACGAAGCGCTCCAGCCGCCCACGCGCCGCAAGCGTCAGCCCGGCCCCCACCGCGAAGCCGGCCCATGCGGCCTGGGAGGCATACGCGGGCAGCCCGGAGAACCCCTGGGTCGACAGCTCCGCCAGGGCCCGGAACTGGTGCGCCGAGGGCACCGGCAGCACCTCGCCACCCACTCCATAGGCCTTCAGCAGCAGCAGGTACGCGGGCACTCCCACCGCCGCCCCGACGAGCACGCCCAGCAGCTGCGCGAGCAGCTGCCGCTGAGGCGCCGTCCCCAGCAGGTGCCCCGCCTTGAGCGACCAGAGGCTCACGCCCGTCTGCGCCACCGCCCCCGCCACCACCGAGCCCCCCGCCACGTTGAGCCCCGCCGGCCCCGGAAACAGCGTCCCGGAGACCACCTGCGCCACCTGCCCCATCTGCCCCACCGGCGCGATGTCCGTCTGCCCGGCCCCGCGCGCGCACACCGCGCACAGCGGCAGCACGAGCGCCAGCACCACCAGCGTGTGCGACATGGGCAGCTCGAACACGCCCTGCCCCAGCACCAGCACCAGGGCGGACGCCACCAGCCCCACGACCAGCGGCCAGCGGCCCGTGCCACTCCCCGCCGTGCCCATGGACCGCAAGTCCCGCACCGCCCCCACCAGCGAGCGGGCCTGCGCCGCGAGCGACACCACCGCCGCGCCCACCATCAGCCCCACGCCAGGCCAGGTCAGCCACTCCGCGAACTTCTCGTAACCGCCACTGGCCGCCACCACCCCCCCGCTCACGAGCGCCGGCGCGCTCACCCCCCACGCCAGCACCGCGCCCAGCAGCATGCTCAGCCCCATGGGCAGCCCCGCCATCATGCCGATGGCCAGCAGCATGGGGTTCCACCCAAAGCCCCACGTGAAGGTGGAGGCCGGCAGCCCCGCCAGCCGTCCCGGCATCGCCGTCATCGCGGGCACCCACCCGGACACATCCCGCAGCCACGTCAGCGCCATGGACGCCAGCCCCGAGCCCATCAGCACCCGCGCGCGCCCCGGCTGCGCCACCCGCTCCGCCTTGTGCATCGCGGTGATGACCTCCGCGGTGGCCACCCCCGTGGGGAATGGCAGCCCCTCCTCGATGAGCAGTCTGCGGCGCAGCAGGTACGCCGCCAGCACGCCCAGCAGGCCCAGCGCGGCGCCCCAGGCCACCACCCCCCACGCGGGCACGGAGATGCCCATCATCGCCAGCGCCGGCAGCGAGCCCAGCAGCCCCGCCGCGGCCGGCATGGCCCCCACGGCGCTCGCCGCCGTCTGCGTCATGTTGCTCTCGCGCGCGGTGGGCGCCCTGCCCCACCGCCGCCCCAGGGCCGACAGTCCGCTGAAGCCCAGCACCGCCGCGCTGATGGAGCCGCTCTCCCACCAGCCCGTCTTCATCCCCATGTACACGTTGGAGACCGCCAGCACCGAGCCGATGATGCAGCCCCCCACCAGCGCGCGCGTCGTGAACTCGCCGCCCGAAGTCATCACTCCCGGTCCTGGCACGAACACCGCCGGGTTGGCGGCGGGAACCTCGAGGGCCGAGGACTCCAGTGGCCCTGACGGCACCTTCATCTCTGCGCCTCCACGGCACGCCGCGTCACCAGCATCCTCAACTCCTCCAGGTTCAAGGGCTTGCCGATCTTCGGGTTCGGCACCCCCTGAAGGAAAGTCACCGCCCGCGGCGTGAAGGCCCCGCCCGTCATGAAGACGACACGCCCGGCCACCTCCGGAGACACCCGCTCCAGCTCCCCATACAGGTCCATCCCCGTCATCCCCGGCATCATCACGTCGCACAGGATGACGTCGTAGCCCCTGTCCTGCGCCAGCAGCGTCAGCGCCTCGCGCGCCGTGTTGGCCGTGGCCACCTCGTGCTCGGCCCCCAGCGCCCGCTGCAGCGACAGCGTCACGTTCGGCTCGTCATCCACCACCAGGATGCGCGCGCGCGGAGAGCTCAGGCCCAGCTCGGGCAGCCGGAAGCTCGGGCGCGTGGGCGTCTCCGACTCCTGCGGCATCGCCCGCAGCGTGACGCGGAAGGTGCTCCCCCTGCCCGGCTCGCTCTCCGCGGAGATGGTGCCCTTCATCGACTCGATGATGCCGTGGCAGATGGACAGCCCCAGCCCCGTGCCCTCGCCAATCGGCTTGGTGGTGAAGAACGGATCGAACACCCGCGACAGCACCTCCGCCGTCATCCCCACGCCCGTGTCGCGCACCTCCACCACCACCCGGCCCCTCTCCGGCGCGCGCAGCCGCACGGCAATCTCATGCCGCTCCGCCGGCTCGCCCTCGGGGATGGCCTGCGACGCGTTGAGCAGCAGGTTGAGGAACACCTGGCACAGCCGCGACTCGTTGGCCTCCACCAGCGGCACGTGGTCGAACTCCAGCACCAGCCGCGCGCGGTGGCGCAGCATGTTGTCCGCCATCTTGCACGCCAGCTCCACCGCCCGGCGCACGTCCACCGGGCCCATGCGCGCATCCTGCTCGCCCCGCGCGAACGTCTTCAGGTCCTGCACGATGCCGGCGATGCGCTCGGCCCCCTCCGTCGTCTCCTGGACGAGCTGCTGCAGCGGCTCGATGGTCCCCTGCGGCGTGACGGCCTCCAGCCGCTCCAGCCCCACCCGGATGAGGTGAAGGTTGACGAGCATGTAGGCCAGCGGGTTGTTGATCTCATGGGCCACCCCCGCGCCCAACGTGCCCACCGACGCCAGCCGATCCGCCATCACCAGCCGCGCCTGCAGGTTCTTCCGCTCGGTGATGTCGCGGTGCACCATGATGCACGCGATGGTGCGCCCCTCCGAGTCCCTCAGCGGCACCGCCACCGACTCGCAGGCGCACACCGTCCCGTCCCGCCGCTCGAACTTCACCTCGCCCGTCCACCGGCCGGCCTGATCCAGCGCGGTGAGGATGTTCGCGGTGAGGATGTCCGTCAGCCCCGGGTTGAGCACCGAGAAGAGCGTGTGCCCCAGCGCCTCCGACTTGGTGCGGCCGAACATCCGCTCCGCGCTCGGGTTCAGGTCCACGATGCGCCCGGACAGGTCCGTGATGAGCACCGCGTCATAGAAGCTCTCGAAGAGCAGGGCCTGGCGGCGCAGCTCCTGCTCGGCCTGCTTGCGCGCGGTGATGTCCATCACCGTGCCGGTGATGCGCGCGGGCGCCCCCTCCATGTCGCTGAGCACGTCGCCCTTGCACGACAGCCACCGGTACCCGCTGCCCGCCGGCTCGATGCGGTACTCCAGCTCCACCTGGGTGCGCTTCTCCAGCGCGGTCGCCAGCGCCTCGCGCACGCGCGACAGGTCCGCCGGGTGCACCACTTCCTTCAGGTCCATGGCGCGACCCGAGAGCTTGCCCACCGGCAGCCCCAGCAGCCGGTCCACGTGCTCGGACCACGTCACCACGCCGCTGGAGGCGTTCCAGTCCCAGATGCCCACCCGCGCCGCCGAGAGCGCCTGCCGCAGCTGCTCCTCGCGCGGCTCGAGCTGCTCGCGCGCCGAGAAGCGGAAGACGGTGCCGGTGCCAATCTGCAGCCGGTCCCCCTCCCTCAGCTCCGTGGAGGTGACGGACACCCCGTTGAGGTAGGTGCCGTTGGTCGAGCCCAGGTCCGTCACATGGCAGGAGCCCTCCGGCGTGCGGACGATGCGGGCATGCCGTCGCGACACCCCGTGGTCGTCGATGCGGATGTCCGCGTCCGAGCCGCGCCCGAGCACGTGCTCGCCCGGCGCCAGCGGGTACGCCTTGCCGATGGCGGCCGGCATCGCCGTGCTGATCAGGATCAGGCAGGCCCCCGCCGTGGCCGACGGTGGCGCCAGCGGCATCCCCGCACACGTTGTCACATCATCCAGAGTCGTCATGGGCATCTGTCCCCCCCGGCTCTCCCGGGGAAATCCCACCAGCCTTGCCGGCCCCTCGTCCAACCTACCGCGTCTGTTGCACCAGCGAGAATCCACCAACAGACACGCCCCGCGCCAGCCAGGCGGAGCGCTGCTCGATCCACGACACTCACTCGCACCGAGGGTGCGTTTCCAGTCTGGGACAATTTCTCGCGTGTGACGGAGCAGGTAGTTAGCGTGTGGGTATGGGGGACTCAGACGACACCTACCGCATCCAGGGGGCAAAACCCCAGGTTCCCTGGAATACCGAGCCAGGCCCCCCCAAAGTCGGCGACGTCCCCCAGTACGCGCTCGCCGGAGAGTACCTGCTCAAGCGGCTCATCGCCTCGGGCGGCCACGGCAGCGTGTACGAGGGCGAGCACCGCATCCTCGGGCGGCGCGCGGCGGTGAAGGTGCTGCACTCGCACCTGGCGGACCAGGGGGAGATGCTCCAGCGCTTCGTGCGCGAGGCGCGCATCGTCAACCAGATCCGCCACCCCCACGTGGTGGACGTCTATGACTTCGGGATGATGCCGGATGGCAGCCCGTACTTCGTCATGGAGCTGCTGGAGGGCCGCACCCTCAGCCAGCTCGTCCACGAGCGCGGGCGGATGTCGGCCGAGCGAGCGCTCGCCTACCTGGAGCCCGTGTGCGGCGCGCTGGAGGCGGCCCACCGCGCCGGCATCGTCCACCGGGACTTGAAGGCCAGCAACGTGATGGTGGTGGAGGACGGGGAGCAGCCGCGCGTGAAGCTGCTGGACTTCGGCATCGCCAAGGTCATCGAGCCGCAGGCGGGCCAGGCCGGGCTGACGCTGGCCGGGCAGCGGCTGGGCACCGCCTTCGCCATGGCCCCCGAGCAGCTGCGCGACGGCGTCATCTCTCCGGCCACGGACGTGTACGCGCTGGGCGTGCTCCTGTTCCAGCTCGTCACCGGGCACTACCCCTTCCACTCCAAGGATCGGCTGGAGATGGAGCGGCTGCACCTGGAGGCCCCGCCCCCGCGCGCGAGCGCCTCCGCGCCGGTGTCCCCCGCGGTGGACGCGGTGGTGCTGCGCTGCCTGGAGAAGGAGGCCGAGCGGCGCTACCCGAGCACCGAGGCCTTCCTCACCGCGCTCAGGGAGGCGGTGGCGGGCCCTGGCACGCCGACGGCCGGGGGCACCACCCGCCAGGCGCTCGCGGTGCACGCCGAGGTGGACCTGGCCGACGCGGAGCATGACGAGGAGGTGGTGCACTCCGCGCTGGCCGAGGTGCTCGACTGCCTCGAGCAGCAGCTGAGCGCCACGGGCTTCGTGCTGGCGCTGCAGACGGGCACCGCGCTGCTGGGCGTCCGGCTGCTGGAGAGCACCGAGCCGCTGCCTCCCGACGAGGCCCGGCGGCTGCTCGAGGCGCTGCGCGACTTGCGCCGCGACACCGAGTCCCTGGCCGCCGTGGTGGACGCGCACGTCCACCTCTGTGTCCACGTGGGGCCCGTGGAGGTTCGCGGCGAGGACGCCTCCCTCGAGGTGCTGGGGGGCCCTGTCACGGAACTGGCCAGTTGGGTGCTCCGCGTGCCGAATGGGCTCCACCTGACGCCCAGCGCGGGACAGCTGCTGGGCCTGACTGTATCAACCTGAGACATCGATACATCTCATGTGTCGCCCTCTCGCGCAGCGCGAGGGGTGCGCTGAATCATTCATACACAAATGCACCGCCCCTCGCTGAAGTGTGAACGGTATTTTTGAGAGCGATTGGACTGGCGCGCATTCTCGAACATCGGTAAAAGTATTTATTAGCAGCATTGTTCGGATTCACTGTAACGCCGGCTTCCACCGCGACCGTGACCACGGCCGCCTCTCACGGGGGGTTGCACCATGAAGACGATTTCCTCCACCGACTCCTTTGCCTACGGAATCCAGCAGCACGGCATTTATCGAGTGGCGCGGTTCGTCGTGCTGGTGATGTGGCTCTGCGGCGCGCTGGGGTGTGGCACCGAGGCGGAGCCGAGCAGCGCGGGCGAGGCGCTGGCCATGCAGGAGGCCGCGCAGGACACGGACAGCGGCGTGTCGCTGGACGGGCTGTCCGTCAACGGCCTGTCCGTCAATGGCCTGTCCGTCAATGGCCTGTCTGTCAATGGCCTGTCTGTCAATGGCCTGTCTGTCAATGGCCTGCAGACGCTGATCTTCCAGGACTGGTTCGAGGAGGATCCGACCCTGCGGTCCAACGTGATGAAGTACGTGGTGCAGTGCGCGTTGCCCTCGGGGCAGAGCCGCGGCTACACCAGCCCGGTGACGGGCCGCACCTATCTGTGGCGGGGACAGTTCGGGCTGGCGCCGCGCTGGACCACGGGCAACCCGGCCACCGTGGCCGAGCAGCAGCTGGTCACCGCGTGCCTGGCGGCCCACGCGAACAAGTTCGGCATGCACATCTCGCTGTCCGTGCTGGGGAAGACGGCGATGGGCTCCACCATCCCGTACACCGCCACGGAGCTGGCGACGTACTCGGAGACGGAGGCGTGCTTCTTCGGCAACACCTTCGCGGACGAGGGCATCTTCGCGGCCAACGACCGCAACTACCTGCGCTCCTGGGAGAGCAGCCCGCGGGCGTGCGGCCTGTCGGCGCTGGAGCAGAGCACCGACTGCGCCCCCATCATCCACGTGGGCACGTGCCGGGACTACTGCACGCTGGACGCGACGGGGACGTTCTACACGCAGTGCACGTACAACGGCGTGTCGTACCTGCCCATCACCACGCGCATGCTCCCCAAGGACATCTACTCGTGCGGTGACGGGGTGTGCCAGTTCACCGAGAGCTGCGGCCTGGACGCCACGTACAACAGCTGCCAGGCCGACTGCGGCCAGTGCCCCTGAGCCGGCTCAGACGCGCGTGAGGCGGAACACGTCCACGTCCACGCCTTCCGAGAAGTGCACCAGCGGCGGAGTCTCGGGGCGGGTGAGCCCCGCCGCCGCGAGCAGCGACTCGTCCAGCCCCTCCACCTCGGCGCCGCGGACCTGATAGGGCGGGTGGTGCACCTGCCCGCGCCACAGCCCGCCGCCGTGCACCGTGTAGAGGAAGTAGCGCTCCACCAGGAAGTGCTGCAGCGTGCCCGGCACCGAGGCCGCGGCCTCCCCCTTCGGCGAGCACCGCACGGCGCACCGGGCCGGCACTGGAGCGGGCCACAGCCGCTCCGAGCGATAGGAGATCCACGGGCCCTCGTGCCTCAGCTCCATGCGCGCGAAGTGGTAGGGCAGCTTGAACCAGGCCCGCGCCAGCCTCACGGCGATGCGGTTGGCCGCATCCAGGCTGAAGAACCACACCCCCGGATCCTTCCCCTCCCGGTGCACGTAGGTGCGCACGTTCGTCTCGTGGAAGTCCGACAGCGGAGAGAACGCCGGCAGCCCCGCGGGCCGAACCCCGCGCATGGTGAAGGGCACCAGCCCCACGAGCGCCCTGCCCTCGTGGGTGTCCAGCGTCAGCCCCGGCGGCAGCAGCGGCGCGAGCACCTTCGCCGGCACCTCCCAGTGGAGGAAGAGCAGCGTGCGCCAGCGCTGATACATCACCGGGCGCCCCTCCGGGCGAAGCGTCGGTGTGATGCGATCGATCGTGTCCCTGTCCGCCATGAGCGCTCCGGGCCCCGCCGCTAGCCGCTGGAGGACGCCGAGGTGTCACCCACGGGCAGGAACACCCGGAAGGAGGTGCCTCGCCCCGGCTCGCTCTCCACGGTGATGCGGCCACCCAGGCCCACCACGATGCCTCGGCAGATGGACAGCCCCAGCCCCGTGCCCACCCCCGCCGGCTTCGTGGTGAAGAACGGATCGAACAGCCGGTGCAGGTTCTCCGGAGGAATGCCCACGCCCGTGTCCTTCACCTCCACCACCACCTGGTCCTCGCCCTGCTTCCACGTGGTGAGGCGCACCTCGTGCATCTTCGCGTCCGCCCCCTCGGGGATGGCCTGCGCCGCGTTGATGATGAGGTTCAGGAACAGCTGCCCCAGCCGGGACTCGCTGGCCATGATGGAGGGCACCTCGCCGTAGCTCTTCACCAGCTGCGCGCGGTGGCGCAGCTGGCTCCGGGCGATGTTGCCGCACAGGTCCAGCACCGAGTGCACGTTCACCGGCCCGCGCTTGCCGTCATCGCCCCGGGCGAACGTCCTCAGGTCCCGGACGATCTCGCTGACGCGGTCGCCTCCCGTCGCCGTCTCCTCCAACGCCTCTTGAATCTCCTTGAGCCGCTCGCGCGTCCGGTCGTCCGCCTCGTCCACCAGCGCCTGCACCTCGTCTCGCACGAAGCGCACGTTGCTCAGCATGAAGGACAGCGGGTTGTTGATCTCGTGCGCCACGCCCGCCGCCAGCGAGCCGATGGCCGCCATGCGGTCCGCCGTCTGCAGCTTCTCCCGCAGGTGCTTGCGCTCGGTGATGTCGCGCACGATGGACACCCGCGCGGGCTGGCCCTCGAACACCAGCGTGAAGGTCACCACCTCGCTCAGCACCACCCGCCCCTCGCGGTGGGTCCAGTGGACCTCCTGGACGCCCTGCTCGTCCCCGGGATGGGTGAGCACGTCCTCCTCGGTGGGCTGGATGAACTCCACCAGCTTGCGGCCCCGAAGCTCGTCCGCGCGCTCGTACCCCAGCAGCGAGGCGGCCGCCGGGTTGTGGAACACGATGTGCCCTTCCCGGTGGATGAAGAGCGCGTCCGGCGAGCGATCCACCAGCGTCTGGAAGCGCTCCTCGTTCTCACGCAGCTGCTTCTGGCTGCGGTCGACCTGCTCGGCCATGCCCTGGGCATCCACCTCCAGCCGCTGGATGCGCCGCCGGAACAGGAAGTAGAGGAGCAGCCCCATCCCCGCGGCGAGCACCAGCAACAGCACCACCATGGGGGTGCTCAGCACGCTCACTCTGCCCCTCCTCTTCCCATGATCCTGGATCTAATACATTTTCCACCGCGAATTCACATTTCCATGCGACGCGGTCTGATCAGCCCCCTATCCCCGAGGGCGGATCCGCGGCCCCGACCCCGGGCGTCCGCTACCCGGGCGGGGTGTTGCGGTAGATGACCTCGGCGCGGTGGAAGAGGACCCAGGAGGTGACGATGTACTTGTCCCCCGAGCGCGGCTGGTTGCCGCGGTGGGTGTGGGTGAAGCCGGCCGGGAAGATGAGCATGCGGCCCTGCTTCGACTCCACCTTGCGCTGCTGGTAGTAGAACTCCGTCTCGCCGCCCTCGGCCACGTCGTTCAGGTAGAACTGGAACGCCAGCACCCGGTGCAGCTGCTCGCAGTTGGCGTCCTTCGGGTAGATCTCCGAGTGCCAGTGCGGATAGCCCCCCGAGCCCTTCAGGTACTTCTGAACATTGAGGGTGCCGTAGCGGTAGAAGCCGCCGATGAGCGTGTCCAGGAGCGGATCGCCCAGCTCGGCGAAGTTCTGCTCGGTGAGCGTCACCAGCTTGCCCGTCTTCGGATCCTTGAGGGCCGGAGAGAGGGCGCCGATGAGCGTGTAGAGGTACTTGCGCAGGTAGCCACGCAGGTGCGGGAAGGCGCGATCCTGCAGGACCTTGAGCATGTCTCCCCAGTCCGGGGCGTGGTTGATGGACAAGTCGTAGCTGTCCTTCTTCTCGACATCCACGCCGTGGCCGGTGCGGCCTCGCTGCACGTGAGGGCTCTTGTTGAAGCGCTGGATGAGGTCCTGGCAGAGCCTCGGCTCGAGAGCACCGTCGTGGACCTCGATGAAGTCGGTCATGGGAGAAGGGGACAGGGGTGGTGGAGCCAGGGCTCGATTATAGTGGCTCCCCGATGCGTCGCATCCTCCTCCTCCCGCTCGTCCTGGCCTGCATCGAAGGCTGCTCCTGCCAGGAGAAGCCCGCTCAGCCCTCCACGGCCCCCGACGCGAGCACGGCCCAGGCCCAGCCCCCGCCCCTCCCGGTGCTGCCCGAGACAACCCCCCAGCCGCCCGCCATCCCCGAGCAGGCGATGCGGCTGCACGCCCAGGGCCGCAAGCAGGGGGAGGCGGGCCAGTTCGCCGAGGCGCTGAAGTCCTTCCAGCAGGCGCGGGAGGCGGCCCCCAGCTGGCCCATCCCCCTCTATGACATCGGCCTCACCTACCTCCATCTCGAGGACGACGCCCGGGCGCTCGAGGTGTACGAGCAGCTGGACACGGTGGTGCCGCACGGCCTCTCGGACAGCAAGCGCATCCTCGACAGCCTGAGGAGGGAGAAGGCTGGCCGCGTGCCGCCAGGGACGCTGCGGGAGTTCCTCGAGGTGGAGCAGCTGAAGGACCCGGAGGAGGCCCACCGGCGGCTGGAGGCGCTGACGAGGAAGGCACCGGAGTTCGTGCCGGCCTGGGAGGCGCTCGCCCTGTCTGCGGAGAAGCTCGACGAGGGGGAGCGGCTGGTGGCCAAGGCGCTCTCGCTCGAGCCCGACATCGACACGCGAGGCCAGCTGCTCCTGCGCCGGGCGTCGCTGCTGAAGCGGCGCCGGGAGCCCGAGGCGGCCCGCAAGCAGCTCCAGGCGCTCATCGACGATCCCAACATGCCCCCGAGGATCGTCGCCGAGGCCCGGGAGATGCTCATGGCTCCGGAGGCTCCTCCTCCGTGACGGCGGGCCCGGCCGTGAACGCCCGCCAGTCCTCCTGAGAGGTGAAGACGCGGGCGCCCAGCTGCTCGCACGCCTCGCGATGCGCCAGCGCCGCCGCGCCGCCCACCCAGACGGGGATGTCTCGAGGCAGGGCCTGGAGCACCGCGGCCACGGTCGCCGCGAACCCGGCCGCGCCCGGATCCACCACCGCCGACAGGCCCACCAGGGTGGGCCGCAGCTGGGCCACCAGCCGGCCGAGCTCCGCCGCGGGCACCCGCTGCCCCAGCAGCGTCACCCGGAAGCCCGCGCGCCTGAGCCGCAGCGCCGCTCCCATCAGGCCGATCTCGTGCTCCTCCTCCGGGAAGCACGCCAGCACCGCGTGCTGGCCGCTCTCGCGCTCCGGCCCGACCTGCAGCAGGCTCACCATCCGAGCCCGCACCACCTGGGACACCAGGTGCTCCTGCACCACCGTCAGCCGGCCCTCGTGCCAGTGGTCGCCCACCTCGCGCTGAAGCGGCGCCAGCACCTCGTCGAAGGCCTTGATGGCGGGCAGCGCCACCAGCACCTCGTCCAGCACGGCCGACACGTGCGCCTGATCATGGCTCTCGGCCGCGGCGAGCACCGCGGCCCGCCAGGCGGCCAGGCTCGAGGCGCTCACCTCGCTGGGCTGCGGCTCGCTCGCCCCGGACAGCTCCCGCTGGAGCTGGGGCAGCAGCTTCACCGCGTCGCTGATGGAGACGCCTTCCTCGGTGAGCTGCTTGAGCCGCTTGAGCAGCGCCACGTCCCTGTCCGTGTACACGCGGTAGCCCGAGGGCGTGCGCTGGGGCGTGAGCACCCCGTAGCGCCGCTCCCACGCGCGGATGAGCTCCACGCGGACCCCCGACAGCTCCGCGGCGATGTGGATGCGGTAGGTGCGCTCAGCCATTCACGGGGGCTCGAGTCCGGTTCAGGGTCCCACGAGCCAGCTGCCACAAGGCAATGAGCTCATCGGCGGACTCAGCATACTGCGCCCCCAGTGAAAAGATGGCCTTCAGATGCTCGCGCGCTCCCACGCCTCCCACCACCACCTGGACGGAGCCGCAGGCGCGCATGATCTCCGTCAGCAGGGCCGTCATCTCCTCCGGCTCCCGGCTGCGCACGAAGGAGAGGGCCACCAACTCCGGTGCAAGCTGGGTACACGCGCTGTGAAGCGCCTCGGCGGGTGTATCCGCACCCAGCATCGTCACGCGCCAGCCGCGGCGCTTGAGGTGCACGCCCAGCGCCAGCAGGCCGCCCTCGTGATGATCCCGGGCCGGGCAGGCGAGCACCACCCGGGGCCCCTGGCCCTGGGGCTCGTCGGCGTCCAGCAGCGTGCGCAGCCGCTGGCGGATGAGCGCCGAGGCCAGGTGCTCGCGGGCGATGTCCAGCCGCATCCCCATCTCCCGGAGCAGCGGCAGCAGCAGGCCGTTGCAGTACACCTCCACCTCCATGGAGGCCTGCGCCTCGTCCAGCACGCGCCGCGCGGCGTCCGCGTCCAGCACCATGACGGCGGACCAGAAGCGCTCGGCGAAGCGCTCGTCCCGGGGCAGCGCCTGCAGCGGGGTGGCCTTCACCTGGGCGATGGCCTCGCTCACCGACAGGCCTTCCGAGATGAGCTTGGCCACCCGGCGGATGTTCTCCACCTCCTCGCGCGAGTAGGAGCGGTAGTTGTTGTGCTCGCTGCGGTTGGGCCGCGGGAAGCCGTAGCGGCGCTCCCAGGCGCGCAGCGTGGCCTCGCGGATGCCCGTCAGCCGGGCGATGGTGCGGATGCGCAGCGTCATACCCGCAGCCCCCTCACCGCGTCCCAGCGCTCCGCCACGCCGCTGCCCCCGCGCACCAGGCCGCGGAAGCCCTCCAGGCTCGTGGCCGCCGCCACCCGCCGCGCCGCCGCGTCCAGGTTCTCCTGGAACACCTCCAGCGGGCCGGGCGGGTGCGGCGTGCCCACCTCCACCAGCACGTCCGGACGCTCGTGCTCGAGGAAGGCGTAGCGCAGCGCCACCGGCACGCACTGCTTCCTGCCGGCTCGCGCCAGCAGCTCCACGCCCCGCTGGAGCCGCAGCGGGAACGCCCCGAAGGGCCGCAGCTCTCCCTCCGGGAAGAGGCACACCGCCGCCCGAGGCCGCCGCAGCAGCTCCCGCGCGTAGCGCAGCGACTCCAGCGAGGAGGCAGCGTCTCCCGGCCGGATGCTGAAGGCGCCGATGCGGGACAGGAAGCGATAGCGCCGCAGGTTCTTCTCCTCCATCAGGCAGTAGGCGTCCCAGCCCGCCGCCTGCCCCAGCTGGTGCAGGATGAAGCCATCCCACCAGTTGGAGTGGTTCACGTAGACGAGCCGGGCCTCCTCGCCCGAGGGCAGCGCGCCGCGCACCCACAGGCCTCGGAAGGCGGACCGGAACTTCCGGTCCACGTACCGATCCAGGAGCCACCCGAGGGCTCCTCCTTTGGCCGCGCGAATCACGGCGCCCGGACCTCCTTCGGGCCCAACGCCGCGGTGAACAGCGCCAGCCCGAGCGACACGAGCAGGCTCGTCATCACGAAGAACAGCACCTCCTCCAATGGCACCACGCCGACATACACCCCCAGGTGCTTGCCCTCTCCAAAATTCCAGATGCCCGCGGAGATGGCCAGGTGGTCCGCCGCCGCCAGGTAGCAGCCGACGAGGAGGGCCGGCGGGAGCACCGCGCGCAGCACCGCGCCCGTGCGCTCCTTGTAGTGCCGCGCCAGCACGACGAGCTGCAGGAGGATGAGCGGCAGCGCCCACGCCATCAGGTGGATGAGGTAGGCCCAGCGAGACTCCATCAGCTCCATCATGGCGAGACCTCCCTGGGCGCCAGCGGCCCCTCCGCCTCGGTGGAGGCCCTTGCCGGCTTGGCCCCCTGCCGCTCGGAGATAACAGGGCCCTGGGGCTTGCGCTCCAGCACGCGCGCCAGGCGGGCCCGAGCCCACAGCCCCACCAGCAGGGTCTGCAGCCCGAAGAAGAGGTACTCCTCCAGCGGCAGGTACCCGAGCTTGATGCCCCAGATGCGCTCCGGATCGAAGCCCCACAGTCCCCACTTCACGGCCAGATTGTCCCACGGTGTGGTCGCGACGTAGACGACGATGAGCAGCAGCCCCATGGGGGCCAGGCCTCGAAGGCTGAGGGTTTTCCGGTACCGCACCAGCAGGAAGAGGATGGGCAGCACCACGAACAGGCCAATGAAGCGTGCGTACGTCATCCCGGACCTCCACTGAGCTCTGGCCACACGGGCGCCATCCGTCCCCCTCGCTGGAGCGCGTAGGTGCGCCCACGCCACGTCACCGTCCCCGCCTGCCACGTGGAGCGCAGGAAGGCCGCCAGCAGCAGCGCCTCGCCCAACAGCCAGGCGCCCGCCACGGCGAGCCAAGCGCTCCCGCCCCCACCCTCCCCTGCCGCAGGTGGGGGGCTACCTCCTGCTTTGAGGGAGAGCGGGGGCGAGGACTTCGTCAACACCGCGAGCCTCCAGGACAGCAGCGTCCGCACGAGCACGAGCGCGCCCGTCGCGGCCCCCACCGTCCAGGAGCCCAGCCCCAGCGCCAGCGCCGCCAGCGGCAGCGTGGGGGTGAAGAGCAGCGGCACCGTCGGGTAGAGCCCCGGCCGGTGGCTCGCCAGCACCTGCATCCATCGGGTGAAGCGCTCCACGGCGGGGCGCCAGGAGCGCATCGGCTCCATGGGCACCAGCGCCGGCTCCTCCGCCAGCGCCACCTCCTGCCCGCGCGCGTGCAGCCGCTTGGCCAGCTCCAGGTCCTCGCCGATGTGGTCCGCCAGGCCCCGCAGCTCCTCCGCCGCCACCGGCGAGAGCCCCAGCGCCTTGCCGCACACCGCCTTGGCACCCGCGCTCATCGCGTGCAGCGCCCGGAAGCTGTGGTGGCTGTGCCGCAGCAGCCCGGACACCGCCCAGGCCACGAGGCCGCGCACGCCCACCGGCGTGGGCGCCGCCGTGCTCAGCGCCGCTCCGGCCGCCACGGGCGCCGCCAGCGCCTCCACCAGCGCTCCCGTCACCGCCACGTCCGCGTCCACCGCCAGCACCACCCTGCCCTGCGTGGGCAGCACCTCCAGCGCGTACAGCAGGTGCCCCACCTTGCGGTTCGGCGCGGGGGGATCGCTCGGCAGCCACCGCACTCCCGGCCCCAGCCGAGGCCGGTACGGCGACAGCACCACCTGCTCCAGCTCGCCCGCGTAGTCCACCGGGCGCGAGAGGTTCTCCAGCTCCCGCTCGGTCGGCGCGTCCACGGGCCTCAGCAGCAGCACCGGCACGCGCGTGCCCGCCACGGGCCGACGCCGCGCGCGCAGCAGCCGCCCCAGCGCCACGGAGCTGAAGCCCGTCGCCATCGCCGCCCAGCCGAGGCCCAGCAGCTCCAGCGGGCTCATGGCCTGCCCTCCTTGCGCGTGCGGAAGTGCGCCATCCAGCGGATGAGCGGCGAGTGGAAGCGGCGGAAGTCCGCCACCTCGCCCAGCGTGTCCAGCCCGCCCTGGCGCGCCTCCACCCGGGCGTAGAAGGGAGAGGACTCCAGCAGCCGAGGCTCGCTCTCCACCGGGGCGCTCGACAGCAGGCGCTTCGGCACGCGCAGCCCCCAGCCCGTGCGCCGCGTCTCCAGCGCCAGGGTGCCACTGCCCCGCCGGCACTGCACCCCCTGAGGCCCGGCGATCACCTGCACCGGCGCGCTGCCGTCCGGCAGGACGTAGTCCACCACCGTGTCCCGCGCGCCGTGCGTGCGCGACCAGTGCCACCCGCTCAGCCGCGCGCCGAGCTGCTCCTGGCCGTGGTTCGTGTCGTGGTAGCCCAACCCCTCCAGCTCGAGGCCCTCGGTGTCCACCGTGAGCCACGCGCGGGCGCGGGGCGCCATGGGCTGCCACCAGTGCGGCAGGCCCGCCACGAGCTGCACCTCGTCCCCCAGCGGCGTCATCGGCTCCAGCACGAGCCGGGCCTTCACCGGGCGGCCCCACGGCGCCGTGCGCTCATCCACCTCCATGCGCACCACCTCGCCCTCGTAGCTCAGCGTGGAGCGGCCGATGCGCAGCCGGTACGGGGACTCCTGCTCCATCACCGGGTACTCGGACAGCACCCACCGTCGCCGCAGGCCCCGGTGGTAGAGCGCGAAGTTCACCGCGCAGTGCTCGCGCGGCAGCCCTCCGCGCCGCGCCGCCACCGAGTAGCGCGGAGAGAAGAGCGAGCCCACCATGAAGATGAAGACGGCGCTCAAGTCGCCCGCGGTGACGTCCGCGTAGAACCAGCGGTAGGCCCCCGACTCGGAGGGCAGCGACGGCAGCGGCGGCAGCAGGCTCATGCCTCCACCCTCCTCAAGTGCGCGGACGCCATCTCCGCGGCGAAGCTCCCCGAGAGCATCACCAGCGGCACCCCGCCGCCCGGGTGCGTGCCCCCGCCCGCGAAGAACAGGCCCGGCGTATTCCCGCGAATCCGCGGCCGGCGGAACGGACCGAACTTCCCGTGCGGCAGGAAGCCGTAGATGGAGCCGCCCGGCGCGCCCTGGGCCGCCAGGTCCACCGGCGTGCGCTGCCCCAGCACCCGCGTCCGGCCCTTCAGCTCCGGGAAGCACGTGTGCAGCCGCTCGAGCATCTGCGCCTTGGCGCGCTCGGCGTTGAGCTCCCACACCTCGGCCGCGCGCTCTGCCTCCGCCTGTCCGGTGGGCAGCGGGGGCGCGTTCACCATCACGAACAGGCCCGTGCGCCCGGGCGGCGCCATCGTGTCGTCCGACGCCGAGGGGTTGCACACGTACACCGTCGGCTCACTGGCCAGGCGCCCGGCGAACAGCTCGTCGAACTCGCGGCGGTAGTCGCCGCTGAAGAGCACCGTGTGGTGCGGCACCGACGGGCGCCTGTCCACCTCCAGCAGCAGCACGTAGCCGGACAGGGACAGCGGCTCGCCCTCGCGCCGCAGCGCCGCCAGCGGATCCGCGTTCACCACCACGCTGTCATACACCTCCGCGTCCCCGGAGGGCCCCACGCGATAGCCACCGCACGGGGCCTCGCGCTGGTAGCAGGCGCGCGCGTTCAGCCGCACCGTCACGCCCAGCCGGCGCACCGCCTGCCCCAGCGCCTCCACCAGCGCGCCGATGCCGCCCCGCACGTGGTGCGCCCCGTAGGCCCGCTCGATGTGGGGGATGAGCGCGAACGCCGCGCTCGCCTCGTAGGGCGAGGCCCCCGTGTACGTGGCGAAGCGCCCCACGAACTGGCGCATGTGGTCCGTCTTGAAGTGCCGCTCGGCCAGCTGGTGCAGCGTGCTGAGCCGCATCCCCGCCAGCACCGCGCCCACCCCGCGCCGGGCCACCCGCGTCATGAAGCCGGCCAGCCCCTCGAAGGGCGCCTCCAGGTACGGCTCGCCCGCCGCCCGGTAGATGGCCTCCGCCTCCGCGTAGAAGGAGTGCACGCCCCGGCCCTCGCTGCGGCGCAGCTCCGCCGCGCTCTGCGCCGTGCGCTCCACATCCTTATATGCGGTGAAGGCACAGCCATCCCCGAAGCGGTACACGCACTGCGGCTCCAGCTCCGTGAAGGGCGGCAGCAGGTCCAGCGCGCCCAGCCGCTCGAAGGTGCCGCGCACCAGCGCCGGCAGCGTCAGCAGCGTGGGGCCCGTGTCCAGGGTGATGCCATTGACGGACACGGCCTGCGCCTTGCCACCCAGGGTCGCACCCTGCTCGAAGAGGGTCACCTCGTGGCCCTCCTTCGCCAGCAGACCGGCCGCGGTCAGCCCGCCAATACCGCCGCCGATGACCGCGACCCGGGTGCGTCTCATCTCCGGCCTCCCTGCCGCCGAGCCACCTCCGCCTCGAGAATCTCCCGGGCCCGCTCCGGCCGGTACACGCGCTCGCGCGAGAGCCGGTCGGCGATGATGCCCACCAGCTCGCCGCTGGCGCCCGCCTCGGCCGCCACGCGCCGCGCGTGCAGCGCCATGTGGCCCTTCTGGATGCCGTCGGTGGACAGCGCCTTGAGGGCCGCCAGGTTGGTGGCCAGCCCCGCCGCCGCCGCCAGCCCGGCCAGGTCCACCGCCCCCGACGTGCCCGCCAGCTTCAGCGCTCGCTGCACGCCGGGGTGGGTGCGCGCCGCGCCTCCCACCGTGGAGGTGGCCAGCGGCAGCTCCAGCTCCCCGCACAGCTCTCCCTCCGGTCCCTTCCACCACGAGGTGAGAGGGCGGTATCCCCCATGGCGCGCCGCATAGGCGTGCGCTCCCGCCTCTACCGCGCGCCAGTCGTTGCCGCAGGCCACCAGCACCGCGTCCACGCCGTTCATCACCCCCTTGTTGTGGGTGACGGCGCGGTACACATCCAGCTCCGCGAAGCGCTGCGCCTCGAGGATGGCGTCGCGCACCACCGCCCCATCCTGGAAGCGCTCCGAGGCCAGCGCGCTCGCCGGCACCCGCGCGCGCACCCGCACCTTCCGACGGTCCGCCAGGTTGGTGAGGATCTTCAGCCCCGCGCGGCCACCGGTGAGCGCCACCAGCCGAGGCGCCAGGTCCTCCGCCACGCTGTTGACGAGGTTGGCGCCCATGGAGTCGCGCGTGTCCACGTGCAGGTGCACCACCAGCGTGGTGGCATCCAGCACGCGCACCTCCAGCTCCCGGGCCCCGCCACCGCGCGCGCACATGGCCGGCATCAGCGCGTTGGCCGCCGCGAGCAGCTCCGGCGTTCCGGCTCGCAGCGCCTCCCGGGCCGCCTCCAGCGAGGGCACCTCCAGCAGCTGCACCTGGGCCGTGGTGATGGGGGCGTCCGCCTGCACGGTGAAGCCGCCCCCTTCCGCGCACAGGCGGGCCGCATACGAGGCGGCGGCGATGATGGAGGGCTCCTCCACCGCCATGGGCACCAGCCGGTCCCTGCCATTCACCACGAAGTTGAGCGCCACCCCCAGCGGCAGGCCGTGCAGGCCGATGACGTTCTCCACCATCACGTCGGCGCAGGCCTCGTCGAAGCCGCCCAGCCCCTCGCAGGCCCTGGCGTCCTCCGGAGCCAGCCAGCGAGACTCCACCAGCCGGGCCCGCCGCCGCTCCGGCGACTGCTGGTAGAAGCCCGTCAGCCGCGAGCTCCGCTTCACCTCCAGCGCCTTCACCTTGTCGTCACTCATCCCCGAGTCCCCGTTGGCAGGAGTGGAACACGCACCTCATCGGCTGGTACCGGCAGCACCGCCTGCGGCCGAGCCATCGCGGCCGTCGCCAGCGCCAGCTTCCGCCGGCCCGGCACCCAGGCCCGAGCGCTGAACACGTCGTAGTCGCGCTCTTCGATGACACGCAGGATGTCTCCGTAGATTCCCCCCATCAGGCGCACCATCCGCTGGCTGCCGAAGCCCTGGAGGTAGCGCACGCCCGACGCCGCGCGGCTGTAGTAGGCGCGGGCCCGGCGGATCTGGAAGCGCATGAACTCGCGCCAGCGGTCGTCCACCTGTCCGCGACGCAGGTCCTCCTCGCCGAGCCCGAAGGCCTTCAGCTCGTCCGCGGGCAGGTACACCCGGCCGCGCTCCAGGTCCTCGCGCACGTCGCGCAGGATGTTGGTGAGCTGCATGGCCCGGCCCAGGTCCGCCGCGTGCGCGATGGCCCGCACCTCCGAGCACCCCAGCACCGGCGTCAGCATCAGCCCCACCACGCCCGCCACCCGGTAGCAGTACAGGTCCAGCTCCTCGAAGGTGGCGTAGCGGTCCTTCGTCAGGTCCATCTCCATGCCGGAGATGAGGTCCTGGAAGGGCTGCTCCGGGATGCGGAAGCGCCGGACGCAGTGCTTGAGCGCCGCGAACTCGCTCAAGTCCCAGGGCGACTGCTCCTGCGCGCTCATCAGCCGCTCGGCCGGAGAGTCCATGCCCGGCGCCGCCAGCTCCGGCATCGGCAGGTACACCTCGGCCACCATCTGCCGAGCCTTCGCCAGCCGCACCTTCAGGTCCACCGGCGCCACGCCCTGGCCGCCCTCGTCCACCATGTCGTCCAGCCGCCGGCAGAAGGCGTACAGCGCGAAGGCCGCCTTTCGCCGGGCGCCGAAGAGCAGGTACGAGGCGAAGAAGAAGCTCTTGGCGTGCTCACGCGTCACCCGGCGCGCCCGCCGGTAGCCCTGGCTCACCAGCCGCATGTCGTCGTGCGATCTCATGCCGCCACCTCGACACTCTCCGGCGCGGTGCGAGCTCCGGGTGTCCGTTCCAGGCCCGTGGCCTTCGCCCACTCGAGCATCCGCTCCACCACCAGCCGCGCGGAGATGAGCACCGTGGGCAGCCCCGTGCCCGGCTGCGTGGAGGCCCCCACGAAGAAGAGGTTCTTCACCCGCGCGTCCTGGTTGGACGGCCGGAAGGGGCCGATCTGCATGAAGTTCTGCGCCAGCCCGAAGGCGCTGCCGTGCATCAGATTGTACGAGGCCGCCCAGTCATCCGGCGTGAAGACGCGCTCCACGAGGATGTCCCGCTCCAGCTCCGGGTAGCCCAGCTCCGCCAGCCGCTGGAACACCTTGGCCCGCACCTTCGGGCCCTCCACCTTCCAGTCCAGCCCCGGGTGCTGGTGCGGCACCGGCACCAGGATGTAGACGGCGTCCTGGCCCTCGGGCGCCAGGCTCGCGTCCGTGCGCGTGGGCACGTTGACGTAGAAGCTGGGGTCCTCCGGCACGCGGAAGCGCTCGAAGATGTCCTCGAACGAGCCCTTGTAGTCCCGCCCGAACACCACGTTGTGGTGGTGCAGCCCCGGGTACTTCTTGCGCAGCCCCAGGTACAGCATGTAGCCGCTCGAGGTGTAGCGGAGCTTCTCCTTGCGCGGCAGCGAGGTGGGCGCCCCGTCGAGCAGCTTCTGGTACGCGTACGGCAGGTCCGCGTTGCACAGCACCACGTCCGCGAGCACCGTCCGCCCGTCCGCCAGCCGCACGCCCGTGGCCCGCGCCCCCTCGGTGAGGATGCGCTCCACCGGGGCGCCGTAGTGCAGCCGCACTCCCTCCTCGCGCGCCACCCGCTCCAGCGCCAGGGGGATGGAGTACAGGCCGCCCTTGGGGAACCAGATGCCCACGCCCAGCTCGGTGAAGGGCAGCAGCCCATACACCGCCGGCGAGGCGAACGGCGACACGCCCAGGTACATCGTCTGGAACGTCATCGCCGCGCGCAGCCGCTCGTCCTGGAAGAAGCGGCCAACGTCCGCGTACATGCGGCGGTGGGCGCGGACCTTGAAGATCTTCGCCAGCACCTTGGGCGAGAAGTAGTCCGAGATGCCCGCGTAGTTGCGCCCCACCAGGTGGTCCAGGCTCGTGCGGTACTGCTCGCGGCCCTGCGCCAGGAAGGCCAGGTAGCGCTGGAAGCAGCCGGGCTCGAAGCGCTCCAGCTCCCTGCCCATGGTGCACAGCTCGGAGGTGAAGGTGATGGCCGAGCCGTCCCGGAAGTGGATGCGGTAGTTCGGCTCGCACCGCTGGAGCGTCAGGTAGTCCTCAACCCGGCGGCCCAGCGCGGCGAAGGTCTCCTCGAACACCTCGGGCATGAGCACGATGGTGGGGCCGATGTCCCACGTGAAGCCCTCCACCCGGAGCTGGTTGCACCGCCCGCCCGGCCCGTCCGTCTTCTCGAAGAGCTGGACGTCGAAGCCCTGGCGCGCGAGGCGTGCCGCGGCCGCCAGCCCACCGACGCCGGCTCCCACCACCACTGCCTTCGGCCTGCCCTGCTCCATGGCTTTGCTCTCTTGCTCAGGCGGCGCGACGCGCCAGCCGGGTGATGAGGGTGTCCAGCAGCTCTCTCACGCCGCCTCGGTCCGGCAGCGCCTGCAGCGCCCGCCGCCCGGCCCGCGAGGCGCGCTCCACCAGCCGCTCGCACGCGGCGCGGCCCCCGTGCTCCTCCACCAGCGCCCGGGCCCGAGCCAGCGCCTCGGCGTCCTTGGCCTCCGGGGGCAGCGCCCACAGCCGCTCCAGCTCCTCGCGGGCCTCGGCCGGGGCGCGCGTGTACGCGGCCAGCACGGGGAAGGTGCGCTTGCCCTGCACGAAGTCCCCGTCCGCGGACTTGCCCGACAGGCGCTCGTCGCCGAACAGGCCGATCAGATCATCCCTCAGCTGGTAGGCCAGCCCCACGTGGCGGCCCACGCGCTCCAGCGTCTCGCACAGCTCCGCGTCGGCGCCCGCCAGCATGGCCCCGCAGACCAGCGGCGCGCAGAAGCCGTAGCGGGCCGTCTTCAGGTGGGCCACCCGCAGCGTCTGGAAGAGAGTCACCTCGGAGAGCGGCGCGCGAGACAGCTCCAGGTCCAGGTACTGCCCGGCCGCCGTGTGACGGCAGACGGCCAGGTAGTAGCGCGAGGCCTCCGAGGCCCCCCGCAGCCCCGAGCCGAGCATCGCCTCGAGCGAGCGGGCGAACAGGTGGTCGCCCACCACCACGGCCAGGTCCTCACCCGCCCTCCCGGGAGCGAGCAGGCGATGGAGCGCCGCGCCTCCCCGGCGCAGCTCCGCCTGATCCGCCACATCGTCATGAATGAGGAGGAAGGTGTGCAGCAGCTCCAGCCCCGCCGCGAAGCGCCACAGCCCCGAGGGCACCGTCAGCGAGCCACGCGCCAGGCTGTGGCCCGCCAGCACCAGGGCGGGCCGCACCCGCTTTGCCGGCCTCAGAGCGTAGGCGCGGGTGCGCTCCATGGCCCGGGCCCAGCGGGCATCCAGCGAGGCCTCGTCCGGCAGGACGAAGAGCTCCTCCAGGGCGGCCTCCACCTGGTGCTGCACGGTGTGCAGCCACGCCTGCTCGGGCGAAGACGGAGGCAGCGGAGAGGCCACGGGAGCCGTCACCAGGGTGAAGGGGTGTGCCATCGCGTCTTCCTCCAGAACTTCGTGAGCGTCTTGCCCTAGTGGTAGCGACTTCGTACACTCTTTGTCAAGGCTGTGTCCAATGTTTGTCCCACGTTTGTCTGTTCGAACCTTCTGCAGAAGGAGCCTCCCATGAAGGCCTGGCTGGCAGGTGCGTTGACGGTGACGCTGGCAACGACTGGGGCATCCGCCCACGGACCTACGTCCAGTCCGTTGGACGCGACGCTGCACGGCTCGGACGGAGCGGCGGCGCCGCTGTCGAAGTGGCGGGGCAAGCCGGTCATCCTCTTCTACGAGGACAAGGACTCCACGCAGCTGAACCTGGCGCTGAAGGAGGAGCTGTTCGAGCGAGGCAAGCAGCACGGCCTGCTGGAGGCGGCCTGGGTGGTGGCGGTGGCGAACCTGGAGAAGTTCAACTTCTTCCCCGCTCGGCAGATCGCCCTCTCGTACGTGAGGGATGAGGAGAAGAAGGTAGGAGTGCCCATCCTGGTGGACCTGGAGGGGACGCTGGGCGGAAAGCCCTGGGCGCTGCCCAAGAAGACGTCCACGGTGATGCTCCTGGATGCGACCGGGGCGGTCGTCTACTCGTACTCGGGGCGCCTGGAGGACAAGGAGCGGCAGGTGTTCTTTACCGCCCTGTCCAAGCTCATCGGCGTGAACCTGGGGGTCGCGGAGTCCCAGCCGTGAAGGTAGCGCTGACGGGAGCGAGTGGGTTCCTGGGTCCCAGCCTTGTACAAGGTTTGTTGGAGGCTGGGCATCAGGTGCACGTGCTGGTCCGGAACGTTGAACAAACCCTGGAACGGCTGCCTGCAGGGGTGACGGGGGCGCCGTTCCAGGCGGGGGAGCCGCTGGCGCCCGAGGCGCTGGCGGGGGCGCAGGCCGTCATCCACCTGGCGGGAGAGCCGGTCAACCAGCGGTGGACGCACGACGCGAAGCACCGCATCCGGGACAGCCGGGTGCTGGGCACACGGGCCTTGGTGGAGGCGATGAGGGCGGCGGGCACGGTGCAGCGCTTCGTGTCGGCCTCGGCGGTGGGCTACTACGGCGGGGCGCACGGCGCGGAGCCGCTCACGGAGCAGAGCGCTCCGGGCAAGGACTTCCTGGCGGGGGTGTGCCTGGGCTGGGAGGCGGAGGCGGCAGCCGCGCACGAGTCGGGGATTCGCACGACGGTGGCGCGCATGGGCGTGGCACTGCACCCGGAGGGTGGAGCGCTCCACACGATGCTGCCGCCGTTCCGGATGGGGGCGGGAGGACGGGTGGGCTCGGGCAAGCAGTACGTGAGCTGGATCCACCGAGCGGACGCGGTGGCGGCGCTGCGCTTCCTGCTGGAGCGCCCCGAGCTCACGGGGCCGGTGAACGTCACGGCGCCAGAGCCCGTCACCAACACCGAGTTCGCCCATGCGCTGGGCGCGGCGCTGGGGAGGCCGTCGGTGATGCATGTGCCGGGCTTCATGCTGAAGGCGGCGATGGGGGAGATGGCGATGGTGGCGCTCGAGGGCCAGCGCGTGCTGCCTCGGCGGCTCACCGAGGCGGGCTTCTCCTTCCGTTTTTCTCGCCTGGAGGACGCCCTGCGGGATCTGCTGGCGACCTGAACCTGCCAGACTCGGCCCCTCTCGAACCCAAGGACCGTGCCCCATGACCTCCATCACTGGAGCGCCGTACACGCTCGCCCTGTCCCTCCTGGCCCCTGCCCTGCTCCTGGCCTGCAGCAGCAGCAATTCCCAAGGAGGCAACACGTGCCGGGGCACGACGCTCGCCCCTCCCACCATGGCCTATGCCTTCACCGACAAGGTGGCCCCCTCCGCCAACCCGCCGAGAGGACTCCGGCCTGACCAGGTCCCACAGTTCGTGAGCATCAGCTGGGACGACAACAGCCGCGTGGATGGCATGCAGTGGGCGCTCGGGCTGGCCGCCGCGCGGAAGAACCCGGATGGGACGCCCGTGAACATGACGTTCTTCATGACCACGAAGTTCATCGCGAGGGACGCCATCACGGATCCGAAGGCGCTCAAGAAGCTCTGGCGCGAGGCGCTGGCGGCGGGCCACGAGGTGGCGCTCCACAGCGTGACCCACGAGACGAACAAGAGCGCGGATACGAACCGCTGGACCGAGGAGCTCACCGGCACCATCGACGGGCTCACGAAGGCCTACGACGAGAACGAGGAGTCCTGGGACACGTCGCTGAAGACCGGCCCGGGGCTCCCGAGAGAGCAGCTGGTCGGCTGGCGCACGCCGTCGCTCGAGACGAATGATCAGCTCATGCCCGTCCTGAAGGCGCACGGGGTCTGGTACGACTCCAGCCTGGAGGAAGGCTTCCAGGACGACCAGGATGGGACCGACTTCCTCTGGCCGTACACGCTGGACAGCGGCTCACCGGGAGACGCGTTCCTGGCGGCGCAGGGCACTCGGACAGAGAAGGCTCCCATCACCCGCCATGCGGGCCTCTGGGAGCTGCCGGTCTACACCTTCATCACCCCGCCGGAGATCCGGGCGGCGCTCAAGTACCGCGTGAACTGGTTCGACGAGAAGAGCGGGAAGATCACCGGCTTCGACTTCAACCTGCTCACCCACTCCATGTTCCAGATGAACAAGGCGGAGTTCCTGGCGACGCTCAAATACACGCTGGACCAAAGGCTCCGAGGCAACCGCGCGCCCTTCCTCATCACCCTTCACTCGGACTACTACTCGCCCGAGTTCACGTACGCGCCCAACATCACCAGCGCCGAGCGCCGGGCCGCGGTCGAGGAGTTCCTCGACTACGCGCTCAGCAAGCCGGAGGTCCGGGTCCGCTCCTACAAGGAGCTCTTCGACTGGATGCGCAGCCCCGCCGAGCTGGAGTGCGACTAGCCGCGACCGACGACGGCCAGCCTGCGCCAGGTGGGGTTCAGTGGAGCTGCTGAATGGGCAGCGCCCACCACTCCCGGCCCGTGGGGGAGTTCCTGAAGGTGAAGTAGACGTGCCTGCGCGTGGCCGTGAATTGGAGGGGATCGCCGCCTACGGAGCCTGGCACCAGCTCCTGGAGCAGGCGCGTCCCTCGGGGCGTGCCGTCGCTCACCCACAGCTCGGGCCCCCGGAGGCCATCGTTCGCGGAGAACAGCAGCCGCCCCGCCACCGGGAACAGCTGAGAGGGATTTCCTGAGGCCAGACCCGGTGCGATGTCCTCGATGAGGACGGTTCCCGCCTCGGTGCCGTCGCTCACCCACAGCTCGCGCCCGGAGGTGCCGTCATCGGCGCCGAAGAAGAGCCTGCCTCTCACCACCACCAGTGAGTCCGGGACAGAGGAGTCTGGCCCCGGGAAGATGTCCCGCACCATCACGGTCCCCTCGAGTGTGCCGTCCGAGCGCCACAGCTCCGTGCCGTGCGCGGGGTCGGACGTGATGAAGAAGAGCCGGTTGTCCATGACCGTGAGCTGCGAGAGATGGCTCAGTGTCGGCTCGGAGAGGGGAAAGGTGCCTCCCGGCGTGAGGTCCGTCCGCCACAGCTGAGTACCCTCGGGCGTGAAGACCTGGAGGAAGAGCAGCTCGGGGGTGGCGGCCAGCTCCCAGATGAACAGGCTCTCGGGTCCGGGCACGAGCTCCATCGCCAGCCGCGTGCCTCCCGTCGTGCCGTCCGTGCGCCACAGCTCGCGGCCATGTGCCGAGTCGGTGGTGGTGAAGAAGAGCTGCCCGCGGTGCTCGGTGAGGAGGGAGGGCCAGGAACTCTCGGGGCCCGGCCAGAGGTCCTTCACCAGCCGCGTGCCGCCGGGTGTTCCATCGCTGCGCCACAGCTCCTCGCCGTGCACTCCATCGTCGGCCGTGAAGTACACCGCGCCACGCCAGGTGAACGGCTGGCTGGAGAGGCTGCCCTCTGACCCAGGACGGATATCCTTCACCAACCGGGTGCCGCCAGGCGTCCCATCGCTGCGCCACAACTCCTCGCCGTGCACGCCGTCGTCCACGAAGAAGAGAAGCACCCCACCGAGCGCGGCCATCTTCGAGGGAGACTGGCCTTCGGGCCCAGGGCGGAGATCCTCCACGAGCCGTGTGCTCCCGGCGCTGCCCTCCGTCTTCCAGAGCTCGACGCCGAAGCTCGGATCGCGCGCGCCAAAGAAGAGCGTCTGCCCCACGCCCGCGGCCCAGACGGTGTTGGAGTCCTCCCCCCCGGGGATCGTGTCCTGCACCAGGTACGCCGGCCCGAAGTGGCGCCGGCCCCCCATGTGCTCCCCGCTCCACGTGGGAGGGCTCTCCTCATCGGCCGTGGCGAAGGAGGCCAAGGCCAGCGCCTCGTCCGCCCTCCCGGAGGCGCCAGGCTTCAAGGCCCACAGCTCCGTGCCGTTCCGGGGATGCGTGGCCACGAAGTACACCCGCGAGCCAGAGCGCGTGAACCGGTGGGGTGCGCTGGAGAAGGCGCCCGGCACCAGGTCCGCCAGCCGCCGCGTTCCCTCTGGCGTGCCGTCACTCGTCCACAGCTCGTGCCCCAGGCTCCACTCGCGAGCGGTGAAGAAGAGCCGTCCGGCTTGCGCGGTCAGGAAGGCGATGCTCGAGCCTTGTATCCCGGGCTTCACGTCCTTGACGAGGAAGGTGCCACACTCGGTGCCGTCGCTGCGCCACAGCTCGTCTCCCACGGTCGGCGTGTACACCGAGAAGTAGAGGACGCCGTCCAGCACCGTGAGCTCGCGGAGCCAGGAGCCATCCGGCCCCGGAGTGATGTCCTTCACCAGCACCGTTCCTCCAGGAGTGCCATCGCTCGTCCACAGCTCTCCGCCGTGCACGCCATCGCTGGCGATGAAGAAGAGCCGGCCATTCGTGGCGAAGAGCGAGAAGCCAGAGCGGACGGACAGGCTGGTGACGCGCACTGTCCCCTCGGGTGTACCGTCGCTCTTCCAGACCGAGAAGGGCGGGGCAGGCAGTCCGTCCGCATCCTCTCCGGACAGGACGAAGTAGAGCACCCCCTCCGTGGACACCGGACCTTGAGAGAAGACGAAGCCAGGCTCCGCGGAGAGGTCACGCAGCAGCACGGTGCCTCCCGGAGTGCCGTCGCTCCGGTAGAGCCCCTTGTCCATGAGGAAGAAGAGGTGGCCATCCATCTCATGCAGAGTGGAGGCCCCCCCGGCGAAGACGGGCCAGGTGCTGTCGGGCGTGCCCTCCGTCCGCCACACTTTTCCGCCAACATCCGGGGAGAAGGCGGAAAAGTAGAGGACGCCGTCCATCACGGCCACCGGGCCGATGTACGTGCTCTCGGCGCCAGGGGTGATGTCCTCGACGAGCCGAGTGCCCGCGAGCGTTCCGTCGCTCGTCCAGAGCTCATGGCCATGGATGCCATCATCGGCGGAGAAGAAGACGCGCCGCCCTGCCGCGGTGAGGCGGAAGATCCCCGGGCTGTCCGGACCGGGGCGGATGTCCTTGACGAGCCGGGTACCCCTGCGGGTGCCGTTGCTCTTCCACAGCTCGGTACCGTTCCGGGCGTCCGTGGCGATGAAGAAGAGCGTTCCCGCCGCATCCGTGAGATCGCTCGGGCCGGAGCTGAGCTGCCCGGGGACGATGTCCTCGAGCTGTCCCGGCCTGCCGGAGGACAGGTGGGGAGTCAGAGCCATCTCCAGGGCCTGAGACTCAGCGGCCTCCTCCTCGTTCTCGGGTGGCTCCGAGAGAGGAGAAGGCCCGCCACAGGCCAGGCCCAGGACAAGTACGCAGGGGAGAAGCCAGGGACGATGGCTCGTCAAGCGCATGGGGCACCCTTCCTTGCGCGAGCAATGCGCGCTGATTCCAAGGTGCGGATGCAGGAGCCCCTGAGTCAGGGGTTCCCCAGGCGGTCTTGCGTGTCTGCCATGCCACGGAAGGGCGGCCCTGCCGCGCGCGGTACCGGCCAGCAGGCCCTTGGCGCGATTCCTCTAGGCTGACTGGGGTCTGAACAAGGACAAGAGCAGCGCGGCCCCCGCCAGGAGGAGCAGGTAGGGCACCAGACTCACCGTAGCTCCCACCCAATCCCATACGCCCGCGAGGGCAAGACAGAGGCCCACGAAGACCCAGAACCCCGTCACCCGCAGCCCGGCTTGCCTCCTGATGAGTTGCTCGCCCAAGATGACGGCGGCGACCCCCAGCAGCGCGAAGCCCAGCGAGAGATGGGTCAGCCAGACGATGCCGAGCCAGATGAAGAGCAGCCCCCAGGCCGCTGATTCGATCCTGTCTGCCGTTCCCTTTCGAGAATCCGTTGCCATGCGTCACCTCCTCCTCGGGATGTGCTCAACCAGGAGCAGCCAGCACGCCCGCGGAGCGGAGTTGCTTGTTGGGATTCATGGCCCTCTCCTCGACACATCGCACGAGTAGACATTGGGAGGCAGACTTCCTCCTGGCCATGAGACGCGGGGGAGGGGCAACCGACCTGGCCTGTCGCGGAGCTGAACAGAAGGGCCCAGAGATGAAGCGGCCCGTTGGAAGTCCGTCACCCCACACCCTCCTCGCCTCCGCGCTCGATTCTCACCCTGGGCGGGCCTTCCCATAGTGGCCCTTCTCCGCTTGCTCCCTCTTGAACTGGAGAAGGCTCGACCATGCCCTCGAATCCCCAGCCCCCGAGCATCCCCTTTGCACCGGCGCCCATCCCGGAGGCCCAGGCGTTCAGGTGGGGGGAGCTGCTGCGCCCCACCCAGGATGCCTTGTACGAACTGCTCGTGTGGCTGAGGGCCGCCTGCGACGACAGCTCCCGCAAGGACACGCAAGAGCACGTCTCCACCAGCCTCCTCATCCATGGCGCCCGGGGCACGGGCAAGACGACGGTGTTCCTCAGCGCTGCGCAGGCGCTCAGCAATCCGGATGACTTCCTCAAGTCGGAGGGGAGCACGGACAACGCGAAGCAGAAGAACAAGGAGCTGGCGGAGTTCCTCTCGAAGATCAAGCCGCAGATTACCTGGCTCGAGCCGCTGGATCTGGAGCCGCTCCCGGAGTCGGCCAACCTCCTGGCCGCCATCCTGGTCCGCGTGCGGGCCGCCCTCGACAAGACCCGCAAGAGCACTGCCGGTCGCAAGCAGGGCTCCTGGCGCGGCGCCTCCCTCCTCGAGGAGAGCGCGGAGGACCCCTGGGGCAAGCTGGACCGGCTCATCCGTGATGCCTCGTTCATGTGGGAGGACATCCCCAACACCACCGAGGCCCGCGTACGCACCGAAGAGCAGATCAAGGCCTCCGAGATCTTCGCCCACTTCCAGCAGAGCTTCATCGACGCCATGGATGACGTGGCCACCACGCTCGCCCTCACCCACTCCAGCACCGTGGATGATGCCAAAGGCATCCTCGTGCTCCCCATCGACAACGTGGACCGGAGCATCGGGCACCTCCACAACATCGTGAAGCTCACCCGCATGGTGACCAGCCGCCGCCTCTGGTTCATCATGGCGGCCGGCCAGGAGGAGTTTCAGCTCTTCATGGAGCGCTCCTTCCAGAAGGAGCTCATCGTCTCCGGCCAGGCCGGCCTCGGCCCCAAGGGCCACGACGAGTCCATGGCCATCGCACGCCGGCAGGCCGCCACCACCCTGCGCCGCGCGCTTCCCCCCAGCTACCGCATCCGCATCGAGCCGGTGAACCCGGTGGAGGCATGGGAGTTCACTGGCAACTCCAACGGGGGCCCGCGCCTGCACGAACTGCTCGACAAGCTCCTGCTGCCGGTGTCGGCGGCCCGGGGACACCAGCTCAGAGCCTTCGCCCACCTCTTCGACATCGGCGAGCGGCTCTCTTCCTCCGTGAAGGAGGCGCTCCCGGAGGAGCACCAGCGGCATGGAGCCACCGAGGCGAAAGACTCCTCGACAACGGGCGCGATCCATCTCACCAGCGCGGCCCGCATGGCACTCACCCTGCCCGCACGCACCCTGAGGGATTTGTGGCACTCCGCTCGCCGCGAGTCGATGCGCTCCCAGAGCGAGCAGCTCGAGAAGGACGAGGAGCCCGCCGAGAGCATCGTCCGCATCGCGACCGAGATGCTGCGCAATGCCCTCGACGAGAGCGAGCTGCCCGCCTGGGCGAGCCAGCAGTTCCACAACCGGATGCTCCGCAGGGACGTCCACGGGAAGATGGTCCTGGACCTGACCGGCAAGCCGGTGCGCCGCGCCAGGCGCACCACCCTGTCCGATGCCCTGGAGGTCTCACGCGGCATGTTCCTCGAGGAGAAGGGCAAGCGGGCCTCCTCGGGGACGGGCGGGAATTCGTCGAACAGCGCGGTCCTCATCAGCGAGCTGCATCTGCGGCACATTCATGACGTCATCCTCGAGCTGGTCGATCTCGAGGATCCACGCAACCGCACGCACCTGCCCCCCAGCGTCGCCGGCTGGTTCATGTTGCTGCACGACGTGCTGATGCTCTTTGACGAGCCGCGGGTCTTGAACGTGGACGTGACGCCTTATGAGATCAGCCCCGAGCTCGTGGTGACGCTGCACGAGCTGTGGGTGAGGAACGAGCAGCTCCAGCCCCTGGTCAAGATGGACTTCCTGTGGAGCCTCCCCTCCTGGGACATGTTCCTCGACTTCAACATCTTCACCACGCAGTGGAAGGCCTTCCTTCCGCGGATGCGCAAGCGCCTCGAGGGGCTCGAGGAGGACAGGTACGACGGGGACACCGTCGCGCTCCTGTTCCGCCTCGTCCTCGCCTCCTGGGTCGACAACATCCGCTCGGTGGCCAGCGACCAGCGTGGCCAGTGGGAGCCCTGGCAGCCCGAGCCGACGCAGGGCTCGGTGCTGACCAGCGCGGCGCTGGAGCGCTACGAGGAGCAGGCGCGGGCCGCCCTCGGCCAGCTCTCCCAGAAGTGCCTGAACGAGAGCAAGGGCTACGACAGGCTGCGGATGGCGCGCACCTGGCTGGAGCAGCTCCTGCCCCTGCTCGCGCAGCCGGAGTTCGCTCCCTCTCCCGAGCTCCCCTCCCTGCTGGGGCATGTCAGCCAGCGCCGGGTGGAGGAGAAGGCGTGGAAAGAGCTGGTGGGGCACTGGAAGAAGCACCTGCCCCGGTTGACGCGCTTCCGGGAGAACCTGGTGCGCGCCGTCGCCATGCGCTCCAGCAGCTACGAGGCCCTCCGCAAGGCCTCGAGCATGAATCCGGCCGGCGCGGAGGAGCTGGTCCAAGCCTGGCTCCACAAGGTGACGCAGGCCTGGTTCGAGGTCATGGATGAGCCGAGCGCGCGGATCGCTCGCGAGGAGGAGGTGCTCCAGAAGATGACTCCCCTCGAGCTGGATGCGTGGAGCGCTTCGCGGGAGGCGGCCCGGCAGGATGGCCCGGGGGCGGTGCATTCGTGAGCGGCGCGGGGCAGGGGCAGCTGGGCCTCGGGACGCTGACGCCCCGGCGCGTGCCCGAGGCCTATATCCGTGCCGAGGTGGCCAGCTTTCCGCTGACCCACCTCAAGGCCTTCCAGACGTCGCTGACGGTGCTGGATCCCCAGCTGGACGGGCGGATGAGCCACAGCCAGCCTCATCCCACCCGGGAGCTGTGGCGCGAGTGCGAGAAGAGCTTGTCGGAGCACGCCAGCGGCTGGTCGCTCGACCGGCTCATCGCCGTGCGCGACCACTTCTGGTTCATTCCGCCCGGAGACGCCGACGAAAGGCAGCCCCTGAGGGGCGTGCCGCTCCATCGCTACCTGCGGCGCCTGGCCCTGACGCACCTGGAGCGGCGCCCGGGCGTCACCGAGGTGGCCCAGCGCAGCGATATCGAGGCGGTGGATGCCCTCACCCACTACCGCTGGCTCACCTTCGCGCTGCCGGAGGATCTGCTGCTGGCCGCCATGCCAGTCTCCCCGCCCGCCACCCGGGTGAACATCGAGCCGCCCCTGCTGGTGCGGCGCCTGCTGGACCGAGGGGTGACGGAGATCCACCACCACATCGGCGCGGGCATGGACTTTCCCCTCATGTGGGCCTCTCTGCTGTCGGCCCTGGGAGCTCCAGGCCTGCGCTCGGATGCGGTGCAGGGGCCGGGCCTGCCCTCCAGGGATGGAGAGGAGCTGCTGCGCTGGCTGCTGGCCGCCGCGGTGGCGCGCTGCGTGCTGGCCGAGTTCCTCCTGCGCTCGGACGACGCGCTGCTGCCAGACTTCGTGTGGAGCCTGAAGCGCTCGCGGGGCTGGCTGCCCGGGCGGCACCGCGTCTTGCGGCAGGCGCTGGAGGCACTGGCGCGGGGCCGGCTCGCGCTGCTGCCAGACTTCACCGCGCTGCACGGGCTCTATCAGGACCTTCACCCGACGGCGGCCCGCAACAGCTTCGAGCCCCCCGAGACGCTGGACGAGGTGTGGAGGCGGTGCGATCCCCTTGCCGTCCGCCTGCACCTGTCCAAGCCCAACGCCGGAGAGCGCTGGCTGGTCAGCCATGCCCTGGAGCGGCTCGAGTGGCTGGAAGCGGAGGCCGCCAAGAAAGAGGGAGCGGTGAAGGATGAGCTGTTCAGCCACCTCTTCTGGCAGGTGGTGCGTGCGCGGTGCCTGACCTACCGCGCCTACGTGCAGCGGCCCATGACGGCGGGGCTGCAGTGGTTCATCCGCTTCTATGATCGGGTGCACGTGGCGCGGGGCCCGCTGAGCGCCGCCCGCGCCGAGGTGTCCTACCACGTGGCGGGAGGGGGGCAGCCCATCGCCGCCCTGGAGGTCCGCATCACCCCCGCGAGCAACTCCATGACGCTGGCCCAGGATCTGTGGTGGCTGACGCGCTCCTGGCGGCACGTGCTGGAGCAGACGGGCAGTAGCCTGGGAAGTGGCTCCACACCCGAGTTCGGCGTGGTGCTGCACCTCAACAAGTCGAGGGACCCCAGGAGGCAGTGGGCCCGCGGCGCCCCACCGGCGTACGGGATGGGCACCTATGCCGAGCCTCATCCCAAGAGCCAGGAGTACGAGCAGGTGCGGCTGGGGGGCCGCTTCGCGGAATACTTCGACAAGCAGTCCCTGATGGCCCAGGCGACGGCGGACCTGCTGGCGGCCGTGCCGCGCATGTTGTGGCTGGTGCGTGGATTGGACGTGGCCGCGGACGAGCTGAGCGTGCCCACGTGGGTGGTGGTGCCGCTCTTCCGCTACGTGCGCCAGGCGGCGGCCCGCGCGGCGGCCTCGAGCGCATCCAGGAACGCGCCCCCGCTGCGGATGACCGCTCACGTGGGCGAGGACTACCGCCACCTCATGGAGGGGCTGCGCCGCATCTTCGAGTGCGTCTACTACCAGCTGGATCGCTCCGGGGGACGCCTGGGGCATGCTACCGCCCTGGGCGTGGAGCCACGGATATGGGCCGAGTCCGTGGGCGCGGTGATGATGCCGGCCGAGGATCGGCTGTGGGACCTGGTCTTCGAGTGGAGGCTGTACAGCAACCACCGGCTCCCCGTGGCGCTGAGCGTGCAGCCCCCCTCGGGGCGGCCCCCCCAGGTGGAGAACAAGCTCCGCGAGCTGTCCGAGCTCGTCTTCGGCAGGTGCTATCTGCCGCACCAGCTGGCCGAAGCCCACCACGTGCTGCACCAGCTCTGGTGTCCGCCGCTGTCACGAGGCGAGGGAGGCGTGGGGCTGGATGCCTTCACCCGCGCGTTCGAGCGGCTGGACTGGCTGCAGGTGCAAGGGCACAGGCAGGTGCGGAGGCTCCTGCATGCGTACCGCGATGATGAGGCCGTCTTCCAGCGCGGGCAGCGGCTGGTGGACATTGCCCTGGATGACTCGGAGGTGGCGGCGCTGCAGACCGTGCAGGACGGGCTGCGCCGGCTCGTGGGGGCCCGAGGCATCGTCGTGGAGGTGAACCCCTCCAGCAACCTGCTCATCGGCGACCTGCTGGACCTGCGCAACCACCCGATCCTGCGGCTGTTTCCACCGCAAGCGCAGGAGGGTGCTCCTCCGCCCGTTCCGATCGCGCTCGGGGCGGACGACCCGATCGTCTTCAGCACCTTCCTGCTGCGGGAGTACTCGCTGCTGCACGAGGCGGCGACGGGAGCGGGCTACTCGGAGCGGGTGGTGCAGGAGTGGCTGACCGCGATTCGCCAGACGAGCATGGACGCGCGCTTCACCGTGCCCTGGAGACCTACCGCCCTGGGCATGGCGGACGAGCTGCTGCACGAGTTGGAGCACTACCTGCGCAAACCATTCATCGAGTACGACTGATCAGCGCCGTGGTCGGGACGGTCCCACCCGGCAGGCAAGGAATGCGTTCGATGAAGATTGAGTGTCCTCCGCCGGCGTGCTCGGAGACCTGCGGACAGAACGGCGAGAAGGTGCGCATCTGCCATCCCGTCGAAGAAGAAGCGCCGGTATGCGCACTCGAACTCGGAGCGCCTGACGGGGACGAAAGGGAACGAGACGGGGCTCTCCCCCGGGATGCTGGCCAGCCCCGTGGGCGGGCCACCCCGTGCTCGTGATTGAATGCCGCGCATGGACACTTCCGTGGCCCAGCGTGGCCCGCGCCATGCCGTGCGTTGGTGGGTGGTGCTGCTTCCTTGTGTGTTGTCGGCATGCGCCACGCTCTCCCCTTCGGGAGTGCAGACGCCCACCGATCTCGCATCACGCTGCGACGCCGGTGAGCTGGGCGCTTGCAACGCGTGGGCAGAGCAGCTCCTGGGCGAAGGCCGATGGGAGGAAGCGGCGGCGGCGTACGGTCGGGCCTGCCAATGGAACGACACGACGGCCTGCCTGACCGAAGGACGGCTGCGGATGGAGCACGGCGATCTGGACGGAGCCGCGCCGCCGCTGCACAAGTCCTACGACGCCAACATGGTGGAGGGCGCGCAGGCCCTGGCGGACCTCTCCGCGGCACGAGGCGATGCGCTGGGCGCGGAGCGCCTGCGCTACGAGGCGCTCTCCATCGACAAGTCCGTGGTGGAGTTCGTCCTGGCGTACCGCTTCGGGGTGACGGGCGGCAGTGGCGTGGCGATGGACGTGAACGTCCAGCCCATGGCGTTCCTCGCACGGCGCCTCAACGTGGGTGCGAACCTGACGCTGTCGACCACGTACTCGTCGCGAGTGGAGCTGAACGGGTACGTCGGCTACCAGTACTTCGTCTCGGACTGGGCGGCACCCTACGCGCGGGTGCTTGCGGGCACCCAGCTGCGCTCAGGAGGCGCGCGTCCCAATGTCGGCGTGGAGGCGGGGCTGAAGCTCTTCTGGGGGCCGCTCGGGCATATGGGCCTCGGCTTCGGGACCTCGCACGTGGGCTCCACGTACGCAGCGGTGGAGCTGGGCCTCGACTGGGTCATCGCCCTGATGATCCTCGGCAATATCCACTGAAGTCCTCGGGAGCAGGCCACGCACGTCCTGGTGCACCTGCACGCGGGCAACGGCATGGAGAACGCCGGATAGCTCCAGCTCCAGACCCGCAGCTCTCGAGGGTTCGCTGGGGCGCTACCCGCCAACCGCCACGGCGGCTGGCTCCGCCTCGGGCTTCACGAGCGACTGTCGCTCCCAGGCCCGACTCCGCCACCGCAGCCACATGGTGACGCCGCGCAGCCACTCATCGGTCGCGACGGCGAGCCACACCCCGGGCAGCCCCATGTTCATCCGGAACACCAGGAAGTAGCCCAGGGGCACGCTCATGCAGGCCATCGAGAGCACGCCCATGTAGACGGTGAAGGGGGCATCTCCGGCGGCCCGCAGGGCGTTGACCAGGACCAGGTTGAAGGACCGTCCCGTCTCCAGCAGGAAGCCCAGGACGATGACCTGGGCCGTCACCTGGATGATGTCGCCATTGTCCGTGAACAGACCCACCAGCCGCTCGCGGAAGAGGATGACGACCACATCCACCACGACGGTGATGCCCAGGCCCCACTTCAGGCTCTCCAGGGCCTGACGGTACGCGTCCTCGCCGCGGCGAGCGCCCACCAGCCGCCCGACGATGATGCCCGTCCCCATCCCGATGGCCAGGCTGCACAGGAAGACGTACTGGGAGATGGAGTGGGCATACTGCCGAGACGCCAGCGCGACAGAGCCCAGCGAGGTGATGAAGTACAGGAACGCCGTCTGGCAGCCCTGATAGGTGATCTGCTCGACCGCGGAGGGGATGCCCACCTTGAGGATCTTCTGGATGTACTCCCTCGAGAACGTCACGTAGTCGCGGAGCACCATCCGGACCGGCATGACGCGGTAGAGCATCCAGGCGAAGACGCCCAGCGCGGCGGCCCGGCTCAGCACGGTGGAGATGGCCGCGCCCTTCACCCCCAGCGCTGGCAGCCCGAAGTGGCCGAAGATGAGGGCGTAGTTGGCGACCACGTGCAGCACGTTCATGCCCAGCGAGACGAACATCGACTGCCGGGTGAAGCCGTAGGTGCGCAGCAGGCCCGAGAAGACGTTGATCAGCGCCTGCAGGAAGATGAAGCCGCCTACCAGGTGCAGGTACGTCCGCGCATACGCGAGCACCTGCCCCTCCAGGTTCATCCCGCCCAGCAGGGTGTCCCCCAGCAGCAGCAGGCCCGAGCTGACCGTGATGCCGAGCCCGAGGTTCAGCGTGAGGGCGAGCGCAGAAATTCGGGCGGCCTCCTGCTTCCTCCGAGCGCCCAGGTACTGGGCCACCACGACGGCGGCCCCGTTGCCGATGACACCCGTGCTCAGGATGCAGATGAAGACGTACTGATTGACCACCCCCACCGCCGAGACGGCGTCGTCGGACACGCCGCTCAGCATGAGCGTGTCCGACGTCCCCATCAGCATGAACAGTAGGAGCTCCAAGAAGATGGGCCAGGTCAGTCGGAACAGCCCAAGGCGAGGCTCTGCCTGCACATCTCCCTGCGACGACGCTGCTACTTCCATGGGTTCATCGACTCCGTGGGGCCACTCTCGCGCACCGCGTCTCGCATGCCTGGAGCACGGCGTCGAGCGACCGGCGGTGCACACTGGCACGCCTGCTCACTCCTCCGCCAGCCAAGGCTTCTGTCGCGGCCCCTGCCCGCGCCTCAATAACGGATGCGAGCGCTCTGCGCTCGGTGACCCGAGTAGTTGAGGTCGTCCCGGTCGCTCCCGGTGAACTGCACGTCGGCGGCATCCCCCTCGTTGTAGGTCACCGTGTGTCCATGTGAAGAGGTCGCCGCCGCGTTGAAGAAGAGGAAGTCGATGCGGGCACCCGAGCCCACCGTCCAGTTGTCCGCGAGGCAGCTCCGGCCGCCCGAGCAGGCCTCGTAGATGGGATCGTTCCAGTTGTAGTTGATGGTGCTGGCGAGCTGGGAGTTCGCCCGCTTGTACCAATCCTTGTAGCCGTTGCTGCCGTAGTCACTCTCGTTGGCGTCGACGCCCCACACCATCAGGTTGGCGCCCGCGACCCCGCGCATCTTCGTGTCCGTGAGCTGGATGTTCTTCTCGGCGCATCCGGGGTCCGAGGCCGGTCCCTCCTGGTTGGTGGGCCAGTGCGCCGAGCCGATGACGACCTTCTTGCCGGTGACGAGGTCCGTGAACGCCATGCGCACGCCGATGGAGCGCGCCTGGGTGTTCATCACGCACGAGCCATTGGCGCCCTTGTAGACCTGCCACGTCTCCTTCGTGCCCGAGATGGGCTGCAGGCGCCCGGTGCGGTAGATGATGGCGTTGGTCTGGTAGTCCTTCGCGGGGCCACAGGGGCTGTTCATGGCGTCGGGATTCGCCTCGGCCACGATGGAGGCGTACAGCCCGGGCAGGTTGTCATCCATGAACTGCGCGAGCGTGGCGGCCTGACCGGCGCCGCTCATCTGGTGGACGATGAAGACGTCCGGCGAGTACGCCTGCGTCTTCATGTAATAGATGAGGTCCTGCCAGTCCCCCGCGCATTGCTCGGTCGCGGTGGGCAGGTTCTCGTAGTTCACGTTGTAGACCATCAGGAAGCCGGGGTTGTCGTTCACCGAGACCGCCTGGGACGCCGTGCCCGGAACATCGGACTCCGCCGGAGCCAGCGCTTCGCCCCCTCCACAACCGAACAGGGAGAGGGAGACCATCACCGAGACCAGGACCTTGAGCTTCATGGGGACCTCCGCCGCAATGCGAGCTGAGAGATTCAGGCTTGCCCCGTAAGGAGGGCCGGACCCGGCTTCCGTCCCAGAAAAAGAGGAAGCCCTCTGCTCGTTCGCGGACGGGTAACTCCAACTTAAAAATTAAATTCAATCAAATCAAGAACATGCGGAGATTCATGAGTCAGGTCAAACCCGTCGATGCGCGTGTCCCCACCGACGCGTCGGCTTCGTCTGGAACCCTTCCTTCTCCTGCTTCTCCGCCCATGGGCATGCCCTCTCTGGCATCGGGGATGCCGCCACGCTGCCCTCCGCCCGGACGCTCCCTGGCCCGGACGCTCCCGGAGAGGCCTGCTCCAGATCAGCCGCTGCCCGTGGTGGCCCCTGCCCACACCTCATCAAGGGGGAGATCGCCCACGGCGGCATCGACCGAATCCTGCGCGGCCAGGACCTGAGGCTCGGCAGGCCCGTGGCCCTCAAGCAGATGCTCTCGCCCACTGCGGAGGGCCGAGTCCCGCTTCATGACCGAGGCGTTCGGGTTCGGCGAGACGCTGGTCATCGACTGGGGCCTGGCCAAGGCTCTCTCACGCGCCGAGCCCGCCACGGCCCCGGGCGCTCACCGCTCCGCGGGTACCGCCATGGATGGCGGCCTGACGCGGGTCGGCATGGTGCTCCTACGACTACTGCATGATCTGGGCGCCGGACCTGAGCAGATACAACGGCGCCTACCAGCTCTACTTCTCGGCGCAGCGGGTGCCCAATGGCGCGGCCTGCCCGGCCTCTGGCCAGGATGTGACGACCTTCGTGGCCTCGGCCCCCGACTTGAACCTCGCCTTCGGCGCGCCCAGGCCGATCAACCCCAGCACGACGTATCCGCGCACCACCCTCGGGTCGGCCTGGACGGCCTACGACGGCAGGAGCATGTTCGTGCCGATCGTCATCCCCTGATCGCCTTCAGGAGAGAGGGTGAAGCGAGAGTGAGCCATCCATGGCGTGAGCACGCGTGAGGCCGTGATTCGATGGAGAGCGGGACGCCGGGGCGGGCGGACCTGTCAGCGACGGGGGGACCCGCCCCGCAGCGAGGGACCCGCGACCTGTGTCCCCGGGCTGTGGGTGGATGAGCTGAGCCGCCGCCGTCACGCCACGTGCTTGCCGTCCCCGCGTGTCCACCGAAGGTGCAGCAGCGGCATCGGTCGGCCCTGATCGTCGAGCGGCGATCGGCCGATCCGCACGAAGCCCATGTGCTCATAGAACGCGCGGGCCGCGTCATTGGCCTCGTTGACGTCGAGGTCCATGACGTCGTGTCCCGCGCGGGCGAACTCCACCATCCGCCGTCCGATCCCGCGGCCGTGGACGGCCGGGTCGATGAACAGCGCGTCGAGCTTCGAACCGGTCACGCCCAGAAACCCCACCACCCGCCCGGCGCCATCCGCGTCGTCCACGGCGACGGTGAATGCCGCCGTCGGCAGATACTGCTCGCGGACCATCGTCGCGTAGAACGCGATGTCCTCCTCGGACAGGAAATGATGCGTCGCCCGCACGGCGTCATGCCAGACGCGGAACATCGCATCGACATCGGCAAGGGTGGAAGGGCGCAGGGTGATCGCCATCCTCCCCACTCTACCCCGCGCCATGCATGAACTCTCCAAGAGCCCGAGCGCCCGTGCCAGGAGATGGAGGCATGAGCCCCCTTCTCTCCCGTTCCCTGACATTGGGTAACCCCCAATGAACCTGGAGTGTCAGCCCTCTCATTAGGATGGCGCCCTCGCTTGAGCTGATGATCAGTTCAGCGCATCCCAAGGGTCTATCTTTGAATTCCATTTCAATGAGAACGATGTACGCAGCATGTTTCGCGTTCGTGGTCGCCTGTGGTCCGGGTGAGCTCCCGGGGTCGGAAGTCCCGGAGCCTGCGCCCAAGTTCGACCTCGCGGCGATCCAGCAGCCGCTCGCGGGAGACTGCACCTCTACGTATTCGCTCACCAAGGACGTGGCCCAGGCCAACCTCTCGGGTGCCCAGGGCAGCTGGTCCTGCATCTACAAATTGACCGTCCCGAGCGGTGTGGCGGGGCTGACGTTCAAGACGACAGGCGGGACGGGTGACGCGGATCTGTACGTCCGTCGTGGCCTGACGCCAGACGCGGCCTTGCACGACTGTCGCTCGATGGGGGTGACCAACGAAGAGCAATGCACCATCGAGTCGCCCCAATCCGGCACCTATTACGTTCGGCTCTACGGATACGGCACCTACAGCGGCGCGAGCTTGACCGCCACCTATGCCACTCCCTGCACCAGCACCACCCTCGTCGACATGGGTCGCACGTACTCGAACATCAACACCCCGCAAGGGCTGTTCTCGTGCGGTTACCTGGTCACGATTCCCACAGGCGTGAACAGCGTGACGTTCACGACCGCGGGAGGCACCGGGAACGCTGACCTCTACGTCCGGAGAAGCGATTGGCCCAGGACGGACGCATACGATTGCAGGTCGACGGGCTACAGCAACAGCGAGACGTGCACGTTGTACTCCCCGACCGCTGGCACGTATTACATCAAGCTCTACGGCACCTCCGCGAGCAGCGGGGCTCAGTTCCTGGTGATGATGGATCGCCCCTATACCGCGCCCGTCCTCGTTCGCGGACAGCCGTACATCGACGTCTCCATGGCCGTGGGGGAGCAGCGCCGGTTCGAGATCGACATGCCTTGGGGAAAGAATAACGTCCAGTTCTTCACCTCCGGAGGCACCGGGTACGCGAACCTGTACGTGAAGTACGAGCAGGCGCCCACGAGCTACAACCACGACTGCAAGGACGACGGAATCTCAACCAATACCAACTGCTCGATGGGCTGGGGCAAGACGGGCCGCTACTACGTCCTCGTCGAAGCGAAGCACACGCCCATCACCGGCATGCGCATCGGCGTGAACTACACGGACTATTACAACTAGTTCATCCAGAACATGCAGGACGCGGCCTTCGTGAGCATGTAGGTGCCCTCCACGGTCCAGAAGGGGACCTACTTCACGGCCGTGGTGACGATGAAGAACACGGGCGGCTCCACGTGGACGGACACGGCCGGATACAGGCTCGGTTCGCAGAACCCCCAGGACAACACCACCTGGGGCCGCGGGCGCGTCTACCTGGACTCGGCCGACGCCACCGGCCCGGGCGCCACGAAGACCTTCATCGCCACCTTCAAGGCGCCGACCACCACGGGGAACTACGTGTTCCAGTGGAAGATGGTCCAGGATGGCGTCTCCTGGTTCGGCGCGTCCACCCCGGTGACCAGGATCCTGGTCGTGAACTCCCCTTGTTACTGCCCTCCCGGCCAGACGTGCCCGGATAGCTGCACCGACCCGAACCTGTAGGGCGCTCGTCTCGAGACGCCCGCCCGGGCGCTCGAAACGGTTCGAGAACTGCACGGACGCGGCGTACCACATCCTCACGGCCTACGGCTGTGTGCTGCAGCCCCCGTCGAAGAACTGGCTCCCCAAGCTATGACGTGCGAGGGAAGGCTCCTCGCATATGACCGTCTACAGCTCCCGCGCCTGCAGCACTTGCGGTCATGCTCTACCGTCTGGAGCCACGGCGTGTCCCCGTGATGGAACAGCCGCACCTGTGGCGAAGCCTGACCAGCCGACAGAAACCCTCCTGCCCAGGGAGCCCTCCGCGACTCCCCCTCCTGCTCCAGCGTCAAATACCGCCCGTCTCAGCGGATCGACCCAGGGTGACCGAGACACGCCCTCGGCCACAGGCGAACACCTCGAGCGCGAAGCTCCTGCCCAGCCGCCCGCCACACTCCAGCGAGGCCGCCTCCTCAACGCTGAGATGCGAGGTGCGCTTCGAGCCGCGCGAGGGTCTGGATTCCACCCTCGATTGCGTACTTCGCCGCCTGCTCGCGAGCTTCGACGGTCGGCAAGGTGTGCTGGAGCGTGACACGCGTCTTGCCGCCTTCGTCCTTGAAGGTGACGACGGCTTTGAACAACACCTCCCCTTCCTTCGTGCCGTGGTCCCACTCGAGCCGCTCGTCGGGGACCACCTTCGTGTAGAGGATGTGGTTCGAGTAGTCGGTGCCGTCGGGACCGTGCATCGTGAAGCGCCACGCGCCGCCGGGCCGCACGTCCTTGCTGTAGGTCGTCGTCCGAAACCCGTTCGGCCCCCACCAGTTCGAGATCATCTTCGCGTCCGTGAACGCCTGAAAGACCAGCGCGCGTGGCGCGTTGATCAGCCGGGTCAATTCGAGCTGCCGCTTCGCGAGTTCATTTGGATCGAGCGCTGCGTTCATGTCTTCTCTCCTGTTCGGGACTTCTTCGGGGGTGTCACCCTGCGGGTGCGTTTCGGACGCGGCTGCCCCTGCAGGTCAGCGAGGTAGTCCTCGAGCCTGTCGAAGCTGCCTTCCCAGAACTGTCGGTAGTCCTCGAGCCAGTCGTTGGCGGTCTTCAGCGGCGCTGGCGCCAGACGACACGGTCTCCACTGAGCCGTGCGGCTCCGCGTGATCAGCCCGGCGCGCTCGAGCACCTTGAGGTGCTTCGTCACTGCCGGGAGGCTCATCTCGAACGGCTGTGCGAGCTCGGTGACGGAGGTCTCGCCCTTTGCCAGCCGAGCGAGGATCGCCCGCCGAGTGGGGTCTGCAAGGGCCGCGAAGGTGGCGCTGAGGGGATCGATCATGTTCAGGTAATTAACCGATCGGCAAACTAACCATTTGGTTAAATGCCGTCAAGCACTCGATCCATAGGAGATGCCGCGGGTCTTGACTCGCCGCGCATTGACAGTGACGAAATGCCGGTGCTACGCGGCCCCCGAAACCTGAATCAACTTTCAACTTGAAGCGCAGCCGGCGGAGGGCCATCGTCCGCGCCCGAAGCCTACGGAGGGGGTTCTCATGAAGCTCATGACGCAGTGGGTCATAGTCGTCTCGCTATGCCTGGGCGCAGCGGCCTGGGCCCAGGAGGGCGGGACGGTTCGGGGCACGGTCTACGTCGAGGGCAACGAGCCGCTCCCCGAGGCCCAGGTGACGGTGGTGGGCACCGAGCTGACGGCCACCACCAACGCCGAAGGCCAGTTCGAGCTGCGCAACGTCCCTCCCTCCAAGCGCGAGCTGAAGATCTCCTTCCCCGGCTACGCGGACGTCACCCAGTCCGTGGACGTCGTCGCCGGCAAGGTCGTCTCCATCGAGGCGGACCTGAAGCTCGATGAGCAGTTCGGCGAGGAGATCGTCGTCACCGGCTCGAAGTTCGGCGAGAAGCGCCTCGAGTCCCCCGTCACCGTCGAGTCCGTCAACGCCAAGACCATCCAGATGAGCGGCGGCACCTCGTACATGGCCGCCCTCTCGTCGGTGAAGGGCATCGACTACGCGGACACCGGCATCAACGAGAAGCGCATCTCCACCCGCGGCTTCAACACCCAGTTCAACTCGCGGATGATCACCATGATGGACGGCCGGCTGGCCCAGCTCCCCGGCAGCGGCCTGCCGCTGGGCCCCCAGCTGCCCACCCCCAACCTCGACATCAAGTCCGTGGAGGTGGTCGTCGGCCCCGCCTCCGCCCTCTATGGCGCCAACGCCCACGCCGGCGTCATCAACGTCCTCACCAAGACGCCGTGGGATGAGTCCGGCGTCTCCGCGGCGCTGCGCGGCGGCACCCAGCAGCTCATCGACGGCTCCGCGCGCGTGGCGGGCACCGTCAACAAGGACTTCGGCTACAAGTTCAACGGCCAGCTGCTGCGCGGCCGCGACTTCGCTCCCAGCCGCGAGCTGCAGTCCCACTACTACGGCAGCACCGCCCGCCCGCTCGTCTTCGAGGGGGATCTGCTGAAGAACTACGACGTCCTCTCCGCCAAGGCCGAGGGCTTCCTCTACTACCGGCTGGGAGACTGGAACTTCAAGGGAGGCTACGGCTTCTCGCTCACCGACGGCGTGACGCTCACCAACTCCGGCCGCAACCACCTGCGCGGCTGGCAGGTGCACCAGCAGACGGTGTCCGCCAGCCACCCCAACTGGTTCGTCCAGGTGTCCCGCACCTACAGCAACGCGGGCGGCACCTACCAGCTGGACCGGCTCGCCAGCGTGGTGCAGCCCGATGGCGGCCCCCCGGAGGACCCCTCCACCCTGGATCCGGTGAGGGATCAGATCCGCTTCATCGACAAGAGCCAGCTGCTCGACTCGGAGGTGCAGTACCAGAACCAGCTGGGCGGCTTGAAGTTCATCACCGGCCTCCAGCTGCGCCTCTACAACCCCAGCTCCGAGGGCTCCTACCTGGCCGACGTGAACGGCAAGAAGCTCAGCGCCCGGGAGATCGGCGGCTACCTGCAGGGCGACTACTCGCTGCTGCGTGACAAGCTCCGCCTGGTGGCCGCCGCGCGGCTCGACACCCACTCCGACTACTCGGCGCAGTTCAGCCCCAAGGCCGCCGTCGTCTACAGCCCCACCCGCAACCAGCACCTGCGGCTCGGCTACAACCGCGCCTTCAAGAGCCCCACCATCCTGGAGAACTACCTGCTCATCAGCAACGTCCTGCTGGGCAACAAGACCGGCTTCACCATCAAGGACGCGGAGGGCAACGTGCTCTCGGAGATCCCCTCCCTGGTGCCCGAGAGCGTGGACTCGGTCGAGGTCGGCTACAAGGCGACCTTCTCCGAGAAGCTCCTGGTGGACATCGTCGCCTACCACTCGTGGTACGAGAACTTCATCAGCGCGCTGACCTCGCGGGCCAACCCCGCCAACGGCACCTTCGCCTTCTACCCGGATGGCACGCCCGTGGCGGAGGGCACCCCGCAGCAGGGCACCCTCTCCACCTACTCCAACTTCGGCCGCTCCCGCGTGGCCGGAGCCGACCTGGGCGCCGAGTACAAGCTCTCCCCCGAGATCAGCCTCAACGGCAGCATCTCGTACATCAAGCTGCTGCGCTTCCGCAGCGGCGACCCGACCCAGCCTCCGCTCCTGCTGAACGTGCCGGACCTGAAGCTCAAGGCCTCCGTCACCGTGCAGAACCTGCTGGTGCGGAACTCCTTCGTGCGCGTCTTCGGCCGGTACCAGACGCCCTACCAGTTCCGCTCGGGTCGGTGGGACAGCGCGGTGTTCTTCGAGGAAGGCAAGGTCCCCGCTCGCTTCGTGGCGGACGTCGCCCTCGGCTACACCTTCGACAGCGGGCTGGCCCTGAGCGCCAACGTCCTCAACGTCTTCAACAACCGGGGCGTGGACCAGCTCGGCTCCCCGCCGGGCGGCGTCATGGCCTACCTGCAGCTCGCCTACAAGTACGAGGGGCTCGACTTCTAGCGGCGGTCCTTCCCAGAGGGAGCGCCATGCGCCGAGCGTGTGCATGGCGCCCCCCAGGCGGACCGAGGGACACTCAGGCTAGGATCCGCTCCGGCCTGGAGATCCGCGTGAACGAGCCCTCGAGACAGCCCCTCCCCGTCGAACCGCCTTCCCAACCGCCGGTGAAGCTGCACACCTTCCCGGCCAAGGAAGAGCCCAAGTGGTCGACGTTCGGGACGGCCTGCATGTGCCTGTTCGGCATCATCGTGCCCGCGGCGACGCTCACCATCGAGCTGGCCTGGGCATGGTGCGCCAGCGAGTTCTTCGATCCGGTGCCCACCCACGTGCACTCGCTGCTCGTGGCCAGCGTACCGCTGGGCAACGCCGTGGCGCTGATCTACTCGCACACGCGCAACCCCCGCCTGCTGCGCGCCGCCATCCTCCTCAACGGCATGGCGCTGGCGGTGAGCACCATCTACTCCCTCATCTTCCTGCCGTTCGCGCCCCTGGGTTTCATCGGCGTGATCATCTACGGGCTGGGCCTGCTGCCGCTCTCGCCCCACCTGTCCTTCATCACGGCCCTGGTGCTGCGGCGCCGGCTGAAGAAGCTCCATGCGGTACACCACGCCTCTCCCCTGCGCCCGTTGCACGGGGCCTTGGTTGCCCTGCTCGCGCTGTCCACCGTGGAGGTGACGGGCGCGGTGACCCAGGTGGCGCTGCAAGCCGCAACGCACGGCACCCGGCCGGAGACCCGCCGCGCGGGGCTGCAGTGGCTGCGCTCGGTGGGAGACGAGGAGACGCTGCTCGCCTCGAGCTACCTCGGCGTGAAGCGCTCCAGCCTCGTGGCCTTCCTGCTGTCCTTCGATTCGCAGATCAGCGCCGAGGACGCGCGGGACACCTACTACCGGGTGACAGGGCGCACGTTCAATTCCGTCCCCAAGCCGGACAACCTCCGCCGGGGCAAGGGCTTCCGCTCCTCCAGCTGGGACTCGGAGCTGGGCGGTGAGCATGTCGGAGGCCGCGTCCCCGGGCTGTCCCTCGTCAGCTCGGAGATGAAGGGCGCGGTGGATGGCGACGCTGCGCTCGCGTACCTGGAGTGGACGATGAGCTTCGAGATGACGGCCACCGGCCAGGCCGAAGCTCGCACCCAGGTGGCCCTCCCGCCAGGCGCGGTGGTGTCCCGGGTGACGCTCTACATCGACGGCCAGGAGCGCGAGGCCGCCTTCTCCAGCACCAAGCAGGTGCGCGCCGCCTACCAGAAGGTCGTCCATGCCCGGAGGGATCCGCTGCTCATTACCCAGAAGGGCAAGGATCGCATCCAGGTCCAGTGCTTCCCGATCGTCAAGGGGCCGCCGATGAAGATCAAAATCGGCATCACCGCGCCGCTCGCGCCCCGGGACGAGGGCCGCTTCGCCTCCCTGCCGCTGCCCACCCTGGCCGAGCGCAACTTCCACATCGCCGAGGACTTCCGGCACGTGGTGCGCGTCGAGTCCCTGCGTCCCCTCACCACGCCGGCCGGTGGCAACCTGGAGCAGCGCAAGGATGGGGTGAGCGAGTGGCTGGCCGCGCTGAGCGACGAGGCGCTCGTCCCGCCCCAGGCCGTGCTCACCGTCCAGCGCAAGGGCGCCGCGGACATCGCCTGGGCGGAGGACATGTTCGACCCGGCCTATGTGGTGCGCCAGCAGGTGCGCAACACCGTGGCGGAGGTGCCCGAGCGGGTTCTGCTCATCCTGGATGCCTCGGCGGGAATGAAGGACGCCCTGCCGCAGGTCGCCGCCGCCCTGTCCGCCTTCCCCCAGGGCACGGAGCTGGCCGTCCTGGCCGCCTGGGATGGCGTGGAGGAGCTGCTGCCCCTGGGCAAGGCGGATGCAGCGGCGCTCCAGCGCGCGGCGGAGCGGGTGAGGGAGCTGTCCCCCGTCGGCGGGCAGGATGCCAACGCCGCGCTCGCCCGCGCGTGGTCACTGGCGGCTCCCCAGGGGCGCACCGTCGCGGTGTGGGTCCACGGGCCTCAGCCGCTGGGAACCCCGCGCCTCTCGGGCGACACCACCTCGCGCGAGTACGCCGCCAGCAGGTGGCCCACGCCCGCGCCTCTCGCCGAGCTCCTCGACGTGATGGTGGGACAGGGCCCGAACAAGATGGCGGTGGACCTCGCGCCCTACGCCTCGTTCCGCACCGTGCCGCGACTGGGCACGCTGGAGGAGGACCTGAAGAACCTGTTCTCCTCCTGGGGCCACGCCACTCCCCAGGTCCACCGCGAGCGCATGCTCCGCGCGGGGCTGGAGCTTCCGGAGTCCGCGTGGAAGACGTCTCCGCACCTGGCGCGCCTGTGGGCCCGCGAGGAGGTCTCCCGGCTGATTGCCACGAATGAGCCGGAGCCGCGCGCCCAGGCCGTCCAGCTGGCCTCCCGCCATCAGCTCGTCACGGAGGTGACGGGGGCCGTCGTCCTCGAGCGCCAGGAGCAGTATGACGAGGCGGGCCTGAAGCCCGTGGATCCGGACTCCGTGCCCAGCGTGCCGGAGCCGGAGACGTGGATGCTCCTGGGTGTCGCCTGCGCGCTGGTGATCGCCTTCCGCCTGCGCCGCCGGCAGGCTTGATGGGGCCGTCGCACCTCATCCTCCTGCTGCAATTGCTCGCCGGCTGGCACGCCTGGAGCTGGTATGTCCAGCGCGTGCTGGACGGCTCGCAGGAGCCGTGGGGCCTGCTCGCCCTGCTCGCGCTGGCGCTGGTGCTGCCTCGAGGGGCACGTCACCCGCTGCGGCCCCTGGATGTCGGCGTGCTGGCGGGCGTCAACCTCGCGCTCGTGCTGACCTGGGCCTGGGTGCCGCCCCTGGTCCGCGCGGCGGTGTGCCTGCTGTGCGTCACCGCCATCGTCTCGCGGATGGCCTCCGGCCATGCCTTCCACCTGGGCACCTGGCTGCTGGCGCTGCTGTCCATGCCCGTGCTCGCCACGGTGCAGTTCTACCTGGGCTACCCGCTGCGCCTGGTGTCCGCCGTGCTGGCCACGCCCATGCTTCGCGGCATCGGGCTACCCGCCGTCCGCGAGGGCCTCCACCTGGTCATCGGCTCCAAGGTCACCCTCGTGGATGCGCCGTGCAGCGGCGCGCGCATGCTCTGGGTGGGGCTGTTCCTGGCTGTCACCCTGGCGTGCCTGATGAAGCTCGGCGCGCTGAGGACGATGGTGGCCTGCGTGCTGGCCACGGGCGCCATCCTCCTCGGCAACGCGGTGCGGGTGAGCTCGCTCACCCTCCTCGATCAGCAGGGCGGATGGGACATCTCCTGGCTCCATGATGCCGTGGGAGTGAGCGCCTTCATTCCGGTCAGCCTATGCATCACCGCCATCTGTCTGTGGCAGCGCTCGCGACAGCGGGCAGCGGAGGCGCGCGCATGAGCCGGGGTGCATGGGTGGCGTTCGCGCTCTCGAGCGCGCTGCTGGCGACCGCTCCCCTGTGGCGCGTGCCTCGCGAGCCCGAGCCCGTGGCGACGGCGTTCCCAGGCTGGCCGTCGACCTTCGAGGGACGGGCGCTGATGGCGCTGCCCCTGACGGAGCTGGAAGAGCGGTTCAACGCGGGCTTCCCCGGGCGCATCGCTCGCTTCACGGATGGACAGCGCGTGCTGGTCATCCGGTGGGTGGCGGTCCCCACGCGCCAGCTCCACTCCACGGAGGACTGCTTCCGGGGGCTCGGGTACTCCATTACTCCAGCCACGCTCTGGCGTCGGGAGGATGGCCAGCCCTGGCAGCGGTTCATCGCCGCCCGAGGCGACTCGCGCCTCGTGGTGCGCGAGGCCATCACCGCCGAGCCGGGCGGGCGGTGGACGGATGTGACGGAGTGGTACTGGAGCGCGCTCTTCGGCCAATCCCAGGGGCCCTGGTGGGCCATCACCGTGGCGGAGCACGCGGCGCGCTGAAGCCGCCGCGTCACGGCCGGTATTCCCAGTGCCACGCCTCGCTCGCCAACGGCTGGAAGTGGTATTGCGAGGCGTGCGCCACGAGCCAGGCGTGGAACCAGGAGGCCCTCCATAGCTCGTTCTGGGACGTGTTCGCCCCCAGCGCGGCCCCTCCCTGGGTGGTGGTGAAGTCCACCGCGATGCCGTTGGTGTGATTGCCGAACCCGGGGGCGGCCTTGCGCGTCGTGTAGTGGGCCACCATGACCCGCACCGCAGCCGCCCCGTGCTCGCCCCCCTCCGCGGTGGCACGGTCCCCCGCCGTGGCCGCGTAGTACTGGGGGAAGAGGTCCTCCCAGATGGTGAGCTCCTGCGTGGCGCTGCGATAGGCCGAGCCCACTCCGATGCTCGTCGCCCCCAGGGCGAGCGCTTCGTTGGCGGTCCGCGCCGCCTGGAGATCGGCCCGCGCCGCCGCGAGCATCTGCGTCAGGAAGGGTGCCGCATCCCGGTGCAGCCGGCCTCCCCCCTCGATGGGCGCGAGCTGATCCTCCGCGAGGTCCATGTTGAACACGCGTCCCCGCGCGCGAGCCGCCGCGACGTGGGCGTTGTACACCTGTCGCTTGAAGGCTGTCTGTTCGGCGGTGCCGAAGGCCCGAAGCTGGGTATCGGGGAAGGGCGTGCCTCCCGTCCCTCCCGAGGGCGTGGGGAGGCCGAACGTGGGCGCCTCCCGCGCCACGATGCCGGAGACGAGCCCGAGCATGGTCTGGGCTCGCGACAGGCTCTCCTGCTGCCGCGGCGAGAGCTCCGCGGGTGGGGAGGAGAGCGCGGTGTTGATCGCGCCGAGCACGGCCGCGCCGTCCCGCTGGGAGGCCAGCAGCGAGATGCGCGTGTTGACCGAGGCATCCATGAACGCCAGCGCGACGTCGAACCTTCCGGCCCCGAGCTGGTTGAAGACCTCGAGCACGAAGGGGCGCGCCTCGACCGGGTTGGTGACGGTGCGCGAGGCGAGTGCCATCCCCCGGCTGTCGGTGTCCGGGGTGGCGGTCAGGAACTCCGTGACGGAGCGCTGGAGGTCTGCCGCTGGTGGCGTGGCGACCGCCGCGGCGGGCCGCTCGATCAGCGGAGCCCAGGCCGCATCGAACCCCGAGGCCATCTGCTGGAGCAGGTCCTTGTTCACGGTGGCCACACCGGTGTCGTCGATCTCGACGGGCAGCGGGAAGCGCAGCCCGCCCGTCCATCCGGTCATCGACGGCGTCGGCTCCGAGAGCACACGAAGGTAGTAGCGGTTGTAGACCAGCAGCCCGCGCGCGAGCTCCTCGGCGGTGATAGGCCCGGTGACGAGGGGGGCGGTGGCGCCTGGCGGCGTGAACGGCTCCGCGGAGTTCCACAGCGGCAGGAGGAGCGTGGCGATGCTCTTCAGCGTCATCGTCGGAGCGACGATGACCGACAGCCGGTTGCGCCTGTCATTGAGCAGGCCCCCCTGGCCCGAGACGGGACCGATCCGCGTGCTGGTCACCTGGAGCGGCCAGAACTGCAGGCCAGAGCCCCGCACCGTGCCGGTGCGCATGACGGCCGTCGTCTCGCGGGTGTTGTCGCGTCCGATGAAGGGAGCAGCCGAATGCCGCCGGATGGCCACCGAGGCATCCGACGAAGCCGGCCGTGCTGCGGGCTGCTCCGGAGCTCCGCCCTGCTGCACCACGTGAGTGAGCTCGTGCGCCAGGAGCCGACGTCCCCCCTCGGTGTCCGGCTGGTACTGGCCAGAGCCGAAGACGATGTCGCGGCCGACCGTATACGCGCGAGCCTGCACCGCGCGCGCCGCCTCCGCCGCCTGGCTGCCGACATGCACTCGCACCTGGCTGAAGTCCTGCCCGAAGCGCGGCTCGAACTGGGACCGCACCGTGCCCGGCAGCGGCGCTCCGCCGTGCTCCGCCGCGCGGACGGCGGTCTCCACGTTCCGCGCCGTCTCGACTCCCGGCGTGCCCTCCCGCTTGGGGTGAATCATATGCTCCTCGTCATCCGCCTCCGAGCAGAGGCGCTGGATGGCCAGTGGCGCCGATCCGATGGGCGCCGGCTCCGCCATCCGCATCACCTGCTCGGCCACCTCGTCCGCCTCGCGCTCGAGCGGGCTCCCGGGAGAGCTGACGGTCGGCTTGCGTTGGACCACAGGTGCGGCCGTCCCGCCCGGAGCGTCGGCCCTGGAGCGGCTCAGCAGGGCGAGCTGGAGCGACACCGGATCCACGAGGGGAGCCTTCGCGGGACTCGGCGAAGCGGCCTTCGGTGAAGGAGGAGCCGAGTTCGACGCGGGTGGCTTTCGATCCGAAGAGAACATGCAGGGCCTCCACCGAAGGTGGAGCCCTAGCGTACCTCTCAGGGGTGACGCGAACACCTCTGTGGGACTCGAGCTTCCAGTGGAGGATGACCGCCGACGTGGGATGGGACCGTCGCTCTTCAGTCAGACCCGAGCGAAGGAAAACCCGCGCGTGCGCGCACGGCGTACGACTGGAGGAGCCGCTTCTCGCCGCGCCGCAGCAGGATGCAGTTGCGTGCGTTGGGCGAGAGCGCCTCTTCCCGGAGGAGTCGCTCATCCTCCTCCAGCGAGGTGGCGTAGCCGGCCAGCCGCTTCTCGCAGCCGGCGGCGAAGGCGGCGTGGAGCTTCTCCTCGTTGCGCGGGCTCAGCGGCGCCCGGGCGAGGGCGAGCGCATCGGGTGCGGCCTCGAGCACGGAGAGCTCCCCGGCCTCCGCCTGGGCTATCCGCAGGAAGGCGAACAGCTCGGCCATCGCCTCGGCGTCATAGGTGCGCGACAGCTTGAAGGAGCGCTGCTCGTCCGGCGAGGAGAGCCCCAGCAGCCGCTGCTTCTCCGCGGTGAAGGCATCGCCCGGAGGAATGCCCAGCAGCAGCAGCACCTCGTCGTGCGCGTTGTCCTCGTGCACGTAGCCGTACTGGAGCAGGAGGCTCAGGTTGCTCTTGTTGCCGTAGGTGGTGTGCAGCTCCTGGCCCGCCGCCACGGCGCCCAGGCTCTTCACCTGGAAGCACTGCTCCTCCTCCAGCCAGGCCCAGGGGCTGTCCCACGGCCTGCCGTCGTTGATCATGTCCACCAGCGGCACCAGGCACGAGGCGTGGGAGCCGCTCCGCGTCATGGTGAAGGTGCGCGTCACCACCGCGAAGTGCGCCCAGACGAACGCGTCGAAGGTGAACCGGTTGAACCCGGGGACGTGCTGGCTCAGGTGCACGTACCGCTCCGCGACGATCCGCTGCTGAATCCCGACCATCCCCGCCAGGAAGGAGCCCTGCAGCAGCGCCAGCTCGTGCTCCTCGAAGAAGAACGGGTGCGAGGGGAAGGCCTTCGGCAGCATGTCCAGGAAGGGCTTCCAGAAGGAGTCCTCCCCCCGCTCCCGCTCCTGGAGGAGGAAGGCGGACAGGTAGGTCCGCTCCTCGTCGAGCTGGGCGTGGGCATCGAGGAGCTGGCCCATCTCGGAGGCTCGGACGTCCTCCACCGTCAGCACGTGCCGGCGGGGAATGCGCAGGAGCGTCTCTCCCGGAGCGATGTCGTCCAGGGCCAGAACGCCCCGCTCGCCTCCCTCCGGGGTGACGATGTGGACCTTGGAGATCTGGGATCCGCCCTGCTCGAGCCAGCGGAGGAACCTGGCGACCGCCGGGTCCACTTCTGGATGCGCGCCCATGGGAGCACCTCATTCTAGCCCGCGCCGGACGGCCCTGGGTGTCCTATGGTTCGCGCCGTTCAACCCCTCTCCTGGAGGAGCGCCCATGGCACAGATGCATGAAGTGGACTTCGAGATCCACGGCGACGACATGCAGTTCGTCGAGGTGGAGCTGGACCCGAATGAGGCCGCCGTCGGCGAGGCCGGCGCGATGATGTACATGGACGACGGCATCGAGATGGAGACGCTCTTCGGCGATGGCTCGGAGAAGAAGAGCGGCTTCCTGGGCTCGCTGCTGGGCGCGGGCAAGCGGCTGCTGACCGGCGAGTCGCTCTTCACCACCGTGTTCCTCAACCGAGCCTCCGGCAAGCGCAAGGTGGCCTTCGCCGCGCCGTACCCGGGGCGCATCATCCCGGTGAACCTGGGGAAGATGGGAGGCGAGCTGATCGCGCAGAAGGACAGCTTCCTGGCGGCGGCCAAGGGCGTCTCGCTGGGCATCGCCTTCCAGAAGAAGCTGGGCGCGGGCCTGTTTGGCGGCGAGGGCTTCATCATGCAGCGGCTGCAGGGAGACGGGCTGGCGTTCATCCACGCGGGCGGCACGCTGCTGGAGCGCACACTGGCGCCCGGCCAGGTGCTGCGCGTGGACACCGGCTGCATCGTCGCCTTCCAGCCCAGCGTGGACTACGACATCCAGATGGTGGGCGGCATCAAGACGGCCTTCTTCGGCGGCGAGGGCCTCTTCTTCGCCACCCTGCGCGGCCCGGGCACGGTGTGGCTGCAGTCGCTGCCGCTGAGCCGGCTGGCTGGCCGCATCCTCGCGTCCGCGGGCCCGGCCGGTGGCCGGGATGAGGGCAGTGTGCTCGGCGGCGTGGGGCTCGGCGGGCTGCTGGGGGACAACGAGTAGCGGCCGCACCCATAGAAGTTCTCTAGGTTCTCGGCTCTATCACGCGGAGTATGTTCCCACGCATGCGCCTGCCTGCGTGGGGAATGAGAGTCGGTCTGGCCGTGCTCGGCCTGTGGCTCACGGCCTGTGGGGACTCCGAGCCACCTCCCGATGGCAAGGACTGCGTCCCTGGACGCTCCGTGGCTTGCGTGGGCCCCGGCGGCTGCGTGGGAGGGCAGGTGTGCCGCGAGGATGGCAAGGGTTACGAGCCCTGCATCTGCGGCACGCCCCCCGTGGATGATGGCGGGACGAATCCGGGCGGACCGGATGGCGGTGGCTCGGATGGCGGTCAGACCTTGCCGGATGGAGGCTCCGCGGATGGAGGCCTCCCGGGCCCCGACGGAGGGAGCACCACCGACGGGGGCATGACGCCCGACGCGGGAGAGACTCAAGACGGCGGCAGCGGGCTGGACGGCGGCAGCGGGCTGGACGGCGGCACCTCCTCGGACGGTGGCTCGCTGAGCGTGGGACCTGGCGGCTTCCAGCTCGACGGCGGGAGCCTCTCGGGTGGCTCCAACGTCCAGCTCAACCCGGACGGCTCCTTGGGCCTGGGCACCGCGAACGCGGAACTGCCCTTCGCGTGGCTCGCCAACAATGATCAGAGCACCGTCTCCAAGTTCGACACCCGGACAGGCAGGGAGGTGGCCCGCTATCACGCCGTCATCCCCGTGGATGGGCTCCCCGCCTCGGACGGCGGCGTGGGCAACCCCAACGGCCTGCGCGGCAACGAGGGCAACAACCCGAGCCGCACCGCGGTGGACCTCTTCGGGAACGTCTGGATTGCCAACCGCGCCATCAGCGTCCAGGGCTCGGTGACGAAGATCGCCAGCGTCCTGACCGACTGCCGTGAGCGCAATGGCCTGCCCGGCATCCAGACCAGTCAGGACCTCAATGGCGACGGCGCGATCAGCACGAACCCCGCCGACGGGGAGATGATCTTCCCCACCGACTGGAGCGACCCGACCCAGTATGACGAATGCATCCTCTTCAGCACCCCGCTTGGCGTCGCCGCCGAGGACACCGTCAAGGCACGCGCCCTGGCCATCTCCCGTGGCGCCGAGGGCACCGCGGGCGACGTCTGGGTGGGCCTGCACAACACCAACTCCATCTTCAAGCTGAACGCCCAGAGCGGCCAGCAGGAGCAGCTCAACGGCTCCGCGTCCCTCACCCTGCCCTTCGGGCCCTACGGCGCGGCGGCGGACCGCCAGCAGCGGCTGTGGGTGATGGCGTCCACCCTGAGCCCGGCGCGGCTGGCGCTCGTCGACACGGCCACGGGCACGCTCGTGCGAGCCGACATCGTTCCGCCCTCGCCCTCCGGCTCCTACGGCATCGCGGTGGATGCCAAGGACCGCGTGTGGCTGGCCGGGTGGAGCGCGGGCGCCAAGGCCTTCCGTTACACGCACCCCGATGGAGTGGGGAGCACCCTGGGCACGTGGACGGTGTTCGACTTCACCACCGCCGTCAGCCAGCTGAACACGCGGATGAGGCGAGCCCGAGGAATCGCCACAGATGACCAGGGCTTCGTGTGGTTGACCTCGGACCTGAACGACACCAACGCCAGCGCCTCCCAGCTCCTCGCCTTCAACGGCGACACCGGCGCGCTCAAGCGCTTCAACGTCCCCAACATCGGGATGGTGGACTTCATCGACGCGACGGACAGCCGGACGCGCGAGGCGGTGGGCGTGGCGCTCGACACGAACAACCACGCGTGGGTGAACAACCGCTCCGGCAACGCCATGCGCGTCCACCGCGACACGGGAGAGGTGCTGCGCACGGCCCAGCAAATGGCCGGGCTCTACACGTACTCGGACTTCACCGGCTACCAGCTGCGCCGGTTCACGGCGGCACGAGGCAGCTACTTCCATCAGCTCAGCGGCTGCGGGCCGGGCACTCAGTGGCGTCAGCTCGTCTGGGACGCGGTGGTGCCCGCGAGCACGGGCCTGCAGGCGTACGTGACGTCCGCCAATCAGGTGGGAGACCTGGGCAACCCGGCGCTGCGCAAGGGGCCATTCACCTCCCAGCCCGCGAACCTGTCCGCGGCGGGCGTGCCCGCCGGCCAGTACCTGCACGTCGAGTTCGTGCTCTCGTCGAGCAGCCAGCAGGCCACGCCGGCGCTGAAGTCCTTCGATGTGAGCTATCTCTGTCCGTAGCTCTCGACTACTCGCGAGCCAATCAAGAGGCGTTGGCATCGTCTGGCGGCGGCTTCGATTCCCGCCGCCTCCGTCCCCAGAGAGCCCCTCCTCGTTCTGACAGGCGGATTCATGAGGCTGACAGCCATCGGGTTGGGATGCATCACTGCATTGCTCACCAGCTGTGCGACGGGCGAGGGACGTACCGGACTTCCCTCTGGGGTAGCCACCACCTATCGGCAGGAGATGGGACCTGCGCTCCGTTCGTTTTCCACCAGGGAGCCGTCGCCTCCCACGACTTCAGCGGCTGGGCGTCAGCTCGTCACCCAGACCCGGCAAGCCATCCTTGGTGTCCTCAATGACGTGGAGCGCTCCACGGCTGGCATCGCCGACTCGCTCCGCCAGCTCGAGGATGGCAGCAGCCTCGGCGGCCGGGCCAATGGTGTGTTCAGCCGCCACGTCGGTTATGGCTCGGACCAGTTGCACTGGCTTTACGGTCATCTGCGGAGCGTCTCCACGCTGGCTGACGCTGCGTGGCAGGTAGAAGACCCAGAGATGGGCCACGCTCTCTTGCGTCTCACCGGCCCCCGGCTCGAGTCGGCCATGTTCGGCTCCATGCTGCTCGCCACATGGCTCGACTTCCTACGACTCGCCGACATCGTGCTTCGAGAGTGCCCTGCCTACAGCACCGAGAGGCTGTTCATGGACATGCACCGTGTGCAACAGCTGATAGAGCCCACCCTTTGGGCGCTCGCGTCACAGGATCCGGAGAAGGTCGAGGCCGCGGCCACGGAGATGCCCGAGTTGATGGGCAAGCTTACCCGCGAGTTCGGTTCCATCCGTGACGGCGCACGCATAGCAATGGAGAACAGCGGAAGGATCATGGCGGCGGCGCAACTCGTGGAGATGCTCACGCTGGCCTCGGCACTGAGGATGTCGCTGCCACGACTGCCGCCCGCCGTTCCTGCCTCGCTCGGCGTGGGCCTCGTGATGGGCTCGGGCGGCGTGATGGCGGGCTCGCAGATTGTCGTCTCCGCTGAGTGGGTGGAGATGATCCGCCGGCTCGTTCAGGCGGGTGTCCTCTCCCTCCCAGCCATCAGCGCCGCCGTCCGCATCCACGGCGGTCAGGTGATGATGGCGCAGGCGAACGGGGACCTGCCGAAGGGTGTACGTGACGCGCTGGGTGAAAGTCCCGAAGTGCGCGGCATGCGGGTGACTGACGGAGCAGGGGCGGGAATGTCCAAGGCACCGAAGCACCACGTCCTGCCGAAAGAGTTCCGCGCGTGGTTCGAGCAGCGTGGATTCAGGGGCGACATGGACATCGACAAGTTCTGCGTCCGGCTGGAGCAGGCACACCATCAGGCGATTCACGGTGGGGGCAACTGGCGCCTGGGACGCACTTGGCCCAACGAATGGAACCGGATGCTCATGGAGGCGCTGGGTGAGGCTGAAGTTGAAGCCGGGCGGCAGTTGACCCGGAATGAGATCCTGAACATTGTCGCAGCTCGCATGAAGCGCTACGACATCCCGATGAAGTTCATTCAAGGGGGACGGGGATGACCGATGGGCGTTCATGGCAGGGCAACTGGAAGGCCCGCCTTTATGAGCGCGTGCGCGAGCGCGGTTACGATTCGCTCACCGCCTTTGCCGAGGCACGCCCTGCTGTCCCCCTGAATCAGCTCGCCGCGGAACTCGGCAAGGACGACATTGCCGGGGTGCAGGTGTTGGGCGGATTGCATGCCGAGGCTGAGCAGCGCAAGCAGGTCACGCGTTTCGTGCGCGACGTGCTCGTGCGCGAACTGTCCGAGAGTCTTCCCAATGGCTGGCCGGCGGTGATGGACGACGAGTCCCGTTTCCAGGTGGCCAAGGCGCTTGGTTGCTGGTCTGCCGACACCCCTGATACTCATAAGGAGCGAGTCAAGCAGGCCAGAGCAGCGCTCCGCGCCACTCCGCCGCCGCCAGGTTGGCGCCCGCTCGGACCCGACGACGAGTTGCTCCGCACGCTCTTGCCCGACGAGGAAGTTTGAACAGCGGGTTCGATTTCTGCCGCCTCCATCCCGGCGGCCCATCTCAGCGCAGTGCAAGCTCCCGGAAGACGATGCCTCCCAAGTCCAACCGACGCACAGCCTCCACGAATCGCTCGCTGGCAACGAGCAGGTCGGCTGAGTGCTTGCCAACCACATGTTTCGCAAGGCGGTGGCAGATCTCCCGGGAGACAACTGGGGTGCAGTCTGCCGTGAGGATGGATCTCCAATTCCAACAAGTCGGGGGCTTCTTCTGGCGGAAGCGCAACTGCGTTCGGCACCCCTTCAAGCCGCGGATGCCTTCCGATTGGAGCCGCTTCAAGGCCTCGCGCCGAGCGAGCAGTGTCCATGGGTTCTGGAAGCAGAATGGTCCGAAGGTGCCGGAGGCCGTGATGGGCAGCATTGATATGAGCCGTGCGGCGCGACAACTCTTCGGGACTTAGCCAGTAGAATCTCATCTTGACGCCACCAGGACACACGCTATCGCAGGCGTCGCGTCCTGACCGCTTTGAGCGTGCGGCATCCACCGGGCACAATCCCCGGCGCGCCCCAGTCGTCGTGGGGCCCATCATCTCGAGGGTGTCCATGCAACGAAGCAGCAACAGGAGTTCATCGCGCCTGCTCGTCGTGTTCTCGCTGCTGCTGCCGGCGCTGGGAGCGGCGGAGCCCTTCTCCGCACTGGCAACTCCCGGTGCGGTCATCGGCCAGTTGGAAGGCGTGGTGCTCGAGGGAGACCAGTACTTCGTGACCGGGTGGACCTGCCAGCAGGGCGTCGCTGCCTCGCTGGGCATCCACGTGTACGCCGGAGCCTCGGCATATGACGAGCCCCGGGGCCAGTTCATGTTCTCCGGCGTGTCCCGCTTCATGGCCGAGCCGGCCGTGAGCGAGCGCTGTGGCGCGGGCAGCGGACGCTACCGCTTCCACGTAGCCATACCGGAGCACGTGCTCGCGGCGGTGGGAGGACAGACGCTCTACGTGCATGGCCTGCGCGCCATTGACGGCGTGCAGAACTCGGCCCTCGTGAACTCCGGGAAGATTCGCTTCCCCCGGCCGCTCTCGGACGCTCCTCGCGGCTGTATGTCCTCGCTCTGGGCCGACACAGCGGAGCGCAATGCCTATCCCTCGGGGAATGCGCAGGGCCAGGGGCAGCCCTGGGTCTACATGGCCTGGGTGTGGCGGGAGACGCCCGCGGTGGAGACCAACCACAGCGTCTCGGTCGCCCGGAGCCAGGACCTGGTCAACTGGTACAACACCTGCGGAGAGAAGCTCCCGCTGCCCCTGACGACCGCGTCCCGCGCCGTCGTCGATCCGCTCCAGACCCACCAGGGCGTGCTCAACAACGTGAACGTCGGCTTCGATGGCGAGGGACGCCCCGTCGTGACGTATCAGAAGTACAAGGCCGTCTATTCCGAGAACCAGCCCCCTGTCTGGACCACGCAGGTCTACAACGCCCGGCTCGAGGGCTCCCAGTGGACGATCCACGAGATGACCGCCTGGAGGACCCAGCACGTGCTCCTGGGAGGCGGTTCACTCCCGAGGACACCCTTCTCGGTGTCCTACTCCGTGCCCCGGGTGACGAACACCGGCGCGGTCGTCCAGTCCTTCTCCCGGGCGGACGCCGACACCACCGGTACGCCCACCTCGGGGAACTGGACCCTCTCGGCCGCGGGGACGCAGCTCGTGGTGACCACGGCACCGGGGGCCAGCATCGACTACGACACCTTCACGCAGCCGGTGCCCGGGCTGCCAGCCGAGGCTCGCGAGAAGGAGACGCGCGAGACCGGCTGGGCGACTCCCTTCACCCTGCGCCTCATGCGCCCTCGAGTGCAGAAGGACGCCATCGTCATCCGCGGCAACTGGGATGGTGATGGCAATCGCGCGGGGCTCTTCCTGACCAAGACACGAACCTTCGTCATCCAGCGCCGCGATGGCACCTCGCGCTTCAACTTCGGCCCAGCCACCACGCCCTTCCTGCCGCTCGTCGGGGACTGGGACCAGGACGGCCTGTCCACCATCGGCATCGTCGATCCAGTCACCGAGCGCTACTACCTGAGAAATCTCCTGGCGGGCGGGACCGCCGACGCCTCCGGGACGGGCGGGATTGCCTCCCTCGGCGCCACGGATGGCCCCCTGCGCTGGGACTCGCAGGATCCGGCGCTCACGTATTACCTGCGCTGGGAGTCCATGCCCACGAACCGGGATCTGCCCTACGACTGCTCGGGACACGCGCTCTCCGCGTACCAGCCGACGGAGACCACCTGCCCGGAGAAGTTCCTCACGGAGCTCGTCGTCTGGCGTTACGACCCCACCGCCCAGGCGTGGCGAAGCAGCCGGGTCGATCGCGCCTGGGGCGGGAGCTCCGCCTCGTTCGACTTCGTGGTCTTCAAGCGGCACCAGATCGTCGCGTACTACGACGCCAACCGGCGCGTGAAGGTCGCCATCCGCAATGGAGAAGGGCCGTGGACCTACGTGGTCCTCGATGACCAGTTCAGGGGCTGGGACAGCCACAACTACCTGACGCTGGAGGTCGACGACAACCACGACATCCACCTATCGGGAGACCTGCACGGCCATCCCCTGACGTACTGGCGGTCACGGGGGCTCGTCACGTCGACGTTTGCCCGGCAGCCCATGGTGGGCACCCTGGAGACGCGGGCGACCTACCCCCGCTTCTACCGAAGCCCTCAAGGGGACTTCCTCTTCAAGTACCGGCAGGGCTCCAGCGGAGATGGGGAGTGGATCATCAACCGCTACGACGTCAGGACGTACCGCTGGTCGCGGCTCCTCGATCAGCCGCTCTTCGGTCGGTGACTCTCTCGGGATCAGGCACCCACACACTTCGTCAGGGGTGGAGAGCGCGCTTCAGTGCTAGGTCATGTGGCCATGTCCGGTGACTCACCCATCCCTCCCCCCGGCGGCTTGCCCACCCTGCACTTCCCCCCCGAGCTCCCCATCTCGAGCCGGGTGGAGGACATCACCGCGGCCATCACCCCCCATCAGGTGGTCATTGTCGCGGGGGCCACCGGCTCGGGGAAGACGACGCAGCTGCCGAAAGTCCTGCTCGCCATGGGGCGTGGCCGCCCGCGCCAGATTGGCGTCACCCAGCCCCGGCGCATCGCCGCGACGAGCGTGGCGGCGCGCGTGGCACGCGAGCTGGGCACGGAGCTGGGCACGGACGTCGGCTACCAGATTCGCTTCGAGGACCGCTCGTCCCGGCGGACGGCCGTGAAGTTCATGACCGACGGAGTCCTTCTCGCGCAGATTCACAGCGACCCGCTCCTGAGCCGCTACGATACGATCGTGCTCGACGAGGCCCACGAGCGCAGCCTCACCATCGACTTCCTGCTCGGGTGGCTCAAGCGCATCCTCCCCAGGCGCCCCGACCTCAAGGTGGTGGTGAGCTCGGCCACCATCGAGACCGAGCGCTTCTCGCAGTTCTTCGGGGGGGCTCCGGTCATCCAGGTGGAGGGCCGTACCTTTCCGGTGGATGTGCTCTACGAGCCGCCCTCCGAGGACGCCGAGCTCGCCGACTCCGTCGCCGAAGCGGTGGCGGACGTGCTCTCGCTCGACCCGGACGGGGACGTCCTCGTGTTCCTCCCCGGGGAGCGGGAAATCCGCGAGGCCGAGAATGCCCTGAACGCGCGCGAGCTCCGCGGCACGGTGGTGCAGCCCCTGTATGCGCGCCTGTCGGCCGCCGAGCAGTCGCGTGTCTTCGCTACCATCCCCGAGCGCCGGGTCATCCTCGCCACCAACGTCGCGGAGACGTCGGTCACCATCCCGGGCATCGTGTACGTCGTGGATACGGGGGTAGCGCGCCTGTCGCGCTACGACCCGCGCTCGGGCACCACACGCCTGCACATCGAGCCGATCTCCCAGGCCAGCGCCGACCAGCGCAAAGGGCGCTGCGGCCGCGTGCGCGAGGGGGTCTGCGTGCGCCTCTACGACGAGGCGAGCTTCACCGCTCGGTCCGCCTTCACCGACCCGGAAATCAAGCGCACCGGGCTCGCGGGAGTCATCCTGCGGATGAAGTCCCTCGGCCTCGGTGACGTCGAGGACTTCCCCTTCCTCGACCCGCCCCAGCCGAGGGCCATCGCCGAGGGCTGGCGGGTGCTCGAAGAGCTCGGGGCCATCGAGGGCAAGGAGCGCACCTTGACGCCGCTCGGGCACCAGCTCGCGCGCTTCCCGGTGGACCCGCGCATCGCGCGGATGATTCTCGCCGGCGCCGAGTACGGGTGCCTGGACGATGTGCTCATCATCGCCGCGGCGCTCAACCTGCAGGACCCGCGCGAGCGGCCACGGGAGCTCGCGCAGAAGGCGGACGAGCTGCACCGGCGCTTCCGTGACGAGCACTCGGACTTCACGGGGCTCCTCAAGCTGTGGGCGTTCGTGCGCGAGGCCGAGGGCCGGGGGACATCCCATCTTCGGCGCGTGTGCCGGGACAACTTCCTGTCCTTCCTGCGGGTGCGCGAGTGGCGGGACGTCCAGCGCCAGCTCGAGGAGACCGTCCGCGAGCTGCGCCTGCCGCGCAAGGGCCGGGGCGCCCCGTCGCGAGGGGACGCCCTGCACCAGGCTCTCCTCACCGGGCTCCTGTCCCGCCTCGGCCAGTGGAATCCGGAGCAGCGCCACTATACGGGCGCGAAGCAGACGCGCTTCATGGTTCACCCCTCGTCGGCGCTCGCGAAAAAGCCCCCTGCCTGGGTGATGGCGTTCGAGCTCGTGGAGACGTCCCAGCTGTTCGCGCGCACCGTGGCGAAGCTCGACCCGGAGTGGCTCGCGGAGGCGGCCCCCCACCTGCTCAAACGCAGCTACTCCGAACCGCACTGGTCGGAGAAGTCCGCGCGCGCCGTGGTGAAGGAGAGCGCGACCCTCTTCGGGCTTCAGGTCTTCAAGGAGCGCCCCGTGGCCCTGGCCAACATGGACCCCGCCCGGGCACGGCTGATGTTCATCGAGCATGCCCTGGTGCGCGGCGAGTACCGCGCCCGGGGGGCGTTCCAGGAGAAGAACCGCCAGGTGCTCGAGCGCGTGGCGCGCCTGATGGACAAGGCCCGGCGCAGCGAGCTGCTCGACAGCGAGGCGCTGCTGACGTTCTTCGACCAGCGCCTCCCGGCGGACGTGACGGACGGAGCGAGCTTCGAGGCCTGGCGCCGCAAGGCCGAGGCGGCCGACCCCGACGTGCTCGTCCTCTCGATGGAGGATGCCCTCTCGCACGACCCGGACCTGTCTCCGGCGCACTACCCGGACGCCATCACCCTGCACGGCGCGTCCGTGCCGGTGACGTACACCTTCGACCCCTCGGCCGAGGACGACGGCATCACCCTGAGCGTGCCGCTGCTGCTGCTCGCACAGCTGGTCCCGGGTGAGCTCGACTGGACCATCCCCGGGTGGCAGCGGGAGAAACTCACCGCCCTGCTCGAGCAGGTCCCCCGCGCCCAGCGCAAGCAGCTGGGGCCGGTGCCGAACCTGGTCGACCGTCTCGAGGAGGAACTTGTGCCCTTCCACGGGCCGATGATTCCAGCGCTCGCGCGTGCGGTGTCCCGGCTGTGCGGCGTGGACGTGCCCGAGGAATCCTTCCGGGCGGATGCCGTGGTGCCGTACCTGCGCATCACGCTCCGGGTGCTCGATGAGCGGGGAAAGGAGCTCGCGCGGAGCCGCGACGCCGACGCGCTGCTCGAGCAGTACGGGGGACGTGCACGGGCAGCGCTGCGCAGCGTGGCACCGACTTCGGACTGGGAGCGCAAGGGGCTGACGGCCTGGACCTTCGGCGAGCTGCCCCCCGTAGTCATCCGGCGGGTCGGCGGGCTCGAGGTCCGCAGCTACCCCGCGCTCGTCGACCGTGGCGCGGCCGTAGACCTGGTGCTGCTCGAGACCTCCGCCGCCGCCGACGCGGCCATGCGCACGGGAGTCCGCCGGCTCCTGATGCTCGCCGCGCGCGGACACGTGGCTGTCAGCGCCGCGCGCATGCCGCTGCCCTTCCCGTCCCTGGACGGCGCGCCGCCCGCGCGGGGCCAGGCCGAGGCCTTCCGGGCGCTCCTCCTCGCACGCAGCGTCGACGATGCGTTCAAGCTCGCACCGGGTGCGCCGCTGCCCCGCACGAAGGCGGCCTTCGAGGCGCTGGTTTCTGATGGCTCACCGCGCATCGAGAGTGCGGCCCGGGACTGGGTGGAGGCCGTCGTTGCCACCTCCTCGGAGCTCGCTGCGACGCTCGCCGCACTCAAGGCGGCATCAAAGGGGCCGAGCGGCGCGGCGGCCGTGCGGGACATCCGCTCGCAGCTCGGGCACCTGTTCCCCGCGAACCTCATCGAGTGGATTCCCATCGTGCGCCTGCTGAACTACCCACGCTACCTCCGCGCGGCCCAGGCACGGCTGTCGCGTGCGGTGGCAAACCCCGGCAAGGATGCAGGGAAGACCGCGCCCTTCACCCCCCTGTGGGAGACCTTCCTCGCCAGGCGCGCCACCGTGCGTGACCAGGAGGCGGCGCAGGAGCTGAGGTGGGCCTTCGAGGAGCTCCGCGTGGCCATCTTCGCTCCGGAGGTGACGACGCCTGTGTCGGTGACGGTGGCGAAGGTCGGCGCAGCCCTCGCGGCGCTGCGCTAGAAGGATGTCCCCACGCAGCTGGGGGCCCTCGTAGCACCAGGCAGTACGTCACCCACGGTCTTCACTTGTGGTTCACGCGCGCCTGCGCTCGGGCCTCGGCGACGAAGCGGCTTCGGCCCAGGCGCCGGGCCTCCTCTCTCAGTACGTCCCTCTCCGCTTCCTTGAGCAACCCCTCGGCGAGGCGATGCGCAGTTCCGCGTCGAGCTCCTCGGGCATCAGGACAGTTCCTTCTGGCGATGAGGGGCAGCGTGTCTCCGCGTGTCGAGCATGAAGCGGAGCTCGACCGAACTGGTATGACAGCCATACCAGTTGTCTCAGGCCGCGCCCGGAGTGGTCCTTCCTTCGGTTACCGGTTGAAGGCCACGAACGTCATCAGGATGAGCACCGCCGCCGTCGCCAGCTGGAGCACTCCATGGCCGAGCATGAGCGTGATCCGCGGGACTGCCCCCTGAAGACTCGAGGACAGCCCGCGCCAGAGCACGAGGCTCCCCGCCAGCGCGAACGCCACGTCCATCGCCATGACCAGGAACATCACTCCGCCGACCCGCGAGGCGGACCAGCTCGAGGTCGCCGCCGCCGCGATGCCCGTGCAGAGCACGGACACGGCCAGCGAGCCGAGCCATGTGCCTCCGAACAGCAGCGCGACCTTGAGCCCCATGGGACCATGTTCCCAGCGCGCCCGGTGGCGGTCAACGTTGGGAGCCCGAACACGCCCCAACGCTCGCTCGAGCACGCAGGGAGTGCGGCTCAGCTGCGCGGCGCCGCCGGCTTGAAGACCGTGGCGTCGATGGGCGCGTCGTAGCGGGCGCTCTGGACGACCTTCTCGCCCTGCTTGCCGTCGGCCTCCCACTGCGCGCGGTGGCTCAGCATGATGCCGTCCACGGCGCGGTAGTCGGAGAAGGTGATGGCCTTGTTGTACGCCTTCCCCTCATGGGTGCCAGCGTAGGTGCGGCGCACCTCCAGGAAGGACCCCTGGTCGATGAAGCGGACCTCCGTGGTGGTGCCCCGGGTGAGGACCAGCTTGAAGGCGGGAGCACCATTCACCTCCGCGATGCCGTCCAGCTTCAGCGCGACGCCCCGGGCCTTCGGATCCATCAGGGCGTCATCGAAGGAAGCGCCCTCGGCCATCATCGCGCTCTTCTCCTGGTCCAAGCGCTGAGGAGCAGCCGAGCCCTCCACCATCCAGCCCTGCTGGCCGTCGAACATCTTGCTGACCCGGGTGCCGTTCTTGTCCATGTCGTAGCGCACGAGGTTGGGGCGCAGGCGCTGCATGGTGGTGGTAGTGACGGTGTCACCCTCCCGCACGAGGGTGGTGATCTGCAGGGTCTTCACGGCCTTGAGCCGCTCCTTGCCGCCCACGGCGTTCAGGTGCTTGTCGACGACGGTCTGGAGCGACAGCTTGCCCTGGACACACTCGGCGCCCTCGCCAGCGGCCGAGATGGCGGGAGCGAACGTCAGACCGAGGGCCAGAAACGAGGAAACGAGAGACTTGCGCAGCATGGGGTGCCTCCGTGGAGAGTAGGTTACGGAAGGCACAGTGCCCGCTCGAGCGCCGCGCTGCTGGAGTGTTCAGCCGGTGGGGACGGGCGTGCGGCGAACGGGCACTCCCGTGCGGCGAACGGGCTCCCTCTCATCGCCGCGGTCTCGGGTGCTCAGCGCAGGTGCTGGAACTTTTCGCGGTGGCTGCGAGCGACGCGCAGCTCGGCGCCCCCCGTCAGCACCACGATGAGCTCCCTGCGGCCCTCGCTGCGCAGCTCGCGGATGCGGCGCGAGTTCACGATGGCCGAGCGGTGGATGCGCATGAAGCGCTCCGGGTCCAGGCGCGCCTCCAGGCTCTGCATCGTCTCGCGGTGGAGGTACCCCTTCCCGCCCGCATGAATCTGCACGTAGTAGTCGGCGGCCTCGATGTATTCGATCTCATCCACGTCGAGGAACACCACGCGCCCCGTGTCGCGAATGGCGAGCCGGCGCACCCACGGCTCGGGAGCGGCGATGGGCGCGGGCGCCGAGGCAGGCGCGGGAGTGACGTCACGCTCGCCATAGGTGGCGAGCACGGACATCAGCCGCTGGCTCAGGTCGGACATGCGCGCCAGGCGAATCTGCGCCTTCGCGCGGCCCACGGCCTCGTGGAAGCGATCGTCGCGGAAGGGCTTGAGGAGGTAGTCGAGCGCGTGGATGTCGAAGGCGCGCAGAGCGTAGTGGTCGTACGCGGTGACGAAGATGACGGCGGGCACCTCGCCAGGGCCCAGGTGGGCGAGCACCTCGAAGCCATTGAGCTCCGGCATCTGCACGTCGAGCAGGACGAGGTCCGGCCGCTGCTCACGGATGAGGCGCACGGCCTCCGGCCCGTTGCCGGCCTCGCCCACCACGCTGACCTCCGGGTCCGAGGCGAGCAGCAGGCGCAGCCCCTCGCGAGCCAGGGGCTCGTCATCCACGACGAGCGTGCGGATGCAGGCGGGCGCGTTCATGACACGGGCACCTCCGGTGAGGCGGACTGGAAGGGCAGCTCCAGGCGGGCGCGCACTCCACCCTCGGCTCGGTTCTCCAGCGTGAAGGCGTGGCGGTCTCCGTAGAGCTGGCGCAGGCGGGCGCGCACGTTGGCCACGCCAATGCAGCCGCCCTGGGTGTCCCAGCCGGGCGCGAGCCCAGGGCCGTCATCGAGCACCTCGAGCACCAGCCGGCCACCCTCACGCGAGGCGCGCAGCTCCACGCGCCCGGCTCCGGAGCGGGTGCCGAGACCGTGCTTGATGGCGTTCTCCACCAGGGGCTGGAGGATGAGGCTGGGCACGAGCGCGCCGAGCGTCGCGGAGTCGATGGCCCGGACCACCTGGAGCCGATCCTGGAAGCGGGTCTGCTCGATGTCCAGGTAGCGGTCCAGGAAGTCGAGGTCCTCGTGGAGGGGAACCTGCTGGCGGCCGGTGGTGTTGAGGGCCATGCGCAGCAGCTCGCTGACGCCGGTGAGCATGCGGATGGAGCCGGCGGTGTCCTGCTTGCGCACGAGGACGGAGATGGCGTTGAGCGTGTTGAAGAGGAAGTGCGGGTGGAGCTGGGCGCGCAGGGCGTCGAGCTGCGCATGGGCCAGGCGCGTCTCGAGCTGCGACTGGGCCAGCTCTCCCTCGCGATAGCGGCGGTGATAGTCCATGGCGTAGCCGACGGAGAGGATGCCGCTGTAGATGATGACGTCGGTGACGCCGTACTTGGCCAGCATCAAGGGCATGATGAAGGCCAACGAGTTGTCCAGGAACCACTTCTCCCCCGCGAGGCGGGAGATGAAGACGATGAGGAGCAGGTGGGGGAGCGTGAGCCCGATGAGGGCGGGCACATGGACCCTGAGGCTGCGGAGCCACACGCCGCGCTCCAGGCGAAAGCGCCAGCCGAGCGCGAGGACGAGCGGCGTGGCGAGCGCCCAGTACCACCAGGGCGGCAGCTGCACCAGCAGCGCCCTCCCGAAGGGGTAGGTGGGGTCCTTGGCCTGGGCGTAGAAGTAGGTCTGGCTCGAGGTGATGACGCCTGGCACGGCATACGCCAGCAGGAGCAGCGGCAGGCGGCGCGCCAGCCGTAGCAGCGCGGACAGCGCTGACGTGGGGAGCCCCGGCCGGAGTGCCCCAGCGGAGGACGGCAGGACGGGGCTCGCGGCGGGAGAGGCGGATTCCATGGACAAAGGAGTCTACGCCCAGGCAACGGCGCCTTTCGAAGCGGTGCAGCCAAAGGGCTCCCGGCTGCAGCGAACGGGCCGACCGGCCGGAGCCCCAGCACGAGCGGCGTTACTACCTCCGCCCTCTCCTCCTCTGAGGCCGCTTCTTGCGGGACTGGACCTTCCGGACCGGACCTTCCGTGCGCTGGCGCTTCCGAGGCACCTCGGAGGAGGGATTGAGCGTGGCGTGGAGGAACACCGGCGCGTGATCGATCTTCCTGTCCACCCACTCCTTCAGCTGCGCCTCCGAGACGTCCTGGGTGAGGTGGTCCTCGAGCGCGGAGAAGTCGTCGCTCGGCGGCGGAATCGCCGTGGCGGAGTGGGTGTCGAACGCGGCATTGTCCAAAAGGAAGTGGTCCGCGGTCTGCCCCTTCTTCCTCCCGCCAGGGAAGCTGGTGGACTGCTCCGGAGCAGCGAGGTTCCAGTCCTCGCTCTGCTCCAGCTGCTTCCACTGTGTCTTCGCCCCGCGCTGGGCATACCAGTCACCCGAGGCCAGGGTGCTGTGCCCCAGCTCCTTGAGCACCTCGACGGACTCGCGGATGTCCTTCACCTGCTTGTTGATCGTCGTGATCGATGGCGAGGTGTGCACGTTCACGACGGACATGGGCTGGTACGGAATGTCCCTGCGCCGGAGGTTCTTGTGCGTCCGCGCGTACTGGGGATCCGGCTTGCCCGTGCTGGGGTCATCCTTGGATGGCGGGCGGAAGTTGTAGCCTCCCGTCGGAAGCTGGAACTCCCAGACCGTGGTGGGGCGGGGCTGCTGGCGCTGCTTGCCGAACTTCAGCGTCCCTGAGTACGACTCGATCCCCGAGTTGTCATCGCTCATCACCGACAGCCGCGGCGTCTGGTGGATCATCGAGGTGTCGTACAGGAAGGGATAGGACTCGTGGTACGGGCCCGACTCGTATGCAGGGCCGGGCAACATCGCGTACTCGGCCGTCCCGTGCTCCTGGAACACGCTGGAGCCGACGAGCCCCTGCTGGAAGGCGGTGGGATTGGTCACCTCCTGGAACGTGACGAACGTGGGATGGAGCTTGTCGACCGTCTCCGCCAGCGCACCGCTCTTCTTCTGCTTGACCGTGTCGTTGGAGGACTCGGCGTACTTCGCGACGTTCGAGGTGAGCGCGGTGAAGTCCGTGGTACCCATCCGCAGGCTCGCTCCCACGCGGTTCATCTCGCGCTCTTCCGCCGTCAGCTCCATCTCATCGTTGCTGTTCGAAGGCTCGAAGTCCTCGTCCTCCGAGTCCTCCGCCGGCAGATCGAGGTCCAGCCATGACTTCGGGGCGTCGCTCCCCTTCCGCTTCTTGGCCCGCTGCACCACCCCGGGCGTGGTGCCGTTGCCCAGCCGCGGAGCGCGAACGGGGATGCGGTTGAGGTCAGGCCCCGGACGGGCTGACGGCCCCAGGCTTCGCTCCCCCGGCGCCGGCTCCACTCCCGTGTGCTGGGGTGGTTCCTCGACAGCGCGGCGCTTCGCGGAGCTCGACTGGGACTTGGGGCTGATCGCCTGCTTGCGTGGCAATGGAGGGCACCTCCCACCGGGAAGACTACTACGCTGGGTTCCCTGTCCGCACGAGGGCCCCCTCTCAGAGCGCGACCGATTCGATGCCCAGCAGGAACTGATGCAGCAGCCCCTGGTCCCCATCGAAGCGGTGGGCGAGCTGGTACGAGAGGGAGACGGGCATGCGCGCATCCGAGTACCTCCCCCGTCCAGCACCTTCTGGGTGGAGGGCCGCGTGCGCTCCACGTGCCGCGCCTGGAGGTGCGTGCTGTACTCATCCACCAGCGCCCCGAGGCTCCTCACCCGAACCTGCACGCGGATGCTCGGGTACACGCCTCGCATGCTCGCGGAGCTGCACAGGGCCCAGGAGCTCGCGATTCCGTAGGCCTCACTCCACGTGCCGCCGAATCGCGCGAACCAACTTGGCAACCCCTCCTCGTGGGTTCCGGATTCCTACCCCTCGGGTAGGGTAGTTCCTTCCGGTAGGACCCGACTTTCCCCCGGCCTTGCTCCCCGCTACGGTGCCGCCCCGCAAGGTCCACACATGCCTCACGCCTCACGAAGCCACCGCCGAGCGCCTCCCTCCGGCGCTCCGATCGGCCACCGCTCCCCGAGCGCCCTCACGGCCATGCTGCTCGTCAGCCTGCTCGCGGTCGTGCCTCCCGCCGAGGCCCTGGCACCGGACAAGTCCCTGCTCCAGTTCCCCCACCGCGTCTGGCAGACCACCGACGGGCTGCCAGAGAACGCCATCGAGGCCCTGGCCCAGACGCCCGACGGCTACCTCTGGTCGGGCACCTGGGAAGGGCTGGTGCGCTTCGATGGGGCGCGCTTCACCGTCTTCGACTTCATCACCACCCCGGCGCTCCAGGGGCGCACCGTCCGCTGCCTCGCCACGGACGCCGCCGGCACCCTGTGGATCGGCACCGACGAGGGGCTCACCCGGATGAGCGGAGGCGCCTTCTCCGCCATCCCCGCGCCTCCCGGCGTCACGCTGCGCCACCTCCACTCCCTGCTCCCCACGAAGGATGGCTCGCTGTGGATCGCCACCTCGGGCCATGGGGTGCTGCGCTACTTCCAGGGCCGCTTCCAGGCGTGGACCGCCGACAGCGGGCTGGCCAGCAACCGCGTCACGGCGCTCGCCGAGGACTCGACGGGCAAGCTCTGGGTGGGCACCCCGAAGGGGCTCCAGTTCTGGGACGGCACCACCCTGCTCGCGGGGCCCGCGCTGGAGGGGACGGGCACCGCCGTCATGTCCCTCGTGGTGGACCACGAGGACACGCTCTGGGCCGGCTCCGAGGACGGCACCGTGTACCGGCTCCAGCAGGGGCGCATGCGGCCCGCGCCCGAGGCGAGCCTGCCCGGCGCTCCCATCGAGGAGCTCTTCGTGGACCGGCTCAACACCCTGTGGGTGGGGAGCACGGGCCGAGGCATGCTGCGCCTGGCCCGCGGCAGGCGCTTCACCCTGGATGCCAGCCAGGGCCTGGTGAGCAACACCGTCATCGCCTTCCTGGAGGACCTCGAGGGCAACCTGTGGATCGGCGCCTCCGAGGGCGGGCTGCACCGCCTCAAGGACGCTCCCTTCACCTCCGTGGGCGTGCCCGAGGGGCTGCCCCAGGTCGTCGTCAGCGCCCTGCTCGAGGCCCGCGACGGCAGCCTCTGGATCTCCGGCCTGGGCACCGGCGTCACCCGCTGGCACGAGGGGAAGATGAGCACGTGGACGACGCGCGAGGGGCTGCTCCACGACCGCGTCCGCTCCATCACCGAGGCCCCGGATGGCGGCATCTGGTTCGCCACCCAGACGGGCCTCAACCGCTGGGAGGGCGGGAAGATCACCACCTCGCTCGGCCGGGACCTGGGCCTGCCCTCGGGGCCGGTGCGCGTGGCGTACTTCCACTCGGACGGCACGCTCTGGGCCGGCACCCAGGAGGGCCTGGCGCGGTGGACCGGCGAGCGCTTCGAGCTGCTCACCCGCGCCCAGGGCCTGCCCGGCACCTCCATCACCCTGCTGACGAAGCGCCAGGCGGGCGGCTTCTGGGTGGGCACCTCCGAGGGGGGCCTGGCCTACATGCTCCAGGGGCGCCTGGTGCCCGTGGCCGCCGAGGGCCACCCCATGTTCAGCGAAGTCCAGGCGCTCTACGAGGCGCCCCAGGGCGTGCTGTGGATCGGCACCGACGAGGGGCTCTACCGGTGGAAGGACGGAGGCTTCCGGCGCTTCTCCCGCGCCGAGGGCCTCTTCAATGATCGCATCTTCGCCATCCTCCCCGACGGGCACGGCAACCTGTGGATGAGCTGCAACAAGGGCATCTTCCGCGTGTCCCTGGAGGAGCTGGAGGCGGTGAACGCCGGACAGCGCGTGCGCGTCACCTCCGAGCCCTACGGCATGGATGACGGCATGCGCGCCGAGGAGTGCAACGGCGTGGGCGCCCCCGCGGGCGTCGTCAGCCGCGACGGGCGGCTCTGGTTCCCCACCATCCGCGGCATCGTCTCCTATGCGCCGAACCGGCCCTGGCAGACGCAGGCGCTGCCCGAGCCGAAGGTGCTCTTCGAGGAGCTGCAGGTGGACTCGAAGCTCGTGCGGCTCTCCGACACGAGCGCCATCCCCGTGGGCGAGGGCCGGGTGGAGATCCACTACACCGCCACGAGCCTGCGCGCGCCCCAGCTGCTGCACTTCCGCTACCGGCTGGAGGGCGTGGACACGGACTGGGTGGAGGCGGGCACCCGGCGCGTGGCCTACTACACGCACCTGCCGCCCGGGCACTACCGGTTCCAGGTGAAGGTGTCCGCCCCGCATGACAGCCAGGCCGTCTCCGAGGGCACCCTGCGCTTCGCCCTGCGGCCCCGCTTCCACCAGACGTGGCTGTTCCGCGTGGCGAGCGGGCTGCTCGCCGCGCTGGCGGTGGCAGGCGTGGTGTGGCTGCGCATCCTCCGCGTGCGCCGGCGCGAGCGCCAGCTGCAGGCCCGCGTGGACGAGCGCACCGCGCAGCTGGCCACCGTCAACGCGGACCTGCAGGCCCGGCTCCAGGAGCTGCAGGCCACGCGCGAGCGGCTCATCCACGCCGAGAAGATGGCGGCGGTGGGCACGCTGGCCGCTGGCGTGGGGCATGAGATCAACAACCCCCTGGCCTACATCATCTCCAACATCCACTACGCCACGTCCGAGGTGCGCGAGGCCGCCCAGCGCGAGGGCCCCGACACGCGCTGGGGCGAGGTGGGGCAGGCGCTGGACGATGCGCTGCAGGGCGCCGATCGGGTGCGCCGCATCGTGCAGGACTTGAAGACGTTCTCCCGGATGCAGCCGGAGCGGCTGCGGCGGGTGGACCTGCATGCGGTGCTGGAGCTGGCGCTGTCCATCGCGGATGCGGAGATCCGCCACCGGGCCCGGGTGGTGAAGGACTACCACGGGTCGCTCGAGGTGCTGGGAGACGAGACGCGCCTGGGCCAGGTGTTCCTCAACCTGCTGGTGAACGCCGCCCAGGCCATCCCCGAGGGCCGGGCGGATCAGCACGAGATTCGCGTCAGCCTGCGCCGAAACGAGCGGGACCACATCGTGGCCACGGTGAGCGACACCGGCTCGGGCATTCCCCCCGAGGTGCTGCCCCGCATCTTCGAGCCCTTCTTCACCACCAAGCCGGTGGGCGTGGGCACCGGGCTGGGCCTGTCCATCTGCCACTCCTACATCCAGAACATGGGCGGGGAGATTCGCGTGCGCAGCGAGGTGGGAAAGGGCACCACCTTCGAGGTGGAGCTGCCTCCGGCCCCGAAGGATCCCTCCGGGGCGCACCCCGTCATCCCCGCCGCGGACCTGGCCGCCACGGCGCGCGGCCGGCTGATGATCATCGACGACGAGCCCCTGCTCATCTCCGCCCTGTCGCGCACGCTGGCGCCCGAGCACGAGGTGGTGTCCTTCACCAGCGCCCGGCAAGCCCTGGAGCGGCTGCGCGCGGGGGAGCGCTACGCGCTCATCCTGTGTGACTTGATGATGCCGGAGATGACGGGCATGGAGCTGCACGATGTGCTGCGCGAGGAGGCGCCCTCGCAGGCCGAGCGCATGGTGTTCCTCACCGGCGGCGCCTTCACCGAGGCGGCGCGGACGTTCCTGGACAGCACGCACCTGCCCTGGCTGGAGAAGCCCTTCGAGCCGGAGGCCCTGCGCGCCCGCGTCCGCGCCCTGCTCGCCGAGCGGGGCCACCCCACCTCGGTTCCCGCCGCCTGAGCAGGGCCGTGTGAACCGCTTCACGCTTCTTCATATGCAGTTCGGGTTGCGGCGCGGGCGGACGGGGTAAGTATTGGGGGCCATGCCCGCCCCCGTGCGCCTCCTCATCTTCTTCGGCATCCTCGCCTTGCTCTCCGTGCTGACGCACGTCTACCTGTACCGGCGCATCTTCCGGGACACCTCCGGCCACCCGGGCTGGCGCAAGGCGGGCGTGGTGACGCTGGGGGTGCTGGCCCTGCTCATGCTGGGCTCGCGGGCGCTGGCGTTCGTGCTGCCCGAGCGCCTCATGTTCGTCCTGGCCACCGTGGGGTGGACCTGGATGGGCGTGGCCATCTACCTCATCCTGGCCCTCTTCGTGGTGGGCAGCGCGCGCTCCCTCTTCAGCCTGGTGCGCAACCGGGGCGCCCCGCCCGCCCACGCTCCCGAGGCTCCCGCCCCGGCCGCTCCCACGCCCGCAGCGGCGCACACGCTCGCCTCCCCGGAGCGGCGCCAGTTCCTCGCGCGGGCCACCGCCAGCGGGGCCCTGCTCGCCACGGGCGGCATGGTGGGGTACGGCACCTGGCGCGCGTTCCACCCTCCCGTCGTCAACCGGGTGGCCGTCCGCCTGCCGGGGCTGCCCAAGGCGCTGGACGGCTTCACCCTGGTCCAGGTGAGCGACATCCACGTGGGCCCCGTCATCCAGCGCCGCTTCATGGACGCCATGGTGGCGCAGTGCAACGCGCTCAAGCCGGACCTGGTGTGCATCACCGGAGACCTGGTCGACGGCAGCGTGGACGAGCTGGGCCACGCGGTGAGCGCCCTGACGAACCTGCGCAGCCGGCATGGCTCCTACTTCGTCACCGGCAACCACGAGTACTACTCCGGAGACGAGGAGTGGACGCAGGCCCTGGAGCGCATGGGCATCCCCGTGCTGCGCAACCGGCACGTGCGCATCGGCGAGCCGAACGCCTCGTTTGATCTGGTGGGAGTGGATGACTGGGCCGCGGCTCGCTCCGGGTTCAGCCAAGGGTATGACTTGAAGCAGGCCCTGGTGGGGAGGGATCCGGAGCGCGCGGCGGTGCTCCTGGCGCACCAGCCGGCCAACTGGCGCGAAGCGTCAAAGGCGGGCATCGGCCTGCAGCTGTCCGGACACACGCACGGGGGCCAGTTCTTTCCATTCAACCTGGCCGTGGCCGCCATCTGGGAGTACGACGCTGGACACTTCGAGGAGAACGGGCGCCACCTGTATGTGAGCCGGGGCACGGGCTTCTGGGGGCCTCCGGTGCGCATCGCCGCCCCCCCGGAGATTGTCCATGTGACACTGCTCTCATGAGGTAGGTAGGATGGCCCTCACATGGGCAAGGAACCGGCGAAGCGGGAGATCAAACAGGAGCGCGCAGCACGCACCCGGGTCGAGATCCTCGAGGCGGCCATCACGCTGTTCGCCCGGCGCGGCTTCCTGGCGACGACGATGGCGGAGCTGGCCAAGGCCATCCGGATGACGCCCGGAGCGCTGTACTGGCACTTCCCCACCAAGGAGGATCTGCTGCTGGCGGCCATCGACGAGCTGCACCAGCGCTACCTCAACGAGTTCGTGGATCTGCTGTCCGAGCACCGCAAGCTGAGCGCGCGCGAGCAGCTGGTGTCGTTCATGAACCGCACCGGGCAGTTCCTGCGCTACCACCGCGAGTACGGCATCTTCTTCGGCATGGTGGCGGCCGAGTCCGCCGAGTCCAACGAGCGCGTGGCCGAGGCCCTCCGCGAGAAGCTGTCCGTCTACGTCCAGGTGCTGGCGGGCATCATCCGCTACGGGCAGAAGAAGCAGGAGTTCCGCGCGGACATCGATCCGGTGCAGACGGCGCACGGGATGATGGGCGCGTACATCGGCGTGCTGGTGCACCAGAACCTGTTCCGCGCCACGGTGACGTACGATCCGGTGCTGGCCGCGCTGGACACCCTGCTGGTCAACGGCTTCCGGCCGCCGAAGGAGTAGCGGCCCGCCAGGCCGAGCCGTGCTGGCTCGGCGGGTGACGGCGGGACTGCTCCCGGCGCCCCCTGTGACGGCTGGGAGCGCCGGGAGGTACGGCGGATGCCCGCTCAGGGCGTGTGGACGTTCTCGGCGCCCGGAGTGGAAGTCTTCGTGAACTTGAAGTCCGCCACGTTGTCGTTGGTGTCCGTGCCGTTGGGCTGGCGCGACAGCGAGCCGTCCGCTGCGTCCGCGAAGGAGCTCGCCGACGCCGCCCCCTCCTGGAGGTTGAACGTCGTCGTCGTGCCATTGAGGATCGCGTTGGACACCGCCCCCTCGTACGAGAGCGAGTCCACCAGGCTGTCCGTCCCCGTGTTGTAGATGGCCACCGCGTCCGGCGGGCCGTTCTGGATGAGATCTCTCGGCGCGCTGTCCTGGCTGTTGTCGAGCCGCAGCTCCTTCACGTTCGTGTTCGACACCGTGTCGAGCACCAGCGGGACACTCACGAGCAGGTACTGTCCCGGCGCCAGCTCGCCAGCGGCTCCGAGGTCCACGCGACGGTACTCCTTCAGCGACGTCGACGCGCCGTTGACGAAGACCAGCACCAGCCCGGAGAGCGGGAGCGTCTTGGAGGAGGTGTTGAGAATCTCCACGAACTCCGTCGAGTCCGGATTCACCGTCTGGTCGTAGTCCACCTCATTGATGACGAGGCCCGCCACCGAGACGATGATCTTCAGGTTGGAGGTGAGCGTCACGCCGTTCAGGTTGGCCGTCAGCGTCGCCGCCGTGACCGAGGGAGCCTCCGCGGCGGTGAAGGTGAACGTGGCCGACGTCGCGCCCGCGGGCACCGTGACGGATGCGGGCACCGAGCCCGCCCCCGTCTCCGGCGTGAGCGCGAGCGTCACGGCGGTGTTCCCCAAGGCCTGCCGATCCAGCGTCACCGTGAAGGTCTGCGTTCCGCCGGAGGGGATGGTGGGGGTGGCGGGCGTGAGGCTCGCCAGGCGAGGCAGCGTCGCCCCCACCTGCACCTGCGTGGAGAACTCCACGCCGTCCAGCATGGCCTTCACCATGCCGTTCACGTTCGGCTGGTTGCCCGCCGTGAAGGTGAAGGTGGCCGAGCTCTGCCCCGTGCGCACCACCACCACCGCCGGCACCGTGCCGTACGTGTCCCCCGCGGTGTCGGGCGTCGCCGACAGCTCCACGGGCGTATCGTACAGCGCCGCCGAGTCCAACGTGACGGTGAACGTCTGGGTGGCGTTCGGCTCCACCAGCACCGCCGTGCTGGGCGTGAGGCTCGCCAGCTTGGGAACCGCTGCGGCGATGCTCACCGTGGCGCTCGCGCTGCTGGCGGTCCCCAGCGCCGCCGTCACCGTGCCCTGCATGGCGGCCGGGGCCGCGTCCGCGGTGAAGCGGAACACGCCCTCCATGCTGTTGAGCGGGATGCTCAGCGAGGCGGGCGTGACGGTGCCGAAGCCCGCAGGCCCCGCCGTGATGTCCAGCGTGGTCCCCGCGGGAGCAGGGATGTCCAGCTGAACGGAGAAGCGTACCTGCCCGCCCGCCGTCGTCACGGCGGAGCTCGGCGTCAGCGCCACCACCGTGGGCTGCTCCATCTCGCCCAGCACGCGCACCGTCGTCGTCCGCGAGGAGTCATCCACCCGCGCCGTGAGGGTGACGCTGGCCGCCTGGGCCAGCGCCTGCAGGGGAACCACCGCCGAGGTCTGCCCGGCGGGGATGGTGACGGTGCCGTTGGTGCCCGCGCGCAGCGCGCCCGAGCTGGACTCGAGCGTCACCACCACATCCTCGAAGTAGGTGCCGCCCATCGTCACCGTGAGCGCCCTCGGGAAGGCATCCGTCCCCATCTGCCCCACGCGCACGTACTGGCCGGAGGGGCCGAACGCCGTGAGCGCCGGAGGCGGCGCCACGAAGTCCTGCGTCCCGCGCGGCTCCAGCTTGGAGTTGCCGTTGCGGAAGTCCAGCACGCCGCGCACCACGCGGAACTTCGTGCCCACCGCCGGCAGCGGCGAGGACAGGTAGAAGTAGTCATTCACCCGCAGACCCACCGTCTCCCCGTCCGTGCCCGCCGTGGTGTCCACGACGAACTCGTTGGTGGGCGCCCGGTCGCCCGCGCCCACCGTGGGCTCGTGCTTCGTCACGTAGACGTTGTTGAGCTCCACCAGCACGCCCTCCAGCGCCGCGGCGCGCGGGCCCGCGGTGCGCACATCCCCCGGGCTCACCGTCACCGGCACCGGCAGCGGGTGGCCGCTGGAGTTCTTCGTGATGGAGGCGTCCGTGAGCTCGATCTGCCCGAAGAAGTCCGCCACCGTCGCGGCGGTGATGGTGATGCGGTCTCCCGCCGCCACCGTGGGCTTGGAGCTGGTGAAGACGAACATGCCCGAGTAGTCCGGGCCCTGGTAGCGCGCGCCCTCGGAGGGGTGCGCCTGGATGAAGAAGCCGTTGGTGCCCACCGCCGTCACCAGCACGTCCGCCAGGGACACCGGCTCGTTCACCAGCAGGTGCGTGCCATTCACCGGCTTCTTCACGTCATAGATGCCCACCGGGCAGGGCCGAGCGCCCGGGTTGGCCGCGGCGCACGCGTCGCACGCGTTGCCGCGCCCGTCCGCATCCGCGTCCGCCTGGTCCGCGTTGGCCACGTACGGGCAGTTGTCCTGCCAGTCCTTGATGCCGTCCCCGTCCTCGTCCTCCGCCGGAGGCCGCACGCAGGTGGTGCTGTTGGCGGCCAGCGGGCACACGTCGCACGCGTCTCCCACGCCGTCCTTGTCCGTGTCCGCCTGGGCTCCGTTGTCCATGGGGCGGATGGGGTTGAAGAGGATGGGGCAGTTGTCCTCGCCGTCGGCCACGCCGTCGCCGTCCTTGTCGCTCTCGGCGCGCGCGCCGCTGTACGCCGTGGACTTGTTCACGCTGGCGGGGAACGAGGCGTTGGTGGAGTTACGCTGGGGCACGCAGGTCGGCTCGTCCCTGGGGGCCTGGCCGCAGAAGAAGAGCGGGTAGAGGTCCTTGTTGGTCGTGCTGAGCGCTGCGTACGTCTGCTTGATGTCGTCGTTGATGCACACCACCCTCTGCGCCCCGCACACGTCCAGGGACTCGCAGCCGCCCTGGCCCAGCGTGGCCACCAACGACTGATCTCCGTAGAGCGGCCGGCCCCCGCGCATGGTGAGCACCACGTCCTCCGGGTTGGCGGTGATGACGGCGCGGTAGGGCGAGGCGGCGAAGGTGCGCAGCCGGAAGATGGCCAGGTCCGCCACCTTGCCCGGCTCGAGCCGGCCCAGCTTCTCGTGCGTGTCGGTGATGTCCGCCGCGCTGGCCGTCACCATCCGCCACAGCTCCTCGTCCGTGAAGGAGCGCGAGTAGAAGGTGGAGTTCAGGTAGTCGGCGCACTGCAGCTCGCGCAGCACGTTCATGGAGCCAGAGGCCACCCAGTCGGTGCCCAGGGCGATGGTGACGCCCATCTGCTTGTACGCCGTCACCATGGCCGTGTCGCCGTACAACGAGACGTTGGAGCGCGGAGACCAGATGAGGTCCGTCCCCCGGGTGGCCATGTGGCCGATCTCCTCGGCCGTCACGGAGATGCCGTGGATGATGGCCGTCTGGCGCTGGAACAAGTCCTTGCCGCCGTTGGCGGTGGTGGAGGTGCAGCGGAACTCGTTGCGCGCGGACTCCTCGATGCCCTCGCCGATGTGGGGGAAGTAGGCGGAGTGGCGCGGAATGACGGAGGGAGAGTCGATGGCGGAGGCCGGGTAGTCGCAGCTGTTCGTCAGCTCCTTGCCCCCCGAGTCCCCCAGCGGGAACGTCTGGTACAGGAGCGCCGGCTCATCCAGCCCCGCCTGGTTGCCGCCGCTGGTGGTGACGCTGTCCTTGTCCAGGTTGCGCAGCAGGCCGGGCTGACCGCCGCTGCCCGCCACCGAGGTGGTGCCCGCCAGCACCTGCCGCAGCTCGCCCCAGAGGATGGGGTTGTTGCCGCTGGTGCTGGGGTTGGTCAGCTTCGTGTGGCCGTCGTTGCCCTCGCGCCAGTCGTGGCGGTGCTCGTAGCGCTCGGCCGTGCGCGGCTTGGGCGCGCCCTGGAAGGTGATGTGGTCGTGCGTGTTGATGAGGCCCGGGGAGATGACGCCCTGCGGGCAGGAGACGACGGTGGCCTCCGAGGCCCCCGTGGCGGTGGAGCAGTCACACGCCGAGCACTGGATGACGCCGTTGCCGTCCACCAGCACCTGGCCGCCGTTGAGCACCCCGCTGTCCTTGAGCACCACGCCCTGGAACAGCCGCGCGCCGTTGGTGCCCGGCCTCGTCACCTCGCAGGTGGCGCCGCTGCTCAGCGGCGGCAGGGTGGCGCACTGGGTGATGGGCCTGGGCGTGACGGTGCAGTCGTTCTCGCACCCGTCGCCACCCTGGCCATTGCCGTCGTCACACGCCTCGTCGATGTCGCGTACGCCGTTGCCGCACGCCTCTGTCGTCGTCTCCTCGGTGCAGGTGCTGCTACAGCCATCCCCCTCCGCGGTGTTGCCGTCGTCACATTGTTCCGAGCCCTCCTTCTGTCCGTCCCCACAGACGGACTTGTCGTCACCGGAGCAGCCGGTGAGAGCGAGGAGGCCCGTGGCGAGCACGGCCAGAAACAGGCGTGTTGCTTGACGCATGCGGATGTCCTGGGAAGAGCGAGGAAAAAGGCCTCCGTACCTGCCATGGCGCGGATGACCCGGTGCAACATTTCAGCGACACTTTACCCCGGACCATACCTGTGAGGGAAGCGAGCGGGGTTCACGCAGAGAGGACCTGGTGGGTCTCTCCGTGGCCCTCTGCCAGCCAAACCCCTGTTCGCACTATGGTTCGGCTCTCCCCATGACCACGCGTGCCTCCGCCGTCTCCCGCTTCCTCGAGAACCACATGCGCCGGGATGCCCAGGCGCGAGAGACGTCCGTGGCCGGCTACATGGCGGGGCTGGCCGCCGCCTGCCTGGTGGCGGTGGGGGCGCTCGGGCCATACCTGGGGTGGGGGCTGACGCGCGCGCTGCTGTCGCTGGTGGGGGTGCTGTGCGTCTACTACACCATCCTCTGGCGAGCCCTGCGCGCCGGGTGGTTCCACCCCGCCATCCACTGGCTCAACGTGGCCATCGAGGTGAGCATCCCCTCGGTGGTGCTGGCGTTCGACCTGCGCTTCCAGGGCCCGGCGTACGCGCTCACCGCGCCCACGCTCGTCATCTGGGGCACGCTGGTGGTGCTGGCGGCGCTGCGCACCCAGCCGCGGCTGGCGCTGGTGGCCGGGGCGCTGGCGGGCGGCGAGTACCTGCTGCTGTACTTCTTCTTCGTCCGGCCGCTGCTGCCCGAGCAGCCGCTGCTCACGCTCACCCCGCCCTTCATCATCATGCGCTCGGTGTTCCTGCTCAGCTCGGGGGTGGCCACGGCCATCCTCGCGCGGCACTTCCTGCGCAAGACGGAGCAGGCGCTGGCGGCGCTGCGCGAGCAGGAGGTGATGGGCAAGTACATGTTGCACGAGCGGATTGGCTCGGGCGGCATGGCCGAGGTGTACCGCGCCACGTACAGCCCGGAGGGTGGCTTCGAGAAGCAGGTGGCGCTCAAGCGGATCCTGCCCTCGTACGCGGACGACGCGGAGTTCGTCTCGCTGTTCCGCCGCGAGGCGGAGCTGTGCTCCACGCTGCACCACCCGAACATCGTCCAGGTGTTCGACCTGGGCCGGCACGGCAACACGTACTTCCTGGCGATGGAGTTCGTGGACGGGCTGCCGCTGAGCACGCTGCTGCGAGGGCTGGGCTGGCAGGGCATTCCGGTGAGCGCGGCGGCGTACCTGGGGGCGGAGCTGGCCTCGGCGCTGGACTACCTGCACCGGCGCACCGGGCGCACGGGCGAGCCGCTGCACCTGATCCACCGGGACGTGAACCCGCCCAACGTGCTGGTGTCGCGGATTGGCGAGGTGAAGCTGTCGGACTTCGGGATTGCGCGGGACACGGCGCGCGCGCAGCTCACCGTGGCAGGCAACGTGCGCGGCAAGCTGGGGTACATGGCGCCGGAGCAGGCCTACGGCAAGCCGATTGACGGGCGCATCGACCTGTACGCGCTGGGGCTCACGCTGCACGAGGCGCTCACGGGCCAGCGCGTGCTGCTGGGGCAGAACGAGGGCGAGCTGATGCACGCGGCGGTGACGCAGGAGATCCTCCCGCCGTCGGCGACGCGCCCGGACGTGCCGCCCGAGCTGGATGCGGTGGTGATGGGGCTGCTGGAGCGCAACGTGAGCAAGCGCACGGCCACGGGCGCCGAGGTGCGGCAGCAGCTGCTGGCGCTCACTGGAGAGGCGGCGCCCTATCCGCAGGGACAGGCGGCACTGGCGCGCGCGGCGCAGGAAGCCCTGGCCCACGTGCAGCAGGGCACCGAGCCGGTGTCGGGCTCGCGCTCCGGCCCGAGCGCCTCCGGGCAGATCCTCGTGCGCTCGGGGTGAGGCTCTGGCACGCCGTCAGGGCTCCGGGGCATGCTGGAGCCTCTCGACAGCCCGGAGACTCCCTTGCCCGCTCCCGTCGTTGGATTCGCCGACCTGCACTGCCACACGATGGCGCACCTCGGCTTCGGTGGGCACCTGCTCGCGGGCTTCCCGGATGGGAAGATGGAACAGGCGCTCGCCCGCTGCGACGTTCATCTCCACGGGCCCTGGGGTCTGGGTCAGTTCGGCAAGAACTGGTCCCTGCTCCAGGTCTTCATCGAGGACAGCCTCGGCCACGGGCCGTGTGGCCATGGCTCGTACGCCCACTGGCCCCGCTTCACCACCATGGTCCACCAGCAGGTGTTCGTGGACTGGCTCAAGCGCGCCCATGACGGAGGGCTGCGGCTGCTGTGCTCCGTGGCCGTCAACAACGAGCTGCTCGCGGACCAGACGCGCCACCCCGACACGGACGAGAGCTCCATCGAGAAGCAGATCCGCGAGCTGCGCCGCTTCACCGAGCGGCACTCGGAGTGGATGGGGCTCGCCCTCAGCGCCTCGCACGCCCGCCAGCTCATTCTGGCCGGCAAGCTCGCCGTCGTGGCCGGCGTGGAGGTGGACTCGCTGGACAGCATCCTCGGGGACCGCCAGGAGCTCAACCAGCAGCCCCTCACCGAGGCGCAGCTGCCTCGCATCCTCCAGTGGCTGAGGGACCAGGGCTTCCGGATGATGACGCCGCTGCACCTGGCCAACAACAGCTTCGGCGGCGCCGCCGTCTATGACGACAAGTTCAACCTGGTGAACCACTTCCTCCGAGGGGACTTCCTCCAGGTGGAAGGCAACACCAGCGTGGCCTTCCGGCTCGGGCAGGACCTGGACACGCAGACCAAGGCCTCCATCATGTTCTACGAGCTGACGCAGCGGGCCCACTACCCGCGCGGCTACTCGCTGAACGCTCCGGGCCAGGGCCACGTCAACCGGCTGGGACTCACGAACACGGGGAAGGCCTTCCTGCGCGCCGCCATGCGCCAGGGCTTCATCCTCGACGTGGAGCACATGTCCCAGCACTGCACCAACGAGGTGCTCTCCCTGGCCGAGCAGGCCCGCTACCCCGTCGTCGCCTCGCACTGCTCCTTCCGCGAGCAGGCCCTGGACCCCAATGAGACGAGCGTCAAGGCCAAGCGCGCCAACGAGTACATGAAGACGCGCGAGCAGGCGCGGCGCATCCTCGCGCTGGGCGGGCTGCTGGCCCCCATCACCAACCAGCACGAGGTGAAGGACTTCCCGGGCAGCACCGTGGCCAATGACTGCGCGCGCTCGTCCAAGACGTGGGCGCAGTCCTACCAGTACGCCCTCTCGCTGCTGCGCGAGGTGGGCGCTGGCGGCGTCGCGGTGGGCACCGACTTCAACGGACTCAACCAGCAACCCGGGCCGCGCTACGGTGCCGACGCCGCGTACGGGCTCAAGGACGACGAGCGCCGCCACAAGCGGCGTGCCGTCCAGAAGATGCTGCAGACCCAGAAGCCGCCCCTGAAGTACGAGGGGAACATGTATGGGACGAGCCTGCCCTTCGTGCCCTCGCGCGCCGGCTCCCGCGTGTTCGACTTCAACACCGAGGGGCTGGCCCACATCGGCATGCTGCCGGACTTCATTCGCGATCTCGTCCACGTGGGCATGACGGATGCGCAGATGAACCCGCTGTTCTCCTCGGCCGAGGCCTTCCTCCGCATGTGGGAGAACTGCGAGGCCCGAGGCCAGGCTCTCACCGCCGGCGAGCCGGTGAGCTGAGCCGTCCGGGCTCGGCGGAGGGGTAGACACATCCCAATGCGGGTGCTTTAGAAGCGCTCCCCGCTCGCCGCGGGCCTTCGGGAGCTCCCACCGTGGACGTCGCCGTCGTCACCTACGCTGCCCTGCCACAGCTCGACGAGAAGGAGGCACCGCTCCTTCCCGCGCTCGCGGCGCTGGGACTGGATGCGCGCCCTGTCGTCTGGGATGACCCGAGGATGGACTGGCGCACCACCAAGGTGGCGGTCATCCGCTCCACCTGGGACAGCCACCTGCGGCGCAATGCGTTCGTGGCCTGGGCCTCCAAGGTGGGCAAGCTCACCTGCCTCCACAACCCGCCTGAGGTGATTCGCTGGAACACCCACAAGGCGTACCTGCGCCGGCTCGAAGCCCAGGGCATTGCCTGCACCCCCACCGTCTGGGTCCCTCAGGGAGGCACCGTGGACCTCGCCGCGCTGATGCGCGAGCGCGACTGGGAGTCCGTGGTGCTCAAACCCGTGGTGTCTGCCGACGCGCTGAAGACGTACCGCTTCCCGCGCGCGGAGCTGGAGGCCGCTCAGTCGTGCCTCCAGACGCTGTCCGCCGCGGACGAGGTGATGGTGCAGCCCTACCTCACCGCCTTCGAGACGGAGGGCGAGCGCGCCTACATCTTCTTCGACGGAGCCTTCAGCCACGCCGTACGCAGGCCTCCGGGCATGAAGGACACTCCTCGCGGCTTCCAGCAGCCCCACCTCTTCGAGCCCATCTCCGAGGAGCTGCGCCTCTGCGAGCAGGTGCTCGCCGCCGTGGGGCAGCCCCTGCTCTATGCCCGCGTGGATGTGGCCACCGACAACGAGGGCCGCACCCGCCTGCAAGAGCTGGAGGCGACCGAGCCCGGCCTCTTCCTCAACCTGGACCCGGCCGCTCCAACCCGGCTCGCCCAGGCGATCGCTCGCAAGCTGTAGCGCTGTGAACTTCCCCATGCCCACATGCCGCAAGGTGGACGTCGGTGGGCCCTCCGCAGCCGAACTTCGCCCATTCGTTGACATCTGATCGCCGGAACACCTGCGACATCATGGGAGCCGGTGCTTACCATGGAGTCATGGCGCGCTCCCTGCTCCTCTCCCTTCTGGTCCGTCAGCATCTGGTGCTCAAAGAGAAGTTCCGGGCCCGTTACCCCCACCCCTGGCTCGTCTGGGAGGCCGGCGCGTGGAACGTACCGGAGACCGGACGCCAGAACGTCGCCGCCACCCAGATGCCGGTGTCGGACCTTCGCGACTGTCTGCCCGCCGGCGACGCGCTCTGCTTCGAGCTCGTGCCCATGGGTGACAACGACACCGTGCTGCCCCTGGGCCGTGCCTCGCACAACGCCTTCGTCATCAACGATGCCACCGTGTCGCGTGAGCACCTGGTCCTGCGCACCGGGCCGTACGGGCAGTGGATGGTGGAGGCCGTGCCCAAGTCGAGCCCCGTGAAGCTCGATGGCGTGGAGCTGGAGCCGGGCCGACCGACACCGCTCGTGCCCGGAGCGAGGCTCGAGCTGGGAGACGTGCGCCTCACCTTCCATGATCCGGCGGGCTTCTACGTCCGCCTGGACAGGCTCGCGGCCAGCCTCAGCCTCCAGGCTGGGGCCTCTCGAGCCATCTGAGCGGCTCCGTCACCCGCCCACAGCCGTTCGTGCACCGCGCCTCGCTGCTCTCGCCGAGGCGCACACCCTCTCCAGAACCCCCGACGTTTCCGAACAGGGCTCAGCGCGCGGGTAAGGAACCCAGCGTCGTCGGGCGCGGGTCGGACGAGGTGGCGGCGTAGACGATGCCTCCCGTCAGGAGCACCGCCGCCCCCGCTCCCGCCCACACCCACCACTTGCGCGTCAGCGACTCGCGCGGCGGCTCGGACGCCGGCACCCCCGGCACCGCCTCCGACGGCAGGGGCTTCCGCGTCCCCGAGAGCGACTGGGAGGTGCGCTGATCCACGGCCTTGCGCGAGGCCTCCTTCAGCGCGCTGTGCTCCCGCTGCTCGGAAGCCCTGGCGTGGATGGCCTCGGGACGATCCTTCTCCACTCCCTTCGCCTGCACCACCGGCTTCTGTCGCGCGGAGCGGCTCGCGGCCTGCTGCTTCGCCTTGGACTCCATCTCCGCGATCAGCTCCCTCACCATGGGCGCGTTGGCCGGCTCCTTCGCGGACAGGCTCAGGTAGCGCCGGTAGAAGTGAGCGGCCCGCTCGTAGGCGCCGAGCTGGCGGTGGCACTGGGCCACGTTGAAGAGGAACCCCGGCAGCGGGGCCAGCTGGTACGCCGCGTTGAAGGAGGCCAGCGCCTTGCGGAAGTCTCCCTGCTCGTAGGCGACGTTGCCGTCGTTGTACTTCACGCGCGCCTGCGCCTTGGCCTCGTCGGTGAGCTGCGCTCCTGCCGCGGGCAGCGGCGCGAGCAGCCCCCACAGCACGAGCAACAGCACGGACAGCCACCAGCGCTCACTGCGCGAACGGATCGATGAGGGCATCGCGCTTCACCTCCTTGCGCGGAGCCGCCTTCGCCGGCGCGGGCGGAGGCGGGGCCGGCTTCTCCTTGGCCAGGGGAACTTCGATGACGGCGTGCGAGTCCAGCCGCACCTGGCGCTCCAGGGGAACGTAGCCCGCAAGCTCCACGCGCAGCCCCAGCGCGGCATCCGCGCGCGGCAGCTCCTTCACCAGCGGCGTGACGCCGAGCGCCTCGCCCGTGTCCGCGCGAATGACACGCGCGCCCTCCGGGAAGGTCCGCACGGTGAGGGTGACGGGAGCGGGAGCCTCCACCGGCGCGGGAGCAGGAGACTCCAGCAGCTTCTCCATCCCGTGCCACGTGAGCGCGCCCGCCAGCATCGCGATGGCCATGCCGCCCACCAGCATCGGCAGGCGCGGGTTCAGCCACCACGCGTCCGGCCGCATCCGCGTGCGCCGGGTGGGAATCTCCTCGTCATCCACGGGCAGGGAGACGGCGGGCTTGCTGCCCAGCGTCAGCAGCGCCGTGGTGACTTCCTCGAGCCGCTGGGGCCGGGCCTCCGGCTCCTTGGCGAGGCAGCGCAGCACCAGCTCCGCCAGCGCGGGCGGCATCGGCTCTCCCGAGGCCAGCCGGTCAGGCAGCGGCGGAGGCGGCTGGGTGATGATCTGCACCACGAGCTGGCCGAAGGCGGGCGCCTGGAACGGCGGGTGCCCCGCCAGCATCTCGTACAGCAGGTTGCCCACCGCGTAGATGTCCGCGCGCTGATCCACCGGCAGCCCGGCGGCCTGCTCGGGCGCCATGTACGTGGGCGTTCCGATGATGGTGCCGTCCAGCGTGTTGCCCGTCCCCTCGGAGGTGAGAATCTTCGCCACCCCGAAGTCGAGCACCTTCACGAAGTCCATCTGGCCACCGCGGTGGACCAGGAAGAGGTTGTCGGGCTTGACGTCCCGGTGCACCACGCCCACCGCGTGGGCCGCGCCGAGCGCCGCGCACACCTGCACGCCGATGCGCTGGATGCGCTCGAGCGACAGCTTCTCCTCCTTCAGCAGCGAGGCGAGGCTCTGCCCGCGCAACAGCTCCATCACGCAGTAGACCTGGCCCCGCTGTGGCTCCTCGACGAAGTCGAAGATCTCCACGATGTGCTCGTGGTTGATCTGGTTGACGGAGCGCGCCTCCTGGAAGAAGCGGCGGACGAAGCTGACATCCTGCGCGTGCTGGGGGCGGAGCACCTTGAGGGCCACCTGCCGCCCCAGGCGCACGTGGCGAGCCTGGAAGACACGACCCATGGAGCCTTCGCCCAGGAGTCGCTCGAGCTGGTAGTTGCCCAGGACATCTCCATCCTGGGCTTCCTGAACGCTCCGCATCGCGTCACCTGGGGAGGCCACACTCGACAGCACGGTCTGTGCGATAAGGTCGTCGCCACCCATGGGAGGGAAAGCTTTTCACGGGGTGGCGATCCAGCAACCCGATCAGCTCCCACTTTCTCCACTGCGGAGAGTTCTGACTTTCCTCTCCGTCGGACAGCCGACACCTACATGCACTACCAGGCGGACATGATCCCGAGGTTCAACACCCGGGAGAAGCCCGCCTCGCGCAGCATGGAGGTGGCACGCGTACTGCGCACCCCACTTGCGCAGTAGACGACGACGGGGCGCCCCTTGTCGCCCAACGTCCCAACCTGTGCGGCAAGCTGGGAGACGGGGACGTTCACCGCGCCGGGCAGGTGTCCGGCAGCGAACTCCTGAGCGGAGCGGACATCCAGCAGCAGCGCGCCCTCCTGCGCCACCCACCGCCGCGCCTCTCCCGCCCGGGAGCGGAAGAGGAGCTGGCTGGCGAGGAGCACGGCCCCCAGGAGGGCAAGCAGGGCCAGGAAGAGCTTCATGGCGCCCAAGGGCTCACTGGCAGGTGCTGTTGGTGCACGTGCGGTTTCCACCGCAGGCCACGCCGTTGCAGTCCGGGTCCGCGCAGTTCAGCAGGCCATCCCCGTCGTTATCGAGGGTGTCGGCGCATTGGGTCTCCTTCTTCACGCCGCTTACGCAAGTGCAGCCCGGACCGCAGGTGGAGCAGTCCATCGTGTCCGCGCAGTCCACCAGCCCATCCCCGTCGTTATCGAGGGTGTCGGCGCAGTTGATCTCCGCACAGGCCGAGTTGGTGCATCTGGCTCCGCCGCCGACGGCACACACCTCCCCGTTGCAGTCCGAGTCCTGGCAGTCCGTCCTCGGGGTGGCCATGGTCCCGTCACCGTCATTGTCCAGCTTGTCCGAGCACACCACTTCCTTCTTGGTGTTGACGGCCACGCACAGGCAGCCCACGCCGCAGGGCTTGGAGACGCAGTCATTGTCCTGGCAGTCCGTCTTCGGGGCGGCCATGGTCCCGTCACCGTCGTTGTCCAGGTTGTCGTCGCACAGGTCCTCGGCCTTCACATTGTTCCGGCAGAAGCACCCTTCGCCGCACGACTTCTCGTTGCAGTCCGAGTCCGCGCAGTCCGTCTGGGCGTCCCCGTCATCATTGACGGTGTTGATGCAGTCGGCCTCGCCTCGCGTGAGGTTCAGGCACTGGCAGCCGGGGCCACAGGAGCGCGAGTCGCAGTCCGGATCCAGGCAGTCGATGAGGCCGTCTCCTTCGTCATCCGCCTGGTTGTTGCAGTCCGTCTCCGCCTTCTTGCGCGCAATGCAGGTGCAGCCGGGGCCACACGGCAGGCTGTTGCAGTCCGTGTCCACGCAGTCGATGTCCCCGTCCGTGTCGTCATCCTGCGTGTTGTCGCATGCCACCTCCCTGCGCCGCGCGCACTGGCCGCTCACGCAGTCCTCGAGCGTGCCGCAGGCCTGATCGCAGCGGCCGCACGTCTCCCGGCTCGTCTGGAAGTCGAAGCCCTCGTCCACGGTGCCGTCGCAGTCGTCATCCCTGCCGTTGCACAGCTCGGTGGAGGGGAGCACCTCGCCCAGGCAGCGGATGTTGCCCTCTCCGCACACGGGCTTGCCCGGGCGGCACGAGCCCACGTTGAGCGTCTCCTGGCTGCCCGTGTAGCAGCTCTCCCCCGTCAGATCGTCCACCTGGCCGTTGCAGTCGTCGTCGAGCTTGTTGCACTGCTCGGCCTCGGGCAGGCAGCAGTAACGCCGCGTGTCCGGCAGGGCGGTACAGAGGTAGCCCTTGCCGCCACAGTCCGCGTCCGTCTCGCAGGTGTAGGGCAGCTCGTCCGGGAAGTCGACGACGCAGCCCGAGGCGGCCCCGAAGAGGACGCTACACAGCAGCAAGCTCAAGGAGAGATAAAGCGCCTTCATGTTCAGAAGCTCCCGCCAAACAAGAGATGGAGTGCGGTGGAGGAGGTAGTCCCCCCGCTGGCTGCTCCGGGGGCCACGCTCGGCGCCGCCTTCGGGGCCTCACTCCGCGTGGGCATGATGACGAGCCACAGCACGCTGCCGCCCACCACCGCGGCGCCTCCCGTCAGCAGCGCCGTGGAGAGGTTGGCCTGGTTCTGGCCGTCAATGCGCTCCTTGCGGGTGATGTCCGAGATGCCGTTGCCATCCCCATCCGGAGCCCGGTCCGCGATGTTCTTGGCCTGCATGCCGACCACCACGCCCGCGCCCATGGCGAGCGCCCCCACCACCGCCGTGTACAGCGCCGGCCGGCTGAACACCGCCGGCATCGAGGACTCCTTGCGCGTCTCCAGCGCCTCCGCCGCCACCTCCGAGGGGCCGTCCGCCGACGTGCCCGTCAGCTCCAGGTACACCGCCACCTCGGTCTTCTCTCCCGACTTGAGGGTGACGGGCTTGTTGTACGAGGTGAAGCCGTCCGCCTCGACGATGAGCTCGGGCTCGCCCGGCGCCACGTTCCGCTCCAGGCTGCCCACGCCCAGCGTCTTCTCTCCCAGGCGCACCACCGCCTGCGGCACGTTCACCTTCACCGCCAGGGTGGCTCGCTGCCGGGCCAGCCTCGGCAGCCGCTGCTCCAGCAGCTCCGCGGCGGCCTTCTGGAACTTCGCGTCCTTCGGGTTGCGGCCCGTCACGAAGTCCATCTCCACCCGGTTGCGGTCGCGATCGAAGATCCACAGGCGGAAGGTCCACCCCTCGTCCTCGAGCGCCAGGCGCGAGGTGACGAGCAGGTCCGCATCGAGCGTCTCCGCGGGCTCCGCCATGCACGCGGACTCCGCGCACTGCAGCGCCGCCGTGTAGCCATCGCCCAGCTTCTCGCGCACCTCCTTGAGCGGCGAGCTCAGCACCCACTTCTCGTTGCTCCGAGCGGAGACGTAGAGCCCCTTCAGCCAGCGGGAGGCCACCGCCGCACCGGCTCGCTCCGGCGTGTCCAGCCCGAGGATGACCACACGCGGCAGCAGGTCCGAGTTGGCCACCTCGCCACTCAGGTCCAGGCCGATGGAGCCGGGCTGCTCGTCTCCCCCAGCGGGGGCCTCCTGATTCTCATCGGAACCGGAGAGATCCAACCCCATGCCACCCTCCTCCTGCTGGGCTCCGGCGGACGGGGCGAGCAGCATGAGCGAGAGCGTGAGCAGGCCGGTAAGCGGAAGGCCAAAGGTACGCATGGCCCCGTTCTACCCCGCCGCCCTGCGACAAGGAATTACCCAGAGAACAGATCATGCGCCTGGCGAGGCAAGCAGCCGCCTCCGGCCCCCGGCCTCGGCCCTGTCACAGGCCCGCCCGGCTGTCCTTGCCTACATCCGAAACCGCTGGACCCGGGCCCTCAGCGGTTGCAGGGCCCGCTCGACACATCGTCCACCACGCCGTCGCAGTCGTCATCGACGCCGTTGCACGTCTCGTCCGCGGGCAGGCAGCAGTAGCGGCGCGCATCCGGCAGCACCGTGCAGACGTAGCCGTCCCCGCCGCAGTCGTCCGCCGTCTCGCAGCCATAGGGCAGCTCGTCCGGCAGGTCCCCGACACAGCCCAGGGCGGCACCCGCCAGAGCGCACCACAGGGAAAGGTAGAGCGCCTTCATGGTCAGAAGCTCCCGCCCAGGAGGAGGTGGAACGCGGTGGAGGAGGTGGTGCCGCTGGCCGCGCCCGGCGCCGCCTTCGGGGCCTCGGTCCGGGTGGGCATGAGCACCAGCCACAGCACGCTGCCGCCAGCCACCGCGGCGCCTCCCGCCAGCAGCGCCGTGGAGAGGTTGGCCTGGCCCTTCAAGTCGATGCGCTCCTGACGGGTGATGTTGGCAACGCCGTCACCATCCGTGTCCTGGGCCCGGTCCGCGACCTTCCTGGCCTGCATGCCCATCACCACGCCCGCGCCCATGGCGAGCGCCCCCACCACCGCCGTGTACAGCGCCGGCCGCTTGAGGATGGCGGGAGCCGGAGCCCCCTGCTTCTTCTGCGTCGCCTCCGCCGCCACCTCCGAGGGAGCATCCTGCGACGGGCCCGCCAGCTGCAGCAGCACCTCCACGGAGCTCTTCTCCCCCGGCTTGAGGGCCACGGGCTTGTTGTACGAGGTGAAGCCGTCCGCCTCGACGATGAGGGCAGCCTCGACCGGCGGCACGTTCCGCTCCAGGTTGCCTACCCCCAGCGTCTTGTCCCCCAGGCGAACCACCGCCTGCGGCACATTCACCTTCACCGCGAGGATGGCCCGGGGCTTCGCCAGCCCCTGGAGCCGCTGGGCCAGCAGGTCCGCGGCGGCCTTCTGGAACTTCACGTCGCGTGGATTGCGGCCCGACACGGAGTCCGTCTCCACCCGGTTGCGGTCACGGTTGTAGGTCCACAGGCGAAAGGTCCACCCGTCGTCCTCCAGCGCCAGGCGCGAGGTGACGACGAGGTCCGCATCGAGCGTCTCCGCGGACTCGGCCATGCACGAGGCCTCCGTGCAGCGCAGCGTCGCGGCGTAGCCGCTCCCCAGCTTCGAGCGCACCTCCTTGAGCGCGGACCCCAGCACCCACTTGTCGTTGCTCCGAGCCGCGGCGTAGAGCCCCTTCAGCCAGCGGGAGGCCACCGCCGCACCGGCTCGCTCCGGCGTGTCCAGCCCGAGCAGCGCCACGCGGGGCCTCAGCCCGGGATTGGAGACGTCTCCACTCAGGTCCAGACCAATGGAGCCGGGCTGCTCATCTCCCCCGGCGGGAGCCTCCTGATTTTCATCGGAGGAGAGATCCAAGCCCATTCCACCCTGATCCTGCTGGGCCCCGACAGCGGGGGCACCCAGCACGAGCCAGAGCGTCAGCAAACTGGTGAGAGGGAGACCAGAGCGGCGCATGCCCTGGTTTTAACCCGCCCTTCCCCTCCAAGGAACAACTCAGCGGGCAGGTTCTTCGGCGCGCGAGGCCAGGAATCGCACCAGGGCCTGGGCCTTGGGGATCAACGTGTCCACCTCGATGTACTCCTCCACGGTGTGGAACCCCTTGCCGCGGGGCCCCAGCCCATCAATGGAGGGAATGCCCATACCGGACGAGGTACTGGCGTCCGAGCCACCGCCGATCAGCGGCGCCTCGGAGTGCCCCAGCCCGGAGGCGTGGGCACAGGCGCCATAGGCCCCCATCAGCGCCACCGAGGCCTCGGAGCGCTCGAGCGGCTCACGGGACACCCCGCCCCGCAGCTCGATGCGCGTGCCGGGGATGCCCGAGGCCGCCTGCGAGGCCGCGTCGTGACAGCGCTGGAACAGCTCCTCGCCCTCCCGGCGCGTACAGAAGCGCAGGTCCACATCCGCCTCGGCAAGGTCCGGCACCGTGTTCTTGCCCTGCCCTCCCACCACCCGTCCCACATTCACCGTCAGCCCGCGCGGATAGTCCGTGAGCTGCTGCACCGCATCCACGAAGCGCGCGAGCGCCCACAGGGCATTGGCGCCCTCCTGGTGCGCGTTGCCGGCGTGGGCGGCCTTGCCATGGGCCACGGCCTTCACCGCCCCGGTGCCCTTGCGACGGGTGATGATGGCGTCCCCCATGCGGCCGGACTCGAAGACGAGGCAGGCCTGCGAGCCGGCGATGGCGCCGCGGATGACGCCCTGGCCCTCGGGCGAGCCCACCTCCTCGTCGGCCACCACCACCAGCCGCAGGGGCGGGAGCAGATCCAACCCTCCCGAGGCCGCCAGCGCCCTGAGCGCCCACGCGATGACGACGAGCCCTCCCTTCATGTCCAGCACGCCGGGCCCTCGGCGCAGCGCCCCGTCCTTGCGGTAGCCCTCGAACCTGCCCGGGGGGAAGACGGTGTCCAGGTGCCCCACCAGCGCCAGGGGCGGCACCCCGGCACGGCCTCGGGAGCGGAACACCAGGTGATCCGCGAACCGCGTGCTGACCACCACCTCGGCGAAGAGCCCTGGCACCATGAACTGCTCGCGCAGGAGCGCTCCCACCCGCCGGCCGCCGTCCGGGTTCTCCGTGAAGGAATTCACCTCCACCAAAGCGGCCAGCGCCTCCTCCATCTCCCCCAGCCTGCCGACCAGCCAACCGGCCGCCGCCTCTCCGAGCTCGCTCATGAGGTCTCCACCGCGAAGCCTTGCCCTCGCCCCCCTGGGCATACGCCAGGCAGCCAGCGGGGGAAAAGGCCCCGTGTGGTCGCTCCCCCGGCACACGACACAAGCGTCGCCGCCGCCCGGAAGCTTGCCGGGGGCGAGGGCGGTCCGCATCCCTCCTGGAAAGGGAGGATGAAGATGGCGGACAAGCTCTGGATTCTGGTGGGCAATGCGAGCCGGGTGCGGCTGTTCTCCGCGGACGAGAAGGGTGAGGATTGGAGGCTCGTGGAGGAGTTCCGCCACGACGAGAGCCGGGCGCACAATGGGGACCTGGCGGAGCAGCGGGACAACCCCAACGCGGGCACGCTGCATGGCCCCCCTGTCGAGACGGAGCCGGACGCGCGCAAGGAGCTGGAGCACGATCGTTTCGCCCGCGAGCTGTCCGGGCACCTGGACCGCGGCGTGGACGATCACCGCTTCGAGCGGCTCATCATCGCCGCCCCGCCCGAGTTCCTCGGCAGGCTGCGCAAGGCGCTCAGCAAGAGGGTGCTCCACCGGCTGATGATGGACCTGGACGCGGACTACTCCAACGTGCCGGCCCGGGACTTGCCCAACCGCGTGCCGGTCATCTAGTCGACGACAGGAGGCCCGGGGCGCCAACGCGCTCGGGGCGCGGGAGACACGCGGCGAGCGGCAACCCGGTATAAGAGCGGGCCATGCCGTCGCCGCGTGCCGTCATCCTCGACCTGGGTAATGTCCTCGTCTTCCACGACAACGCCCTGCTCTTCCACCGGCTGGGGCAGCGCGCGGGGCTGCCGCCTCAAGAGGTGGCGCAGCGGCTGACGGGCGCGGGCTGGACGGCGGCCAACCGGGGCCTGCTGGACGCGGAGGGCATCCGCAAGGACGTGTGCGGGGCGCTGGGCCTCGAGCTGCCCATGGAGGAGTTCGCCCCGATTTGGAGCAGCCACTTCACCGTGCACGAGGCGGTGCTGCCGCGCGTGGAGGGGCTGGTGGGGCGGGTGAAGCTGGTGCTGCTGTCCAACACCAACGCCCTGCACGTGGCCTACGTGCGGCCTCGGCTGCCGCTGCTCCAGCGCTTCGACGCCGTGCTGATGAGCTGCGAGGTGGGCCACGTGAAGCCCGAGCCCGCCTTCTACCAGCTCGCCCTGGAGCGCGCGGGCTGCGCGCCCCACGAGGCCGCCTTCTTCGATGATCTGCCCGAGTTCGTCGAGGCGGCCAACGCGCTCGGCATCCGCGGCCACGTCTTCACCGACGCGCCAGCCTTCGACGCGCAGCTGAAGGCGCTCGGCCTCTAGAAGAGGCGTGGGGCTTCGGCGGACTACAGGTAGCGCTTCACGGGGGGCTCGCTCCGAGCCGCCTCCGTACAGGCCTTCAGCGCCGGCAGCGCCAGCACCGCGTCGCGGTAGGCCTGGCCCACCGCATCCAGCTCCACGTCATAGGTAACGAACCGGGTGACGACGGGGGCGTAGAAGGCGTCCGCGATGGAGAAGGCACCGAAGAGGAAGGGCCCGCCCTGCCCGAAGCGGGACCGGCAGTCGTTCCACAGGGCCTGGATGCGGGCGATGTCCTCGGCCACGCCCGGCGCGCGCCCCTGGCCCGGCTTCCGAGCGAGGATGTTCATCGGCATGTTCTGCCGCAGCGCGGAGAAGCTCGAGTGCATCTCCGCCGTCACCGAGCGCGCCACCGCGCGCGCCTCCTTGTCCCAGGGCCACAGCTGCGCCAGGGGGAACGTCTCCGCCAGGTACTCGCAGATGGCCAGCGAGTCCCAGAGGGTGAGCGCCCCATGGCGCAGCGCGGGCACGCGGCCGCTCGGCGAGTGCTGGGCGATCTTCGCCGAGGTATCCGGCTCGTCCAGCTGCACCACGACTTCGCGGAAGGGCTGCCCCGTGTGGGCCAGCGCGAGGTACGGCCGGAGCGACCAGGAGGAGTGGTTCTTCGAGCCGACGATGAGCGTGAGTTCGGACATGCGCCGCACCTTACCGCCCGGGTGCGTGCGTTCAACTGCCTGGGCGGAGCTGGGTGATGATGGAGCGGACCCGGGCCAGGAAGGCCGGACGAGAGCCCTGCCGCCGCGGCTCGACGCGGAACACCCCGACGGGCAGTCGGATGTTCTTGAGCTCGGCGCGCCCCAACCGCACGGCGTGAGGCAGCGGGTGGCCTTCCACCTCGCGGGCCAGCGGCTCGCTGACGTAGAGGGTGCCGGGCCGGGCCAGCGACTCGATGCGCGCCGCCAGGTTCACACCCTCGCCGAAGACTTCTCCGTCCCGGTGCACCACCGGGCCCAGGTGGGCGCCGATGCGCAGCGACAGGCGCTGCTCCGGAGGGGCCAGCCGATTGCGCTCAGCCACCGCCTCCTGGAGCGCGAGCCCGAAGCGCACCGCGGACAGCCCGCGCTCGAACTCGAGCAGGAAGCCATCCTCCAGCACCTTCACTTCGTGCCCCCCCTGACGGGGCAGCAGCTGCCGGACGAGCCGGCCATGCTCTTCGCGCAACGCCAGCTCCAGGGCCTCACCTCGCAGCGCCTGGGAGCCGGACACGGCCATCGCCGTGAACATGATGGCCCTGACCTCGGGGCCTTGGGGTTCCGGTGCCTCCACCATGTACAAACCTCTCTCCCCCCCGGGACCGGTGGGAATGTTAGCGCATGAACAGATCCTGATCCCAGTCGAGGCGCTTTCCGGCGAGAACGACCGCCGGCAGCCTCGTGGGAGGAGCACTGCCTACCTGGAGAGGGAATCGCTGCTGTTGGACTCCATGAGACATGATCATCGCTGACGCGACGCGCAAGCCTCGTGTCTCGAGGCGCACACCCTGCCCTCGCGTCCCACCCGCCTGCGTCGGATCCAGGACCTAGGCTCCGCCGAGGCCGTAACGGGCTCCGGGGCCTGAAATCCGAGGCCGGCGCAGCATGGCGCTTGAGTCAGGAGCCAAGAGGCCGGAAGGTTCGCTGGAATGCCCGTGAAGCACCACATCTACCTGGTTCCCGGCTTCTTTGGCTTCACCAACCTGGGGGAGCTGGTCTACTTCGGCCACGTCCGAGACTTCCTCCAGGCGGAGTTCGCCCGGCGGGGCATCGAGGCCGAGGTGGTGGCCATCCGCTCCCACCCCACCGCCTCCATCCGGCAACGGTCGGTGGATCTACTCAAAGGTGTGCAGGAGACGGCCAGCGCGGATGACGGGCCGCTCCACCTGATTGGCCACTCCACCGGAGGGCTGGACTCGCGGCTGTTCATCAGCCCGAGCGCCGCGCTGCGCGAGGGGATGGAGCTGGAGCCCTTTGCCAGCCGGGTGCGCTCGGTGGTGACCGTGTCCACCCCCCACGCGGGCACGCCGCTGGCGTCCTTCTTCATGGGGCTGTTCGGGCAGCAGATCCTCAAGCTGCTCTCGCTGTTCACCGTGTACGTGCTGCGCTTCGGTCGGCTGCCGCTGAAGGTGGCCTTTCGGCTGGGGCACCTGCTGTCACGGGCGGACAACCAGCTCGGCTGGAAGCAGACGCTGCTGGATCAGCTCTTCGATCAGCTCCTGGGGGACTTCTCGGCGGACCGGCGCGAGGCCGTCTCGCGCTTCCTGGGAGATGTGGGCAAGGACACCTCCTTGATTCCCCAGCTCACCCCCGAGGGAATCGACCTGTTCAACGCCGGGTGCGAGGACCGGCCCGGGGTGCGGTACGGCTCGGTGGTGACGCAGTCGCGGCCGCCCTCGTTGCGCACCCGCCTGTCCGCGGGGTTGGATCCGTACGCTCAGATTACCCACACCGTCTACGCGTTCCTCTACGGCCAGACGCTGCGGATGCCGCTGAACCAGATTCCGCTCCACACCGCCGAGCAGACGGCGGCGCTGGTGCAGGCCTACGGCGCGCTGCCGGGGCCGCAGGCGTGTGATGGCATCGTCCCGACGCGCTCCCAGGTCTACGGGAAGGTGATTGGCGCGGTGCGAGCGGACCACCTGGATGCCATCGGGCACTTCGATCAGCCGTCCCACCAGCCGGCACATGTGGACTGGCTCATCTCGGGCTCTGGCTTCCGTCGTCCCCAGTTCGAGAAGCTGTGGAAGGACGTGGCGGACTTCCTGCTGGAAGAGCCCGTGAGCACCCACCCCAAGGACAGGCCCGTCCTGTAGCGGCTCAAGCGCCGGAGCGGCCCACGGTGACGCCGCGCACGGTGTGCACCGCGGCGTCCACCTCCGCGAGGATGCGGCGCGCATGGAGCAGGAACACCTCGCCGGCGGGCAGCAGACGCATGCCGCGCGGCGTGCGCTCGAAGAGCGGGGTGCCGAGCTCGTCCTCGAGCGCCAAGATGTGACGGCTGAGCGGAGGCTGGGTGATGTGGAGCCGGCGCGCGGCGCGACCCACATGGCCCTCTTCTGCTACCGCGACAAAGGACTGGATGTGCGTGAGGCTCACGGCTGCCAAGGGTAGCGCGGGTGCGGGGCCGTTGCCACGGGCTGCCCCGGGGTGTTCCCCCCCGAGCACCGACTCCATACCGATACAGCATTGGACGGTGCGACGAGGCGGGTGCCACCTTGCCGCGCATGGGAATTCCATTGTTCAAGGGGACCGAGGTGGAGCGCCTGCGCCTGGCCGGGCAGGCAGCGGCCGGGACGCTGGCCTGGGTGGCCGCGCGGCTGGCGCCCGGAGTCACGACGGGGGAGATAGACGCGTGGGTGCGAGAGGACACGGCCCGGCGCGGCGGCACGCCCAGCCAGCTGGGCTACAAAGGCTTCCCCGCGTCGGTGTGTACCAGCCGCAACCACGTGGTCTGCCATGGAATACCCCGTGCGGACGAGCGGCTCGCGCCGGGGGACATCATCAACGTGGACGTGACGACGTGCCTGAACGGGTACCACGGAGACACCTCGGCCACGTTCTTCATCGGCGAGGTGTCCGCGGACGCGCGACACGTGGTGGACGTGGCGCGGCGATGCCGGGATGTGGGGGTGTCCGTCGTGCGCCACGGCGCGAAGCTGGGGGACATCGGGGCGGCCATCGATGAGCTGGCGCGGGCGGAGGGCTGCAGCGTGGTGCAGGAGTTCGGAGGGCACGGCATTGGCCGCCAGATGCATGCCCCGCCCCACGTGCCGCACGTGGGCAAGCGCGGCACGGGCATCACGCTGCGCTCGGGGATGGTGCTCACCATCGAGCCCATGGTGAACCTGGGGCGCCCGGGCATCCGGATGCTGCCGGATGGGTGGACGGTGGTGACGGAGGACGGCAGCCTCTCGGCCCAGTTCGAGCACACCGTCCTGGTGACACGCGAGGGCTGCGAGGTGCTCACCCGGCTACCATCGGCTGTTGCTTCCATGCACCTGGCGCCTGAGCAGACGCTCGGAGCCTAGTTGACCTCATGGGTCCTCACTGGGGATGCACGGCCGCAGGAGGAGTCTGAGAGGAGCCCGCAGTCGCCACACGCTGGAGCTCGGCACGCAGCCAGTCCCTGAAGAAGTAGGTGCTCGTGAAGGAGAGTTCCTTTTCTGTGCCGACACCTGCGATTCCCACCAGCCACCTCTGGCCCGCGTCTTCCCGGAAGCAGGGCCCGCCAGCGTATCCGTTGTAGACGAAGGCCCCCTGCTGCTCGTAACGGATCCTTCCGTCCACGCTCCCAGGGACCTTGGTAACCTTGTTGCTCCTGTAATAGCGGAGCTCTGGCTGGTCGCGAAAGCGCGGGTCATCGCCATAGCCTGCCATCACGAGCATTTCATTCTCCCGGACTTCCGTCTCGGGAAACGGGATGCGCTCGACAGGTTCCTCCTCCGGTGAGTCGAGGACGATGATGGCGAGGTCGGCCCGAGTCGACAGGACGGCGCCTTGCTCATTGAGTTCAGTCCGGAATGCGGGATGAACGCGGACCGTGCCCTTGAGGTGTCGTATCGTGGCTGACGCTGGCTGCTCGGTGGATTTCCAACCCTCCCTGGTGCCGTAGCGAACCCTCCTCATGAACGCGCTCTCGGCACAGGCGGACGGGCCAATGAGGCCCTTCTCAGGCCGCCCCTGCGAGGTGACGTACCGCGGAGGGCACACACAACTGGCTGCGGTCAGGGCCACTCGAGGGCTCAGGAGAATCCCGCTGCAGTTCGCCCAGACAATCTCGTCATCCGCCGCGAGCATGATGGTGGACGCATACCGGTTGCTGACGTCCACCTTCCCTGCTGCTGGGCCACCTCTGAATCTTGAGGCAATGGCGGGTTCCCAGCCGTCTGGGAGGAGGATTGAACCCGCATCATCCAAAGAACTCGAGGGCGGTGCCGACTGAGAGAGAGGCACCGCCCCATCGCCTCCTGATCCCCCTCTGGCGGGTGGAGCATCCGTGCTGCGCTGCTTGCATCCCTCCGCGAAGGACACTCCGACGACGCATGCGAGGAACACTCCAATGGGTGGCAACGGAAGGCGCACCTCAGCCTCTCAGGGATGGAACCACTTGGAGCCAGGATACTTCGTTCCCGTGGCTCACCGCAGCATTGCCCACCCGGTACTGTAACTCTCTGCTCTGACTGGGTCCCCGGATGGCCCTGGGATTGATTCGGCATTGGTGACGACAGGTCCGGTTCGGACACACCCTCCTGGTGACACGCGAGGGCTGCGAGGTGCTCACCCTGCTACCCTCCTCTGGTTCTCCCGGACTCCAAGAACTTGAACGGATTCTCGGAGTCCGAAAGACAGCCTCATCTTTTACTTATGAACGTTCATAAGTGAAAGACAGCTTCATCTTTCCGTCACACCCACAGATTCTCCAAGCGGAGTCTCGCAGCGCGGACGGTCAGTCCAGGAGCGTGGACTCATTCCGCAACTGTTTGCCCTTGCTCACTCGGGACGGCCCGCTGGCACATGGGCTGCACAAGCCAATGTCAGCTGTTGGTCGACATGACTGAGAGCAATCCAAGGAGAAGCAAGCATGAACAATATGTTGCACGCTGCATTTACGTTGTCGATGAGCCTTCAGCAGAACCTCGAGGTGCTTCGCAATCTCGCGGCTCAGCAGAACCTCAACCACTTCCGGATCGGCCAGATCTACAACCACATCGTGGACAACAAGCTGGCCGAGAAGGAGGCCAAGAAGAGTTCTCAGCAGTGGTTCAGTGAGAACGTCAAGACGCTGTCGCAGGCGGTTCTCAGCACCTGCGGCGCCGTGGCGCGCGCCTTCACCGAGACGACCTGCGAGCGCTACGGCGTGAACAACCTGTCCTCGCTGCTGGCTTACGCCAAGGCCTGCAACTTCAAGCCCTCGGCGGACGAGCCGGGCCCCACCCCCATCGCCGTGCCGCAGAAGGATGGCTCGGTGGTGGAGAAGCCCTTCTCCGAGTGCACCGTGGAGGAGCTGAAGCTGGCCACGAAGAGCAAGCGCACCCCGCTGCCCGTGCCTCCGTCGGAGCTGGAGCAGATCCGCATCCAGACCCTGCGTGAGAGCGTGGCCAAGTACTTCTCCGAGGCTTCGTCCCGCACGCGCGTCAACTCGCGAGTCTACATGGGCACCGCCTATGTCACCCTGCAGGACGTGCCGGTGCTGGAGCTGGAGAAGCTGGCCGAGGCTCTGATGGACGGCCTGGTCGCCGCCATCACCACCCAGGCACGCCCGCCTGCGGCGACCATCTCGGAGGCACATGCCGCGCAGTGAGTCGTCGAAGAGCGTGACGGCTCACGAACCCCAGGCCTTCTCTTCGGAGCAGCTCACACGGCTTCCGAAGAGAGGGCCATTTCCTCGATTCCCGTTTTTCGCGAGCCTTGCGGTGCTAGACTGGCCATCACTTCGAGGCCATGTCCAGTTCGTTCCTCAGCGCCGATAACGAGATGCCCGTGCGGCTCGCCGCCTTCCAGCGGCTTGAGGCGCTGACACGGCTTCACGGACCCGAGCTGGATTGGGAACTCCTGCGGCCCGGATTCGTCTTTCGCGGGGAGACCTATCTCTTCGCCACTCGCGCCAAAGGCATCTTCCGCCCACGCCAGATGCGCGGCAGCGCCTTGTCCATCAAGACGATTGTGCCCCGGGGCAACCGAGAGGTGCCGTACGACGATGCCGCCGAGGACTCCTACAAGGGGATCTTCACATACCGTCTCGAGGGCCAGGATCCGCGGAACCACGCCAACCAGCTCCTGGAACAGGCGTATCGCCAGCAGACGCCCCTCATCTACTTCCTCGGCACCCGCCCGGGGCGGTACAAGCCCCTCTGGCCCATGTACATCGCCGACTTCAATCCCCAGGACCTCAAGTGCAAGGTCGTCAAGCTGGGGACGGACGACCTCTCATGGATGGCAGCCTCTGGGCCGGCGCTCCATGACGCCGAGGCAGGAGCTGACTTCATTCGCCGTCAGTACGTGACGGTCCAAACCAAGAAGCGGCTCCACCAGGCGCTGTTTCGGGCACGCGTCCTTCACGCCTACGAGAGACGCTGCGCGGTATGCCTCCTGCCTCACGAGCCCCTTCTCCACGCAGCTCATATCCGCCCGGACAGTGACGAGCTTGGGGAGGCCACCGTGCAGAATGGGCTGGCGCTCTGCTTGCTCCACCACGGGGCCTTCGACGCGGACCTGATGGGCATCCAGCCTGATGGGCACATCGAACTATCTCCCACTCTGAGAGAAGCGCGGGGCACGCCCATGAACGAGTGCGCATTCCAAGCCTTTGCCGGGAAGCGCATCTACATCCCCAACCGCCAGGAGCATCAGCCGAGCGCCCAGTTCCTGGAGGAGCGCTATCACCGCTTCCTTCAGCAGGCCGCTTGAGGCTCGCCCAACCTCATCGGAAAGCATCCACGATGGCGATCACCGCGTAGACGTCCTCGATCACCGCGACGCCCGGGCGCGAGCCCTCTTGCTTCGTCAATCCACCCTGCGACTCACGAGCCACCGCGCAGATGGGAACACGCTCCCCACCCTGGTAGCGCGCCTCGTAGTAGCGAATGACGACATCGGGTCCCCCCGTCCAAACATGCCCATACAACAAGGTCCGTTCCGGAAAAGGGCCCAACTGCGAGCTGAGGCGCCCTTCCACGGGCCCATCGGTGAGGGTGATGGACTCGAGCCTTTCCTTGTTGGCATCCAAGACGACGAACGCCGTGTCTCCCGGGTGCAGATTCAACAGCTTCATCACCTCCAGGGCTTTATCGGGGCAAGCCTCTGGCCCAGGACTCCCGTCCGCGCGGACCGAGATACCCGAGCACCCCAGGCTCCAGCACACCACAGACAGGACACCTACCTGCATGGGCTTCCAGAACATCACCACTCTTCCCTTTCCGCCCAGCGGGCGACCACCTGGTCTCACAACATGAGCTTGTCCACGGCAATATGCCTCACGCCATCCTCCCTGAAGATCTCCAAGAGGTACGGCTGAGCGGCATCCTTGGGTGAGGCGTCGGTCACCAGCGCGATGCGCCCGGTATCTCCCGGCGGCAAGGACGCGCGCTGCACCCGGAGAGAGAACCCCTTGGGCTTCTGGGTGACGCTATGCGTGAGCCGGATCTCACTCACGCTCCATGAGAACCGTGGATCGTGATTCGTCACCGTGAGCAGGACCGCGACTTTCCCCATTCCCTGCATGGCCACCACGGTTCCCGTGAGGCCCGTTTCACGGATGGACCACTTGCGGGAGCCCTCCTGAAGCCGTGTCAGCCTCTCGGCCCCCATCACCAGCAAAGTGGCCAAGGCATGCTCGACGGATAGCTCCTCCTTCACGCGACGCTGGAGGTCCGCGTGCTGCCGCTGTCTCTCCTCCTGGATTTCCCGCCAGTGCTGGCGGAGCGCCTCGCAGGAGGCGGGATCCGGGAAGACATCCACCTGCCCATCCACCCGCTCCCGATCGGAGCGCAACGTGAACGGGAGCAGTTCTCCCCCCGCGAGCCCCACGGTCAGCCGGAAACGGTCCTCGGGTGCCAGCTCGTGCAGGGGATACAGGGAGATGGAGCGGTCGCCGATGAGCAGCGGCTCGAAGCGCGCCTCAGCGCCTTCCAGCTTCGTCCGCCGAGCATCCACCGGCGCCTCGAAGCGCAGCGTGGTGACCGTGCGCGCCCAGACGAGGATGTCCGGTACCTCTTCCCCCGGCTCCCCCGACAGGTAGAGGCTGCGCTGGCGCAAGCGCCGTGGAGCAGGAGGTGCGCCCCCCGCTGCCAGCCCCGCGAACAGCGGCAGCAGGAACACCCGCCGTGTCACCACGGGCCCCAGTCTCCCATAGACCTCTCGATGTTCGTCCATCGTGACGGGAGGCTACTCAAAACGTCGCCTGCCCACCACCCTACCTGCGAAGTCCCTCCCGTCCGGTCCAGCCCCAAGGCCGTGCCCGAAGCAGGCTCAGCGCTTCTTCACCGAGTCCAGGAAGCGCACTTCCGTCACGACGGTGCCGTCCTCGGCCAGCAGCTTCACGGGCACCCACGCCTCGGCCTTGTCCCCCTTCTGCTGCAGCGCCTCCTCCATCGAGGCGAACACCTCCGGGGGCGGCTCGCACACCGCGTACACCGTCCCCTTCCCCTGGGCGCGGAAGTCCGCCTCCACCCGCTTCACCAGCGAGCGGTACGCATCGGGCGGAAAGCGCCTCAAGAGCAACAACCCCGCGGTCAGCTCCGCCAGCGTCATCTGCACGCCGAAGTAGAGCCCTCCCACGTGATTGCTCGTGCGCCGCTTGAGCGGCACGGACAGCCGCGCACGTGTCTCCGTCACCTCGTCCACCCGAATGCCCAGCCCGCTGGCCGAGGGGATGATCCGCGGCAGCGCCGCGCTCAGCAGGAGGTTCGCCGCGCCCGGAGACACCTGGCGCAACCGCTCGATGAGGTCCATGGGTCGCACAGCCCTCGTCCTAGGAGGCCCGACCCCGCCCCGTCAACCCGACAACCCGTCTACAGTGCGCGCCCACGGAGGGCACATGGCGCGGCAGGACGCGGACGTCATCATCATCGGCGCGGGCGTGGCGGGGCTCACCGCCGCGCGCGCACTCACCCGGGCCGGAGCCTCCGTCCGGGTGCTCGAAGCCCGGGAGCGCGTGGGGGGACGCACCTTGAGCCAGCCCGTGGGCGGCGACACGGTGGACCTCGGCGGCCAGTGGGTGGGGCCCCACCAGCGCCACGCCCTGCGCCTGGTGGAGGAGCTGGGCCTGAAGCGCTTCGCCCAGTTCCACCATGGCACCAAGGTGCTGCACGTCCGCGGCGAGCGCCGCACGTACCGCGGCAAGGTGCCGGCGCTGCCGCTGCTGAGCCTGCTGGACTTGCAGCGCAACATCTGGCGCCTGGACGGGCTCGCCCGCCGTGTGCCGCTCGAGCACCCCCATGCCGCGCCCAGAGCCGCCGAGTGGGACGCGCTCACCCTGGAGTCCTGGAAGCAGCGGCACGTGCCCAGCTGGGGCGCACGGGCCGCGCTGGACATCGCCACCCGCGCCATCTCCGGCGCCGAGCCGAGCGAGCTGTCCTTCCTCCACTTCCTCTTCTACGTCCACTCCAATGGCGGGCTCATGCCGCTGGCCGAGATTGAGAACGGCGCGCAGGCCGAGCGGATTGAAGGCGGTGCCCAGAGCATCGCGCTGCGGCTGGCCGAGCCGCTCGGAGAGCGCGTGGTGCTCTCAGCGCCCGTGCGCGCGGTGCTCCAGGATGCCCAGGGCGTGGTGGTGCACGGCGAGGGGCGCAGCTGGCGTGGCCGGCACGCGGTGGTGGCGGTGCCCCCGGTGCTCGCCGAGCGGATGGACTTTGGAACGGAGCTGCCAGGCGCGCGCCGCCGCGCCCATGCGGAGCTGCCCATGGGCAGCGTCATCAAGGTGGTGGCCACCTACGCGCGGCCCTTCTGGCGCGAGGCCGGCTTCTCGGGCGAGGCCGTGAGCGACAAGGGGCCCGTGCGGCTGTGCTTCGATGACTCGGGGCCCAACGGACACCACCCGGCCCTGGTGGGCTTCTTCCTGGGAGACACGGCGCGAGCCTGGACGGGGCGGCCCGCCGAGGAGCGCCGACGCGCGGCGCTCGAGTGCCTGGCGCGCTTCTTCGGCCCTCAGGCCCTCGAGCCCACCGCCTACGCGGACCTGGACTGGCTCTCCGAGCCGTGGAGCACCGGCTGCTACGTGGGCCTGCCACGCCCCGGCACCCTGACGGCGATTGGCGACGCGCTGCGCGCCCCGTGCGGACGGGTGCACTGGGCGGGCACGGAGACGGCGGTAGTGGGCTGTGGATACATCGACGGGGCGGTGGAGTCCGGAGAGCGCGCCGCGGCGGAGATTTCCGCTATACAGGGCCACCCCGCAGCGCCTGGAGTCAGATCATGATCGACCTGTACACGTTCACGACGCCCAACGGCCGGAAGATCTCCATTGCCCTGGAGGAGCTGGGCCTGCCGTACACCCCGCACGTGGTGGACATCACCAAGGGCGAGCAGTTCAAGCCCGAGTTCCTGGCCATCAGCCCCAACAACAAGATTCCGGCCATCGTGGACCACGACGTGCCGGGAGGACTGAAGGTGTTCGAGTCCGGCGCCATCCTGGTCTACCTGGCGGAGAAGACGGGCAAGCTGATGCCCACGGACGCGGCCGGACGGGCCGAGGTGATGCAGTGGCTGATGTTCCAGATGAGCGGGTTCGGCCCGATGTTCGGCCAGCTCAACTACTTCTCGCGCACGGCCTCCGAGAAGGTGCCGCTGGCCATCGACCGCTTCCGGAACGAGTGCGCGCGCCTGACGGGCGTGCTGGACCGGCACCTGAGCAGCCGCGACTACGTGGCGCGCGAGTACTCCATCGCGGATATCGCCCTGTATCCCTGGGCCGCCGGGGTTCGGCAGCTGGTCCCGGAGCTCTTCAGCTCCGCCTCGGGCATCCTCCAGTGGCTGGAGCGGGTGGGCCAGCGGCCCGCCGTGCAGCGCGGCATGAAGGTGCCGGAGCTGCAGCGCTAGGGCAGCACTGGCTCCGGCGAAGTGGCCTGTCTGGGCGGGACTCAGCTCTCGCCCAGCACCACGGCCACCCTCAGTCCGAACCTTCCCGTTCCACGTTCGCGATCTGTCGGCGAAGCCACCCCAGGTAGAAATACGTGCTCGTGTACTCCGAGAACCGGACCAACTCCTGCCCCCCATAGTGCGTCTTGGCAATCCCCACCAACTCCAAGGTGCCATTGCGTTCACGCAGGCAGGGGCCCCCACTGTCACCCGCGAGGCTATACGAGGCATCCTCCCTCACCATGAGCACCTCCTTGGGCTTGTAGGGCCTCCGGATCTGGATGGGCTTACCCACCATGAAGGTGGCGCCATCCTCTGCAATGGTCGCCACCTCGTTGGAACCAAAACGGCGTCCCTGTGCCAGTCGCTCCTCGAGTTGGCTCCTGCCGAAGCCCACCAGCGTGACGGGCTGCGCGTACCGGACCTGCTCCGTCGCCAGACGCACGGGTTTGACGCCTCGGGGTGAAGAGCCCAGGACGACCAGCGCGAGATCCGCGCTGCTCGACAGCTCCTTGTTCGCGCTGTTGTAGACAATCCTCAACTGCTCATGAGGAGCGACGACGCCCGTGTAGTCATCGTTTCGAGGCTCCCCTTCAGCCTGATAGGTCAGCACCCTGACAGAGGCGGTCCGCGCACAGGTGCTCTTGTCGATGAGGGTCTGGGTGGAGAGAGTGTCGGGATTCGCCTTGTGTTGCGCGCAGACACAATGGCCGGCCGTCAGGACGACACGTGGGGCAATCAGGACACCGCTGCAAGTTCCCCTGCCGCCATCCACCAGGACCGTCGCCAGGTAGCGATTGCTCACATCGAGCTGGCTCCTCGAGATGATCGACTCGCCCAGGTCAGGCTGTATTTCGGCCGGCACATACTCGGGAGGGCGCTGCCGGGCCACCGACACCGGAGCATTTGCTCCACATGCCGTGGCAAGAAGGACGACCACCCACTCCAGGCATCGCCACACATGCAGCGCTGGCCGCTGGAAGGTGGCAGGCACCGCGGCCCTCCAGGGTGTTGATGCGCCTTCCCCCTTACTTTGGACTGGGGTCCGCTGCTTCAGCATGCCGGAGTTCCTCCCTCAGCCAGCCTTGATAGCCTTGGATGCTCGTGAAGGCCGCGCCGTCACCCAGCCAGCGGCTCGAGATCCCCACCAGCTCGGGCCCCGTGGTTGTCTGGCGAAGACAGGGCCCCCCGCTGTCCTGCCTGTAGCGGTGCCCTCCCGGCTGCTCGATCAGGACTCTCTCGTCCTCTGCCGTAGCGAGCCTCTGGACCTTGTTCCTCGTGAAGCGGCGCTCAGAGCCAGACACCCTTTCGACCTCGTCATAGCCGTATCCCACGATGGTGACGACGTCACCCACCCGCACTTCATGGTCGGCCAGAGGCATGCCCGAGAACTCCAGCGGCTTGCTCAAGCGGATGAGGGCGAAGTCCGCACGGGTCGATAGGACTCGCCCCTGCTCGTCGAGCACGATCTTCAAGGCGGGATGCGGTCGCACCGTTCCATGGCGGAGCGTCGTCCGCGAGCCCGCGCTCTGGATCCCTTGCTCGACCGTCTGAAGATATGCGAGCGCCCCAACCTTCGCGGTCTCGAAACACGCCAGCGTATCGATGAGGCTTCGTCCTCCGCTCTCCGCTTCGCCTGCCAGCCTCCGCGGGCACACGCAATGGCCGGAGGTCAGCACCAGATGGCGGCTGAGGGCGACACCGCTGCACCACGTCTTCTCCTGCTCGCCCGCGATCGCTGAGATCATGACTGCAGACAGGTAGCGGTTTCCTGTGTCGACCTCCCCCGCAAGCTCGATCAGCCGTGGATCCAGCCGCAGGAACTCCGGCTCCGCGGAGGGGTCTATCGCCATCGCTTCCAGCCCTGGCTTGCCCGGCTCGGCCGCTGAGCGCTCCCCGCCGCGAGCCTCGCACCTGCCGCAGCTCAGGACCGCCATCGCTCCCCACGCTACGAGAAAGAGCCATGCCCGCTGGCGGTTCATCCGAATGGCTCCTCCCTGTGCCTCGCCATGGCACCCCAGGCTCCCTTGCCTCGCGGACGCGGCAGGCGTGACGGGCGGCGGACGCAGTATAGCCAGTCCCTCGTGCAGGTGTCCTTGAGCGCCCACCGAGCGGGCAGGCGGAACGCGCCTGCTCCTCCCCGGGAAGTGCATGGCCTCACGTCACGAGAGTGTCCACCTCTGCCTCGGAGGCTCTCGTGAGCGAAATCACCCTTGTCCCCGAGTCCCGCTTCTCGCTGCGCGCCCTTGGCCCCGGCCTCGTCGGCGCGCTCTCCGTCACCCTCATCCACGAGGGCGCACGGCGGGTGCTGGACCATCCTCCCCGGATGGATGTGCTCGGCAAGCGCTCGCTGAAGAAGGGGGCCCGGTGGCTGGGCCTCCGCCCGAGCCATGGAAAGCGGCTCCACCGGCAGGCCCTGGTGGGAGACATCGTCAGCAACTCGCTCTACTACGCGCTCGTGGCGCTGGGCCGCCCGCGCCGCCCGTACCTGCGTGGAGCGCTCCTCGGAGGCCTCGCGGGCCTTGGCGCGGTGCTGCTGCCGCCCGTCCTGGGCCTTGGCCGTCGTCCCAGCCAGGCGCGTACCTCCACCGCGCTGCTCACCGTGGCGTGGTACCTGCTGGGAGGCCTGAGCGCGGCACGCGCCACCCGCTCGCTCACCGCGGCATAGCGCGCCCCCCGAGCTGAATGGCAGGTGACACCTCCGCCCTCCCCAGGCGTCGTCGAGGTGAAACTCGGTACCCCGTGTGCTTGCGGGCCCCGAGAGCCGCGCCAACCTTGTCGGGATATGGCCTCGGACCTCACTCGGCTGCCCCTGCGCAACGCCAAGGGCGCCTTCCACGTCGTCGTCGAGTCCCCTCGCGGCTCCACGGTGAAGCTGAAATACGAGCCGGAGCTGGGCGCCTTCGTCGTCGGCCGGCCCCTGACACGGGGCTTCCGCTACCCCTTCGACTGGGGCTTCATCCCCAGCACCCAGGGGCCCGACGGCGATCCGCTGGATGCCATGGTGTACTGGGACGTCGTGACGTGGCCCGGGGTGGTGCTGCCCTGCCGCGCGCTCGGCGTGCTCGAGGTGGACCAGAAGAAGAAGAAGGGCGGGGGCCGCGAGCGCAATGACCGCATCCTCGTGGTACCCGTGAACGCGGCGCGCTCCGAGCACCTGCGCAACCATGAGGACCTCTCCCGCCGCGAGCGGGAGGAGCTGGAGCACTTCTTCCTCACCGTGGTGGCCTTCGCGAACAAGGACGCCCGCGTCCTGGGCTGGAAGGGCCCCGCCGCCGCGGAGAAGCTCATCCAGGAGCACACGCTGGGCTAGCGCGGGCAGTCAGCGCCACCTCGCCCGGGCCGCGCCGACTGCCGCACGGAGTCCTCACGCGCTCAGTCCGGCTGGAACGCGGGCTCCTGCGCGCCGGGAGCGGACTCGCCGCTCTCGGGTGCCGCGGGGGCGGGGTTCTGCACGGAGCTCGTCACCTCGATGCGCGTCGCGGTCGGCTCGCCGCCCTGATCACGGTACGAGGCGCGCACCTGGCTGCCCTCCTCGATGTCCACGGCCCGCGCCTGGCGCCCGTCCACGGTGATCTGCGTGCCCGGCTGCACCTGGAGCCGGACCTGTGGCTCGCCCCGGATGCTCACCAGCACCTCGCGATCGTTCACCGTCAGCACCTCTCCGATGATGAGCTGCTCACCCTGAGCCTGCGCGCCGACGGCCGGAGCCTGTGCCACCGGCTGCTGCGTCGGCGGAGGAGCCTGCTGCGCCTGCTGCTGCGTGAGGTCCGCCTGCTGCTGGGCCTGCTCCGCCTGCTGCTGGCTCTGCTGGGCCAGCTCGCTCTGCTGCTGGCGCTGGGCCTCCAGGGCGCTGGCCTGGGCCTGGGCCACCGTCTGCTGCGCCTGCTGCGTCTGCTGCTGGGCCTGCTGCTGGGCCTGCTCCGCCTGCTGCGCCTCCGTCCGAGCCCGGGCCTGCGCCTCCGCCAGCTCCTGCTGGGTGTCCTGCAGCTCTCGCTGCGCCTGGGCCGCGTCCTGCTGCTCGTTGGTAGCCTTCTCCTGGGCCTGCTCCGCCTGGTCGAACGCCTTCTCCGACTGCTCCTGGGCCTGCTCGGCCGTCCGGGCCGCCGAGGCCTGCTCGCCCTGCTGCTCCGTGCTCACGGAGCGCCCTTCCTTGCACCCCGTGGTGAGGAGCAACGCGGCCACTCCGGCCGATAACCATCCCGCGCCGAATCTCATGATCTCTCCTGTCATCAGGTGGACAGGTCAAAGATGGCGCGGGTGCTCCAGACGCCTACCCCGAGCCAGACAGGCGCCCAGGGCCCGCTCTCCCGCCCGTTCGGCGAGAAGGCGCTACCGCCGCAGCCGGTTCAGCGGTATGGGCGCTGGAGTCATGCGCGTCTGCGGCCTCGACTTCGGAACCAGCAACACGGCGGCGGCCCTGCCGGACGGCCGGGTATTGCCCATCGCCACGGGGACGCGGGAGCCCCGCCTCTTCCGCTCGGTGCTCTTCTTCCCGGAGGACGAGCGCACCACCTACGCCGGCGAGGAGGCCATCACCCGCTACCTGGAGGACAACGCCGGGCGCTTCATCCAGTCGGTGAAGTCCTTCCTGCACAGCCGCTCCTTCCGCGCCACGCAGGTGCACGGCCGCACGTGGACCATCGAGGAGCTGGTGGCGGTGCTGCTGCGCCGCGTGCGCGAGGCGGCGGGGGCGCAGCTGGGCAGCCCTCCCGAGGCCGTCATGCTGGGCCGCCCCGCCCTCTTCACCCCCGAGCCCGAGGCGGACGCGCTGGCCGAGCAGCGGCTGCGCAAGGCGGCGGAGCTGGCCGGCTTCACGCACATCCAGTTCCTCATCGAGCCCATCGCCGCGGCGCTCGCCTACGAGGCGCAGCTCTCGCGGGACGAGCTGGTGCTGGTGGCGGACTTCGGCGCCGGCACCACGGACCTGACGCTCATGCGGCTGGGGCCCTCGCGCCGGGGAAAGCTGGATCGCAAGCCGGACGTGGTGGGCTCCACGGGCGTGCGCATCGGCGGAGACAGGTTCGACGCGGAGATCATGCGCCACAAGCTGCTGCCCTGCTTCGGCGCGGGCACCACCTATAGAGTCCGAGGCTTCTCGGACAAGCGGCTGCCGGTGCCCCAGCACGTGATGGCCAAGCTGCTCTCCTGGCACGAGATGTCGTTCATCCGCGAGAAGTCCACGCAGGAGCTGCTGGAGCTGATGCTGGAGTCCAGCGACAAGCCGGAGACGGCGCAGGCGCTGTACGACCTGGTGATGGAGAACCTGGGCTACCGGCTCTTCCGGGCCATCGAGCAGGCCAAGGTGCGGCTGTCGGACGCGGACGAGGCGACGGTGGACTTCGAGGAGGCGCGCATCGTGGTGCACGAGCGCATCACCCGCGCCGAGTTCGACGCCTTCTGCCAGCCGCTGCTCACCGAGCTGGACCAGGTGACGCAGGGCCTGCTGGAGCGGTGCTCGGGGGCGGGGGAGATAGACGCGGTGTTCCTCACCGGCGGCTCCTCGCAGATTCCGGCGGTGCGCCAGCTCTACGTGAAGCGCTTCGGCGAGGAGCGGGTGCGCACGGCGGACGCCTTCACCTCGGTGGCCGAGGGCCTCGGGCGGGCCTCCGCCGCGCTCGAGGCGTCCGGCCCACAGCCGGCCTGAGCTACGGCCCCACGTCCACCGTGCGCGACAGCCAGTCCACGCCGCCGCGCCCGTCCCGGGCCACCACGTAGAAGGTGATGCGCTGGGGAGTGCTGGGCGTCTGGTACTTGGTGGTGGGCTCACCCGGCCTGCCGTCCACCGGCTCCAGGGAGCGCAGCGCCTTCACCTCGCCATCCCCCGTGGCGAACCAGCTGTAGAAGACCTGCTCGGTGCGCGGCCCGTCGGGCGTGTCGTACGTCTCCAGGCTGCCCTCGGCGAGCCGGGGCCGCAGCACCAGCTCCGTGTCCAGGGGCAGCGGGCCCGCCAGCGGCGCGTCATCCAGGAGGATGTCCTCCATGCGCGGGTTCTGGTTGGGCGTCTGCGTCAGCCGCAGCGTCAGCCGCCGCACGCCCTCCTCCAGGCCCTCGGGCGTGTCGCTGCCGTCGCGGGCCTCGTAGCCCACGAAGAGCGGCACCCCCTGCTCGAGGACGGCGCGCGTCTGCGGATCATTGAAGTCCAGGGGCTCGCCGCCGCTGCCCGTCTGCGCCGTCTCCTGGAGGATCTGCTGCACGTTCGGATCCGTCAGCGACAGCTGCCCCTGCGGCAGGCTCGCGCCGTCCTGGCCCGGGCAGTCCAGCTCGTCGCCGAAGGCGTTGCCCGGCCGGCACAGCGCCAGCTCCACGCTCACCGGGCGCTCCTCCGGCGCCACGGCCAGCGCGGTGAACAGGATGGGCGGCGGCATCGCCGGAGCGTCCGGGTTGAACGTCAGCTCCGCGGGCTCGGCCTTGAGGGCCAGCACCCGGACGCGGCGAATCTCACTCTGCAGCTCGAACTCCGGGCCGCACGCGGCCACCGCCAACGCCAGACAGAGAAGGACGGGCGCGCGCATGTCAGAAGGTCCCCTTGGCGCCGAAGATCGGCAGGAGAGGCAGGCCCTCCAGGAACGCCGACTCGGAGTAGTTGTAGTTGTAGAGGATGCCTTCCTTCGCCGGGTTGTTGTAGGCGTTGGTCAGGTCCACGTACACGTTCAGGCTCCACGTATCGAAGATGAAGTTCTTGTCCACGCGGATGTCCAGCTGGTGGAAGTTGGGCAGCCGGTCCGAGTTCACCGAGCCGAACACGGGGATGAACACATCCGTGAGGTCATCCCTCCGCGCGCCGACGATGGGCGTGAGCGGGTTGCCGGAGGAGAAGCGGAAGCGCGCGCCCACCTCCCAGCCCGCCGGCAGCTTGTAGCTGCCAATCACCGTCAGCACGTGCGTCTGGTCGTTGTCGAACAGGCGCAGCGCCCCGTCCGGCCTGTCCCGCCGCTGGCTGCGGCTGAAGGTGTACGCCACCCACCCGAAGAAGCGCTCGGTGAGGGCGCGCCGCGCCAACAGCTCGAAGCCGTAGATGCGGCCGGAGCCCTCGTTGCTCAGCCGCTGGGGCACCAGCTGCCCGTCCCGCTCCACCAGCGTGTCCGAGCTGACGATGAGCCGGTGCAGGTCATTGTAGAAGAGCTCGCCGCTGATGAAGTACTCGGGCCGGGGCTGCCACTCGGTGCCCACGCTGTACTGGTAGGAGCGCTTGGCCCGCAGGTCCGGGTTGCCGAAGGAGAGGCTGGGCTCCTCGTTGATGGGCGGACCGTGGTAGAGGCCCGCGCCGCCCTTGAGCGTCACCTGCTCCGTGAGCGCGTAGCGCACCGCCAGCCGCGGATCCAGCGTGCGCTTGTTCACGCGCTGCTGCTTGAAGAGGTAGCTGCTGCTGCGCACGCCCGGCACCACCAGCAGGCCCGGCAGCGGCTTCCAGCGCGCCTCGGCCCACAGGGCGGGGAAGTACTGGTAGTAGGAGTCATCCGCGGTGAGGATCTCCTCGGTCACCTGGGGCCCGAACGGCTCGCCCTCGCGAGGCGGTGCCTGGACGCGGGCCCTCACGTCGGCGCGCGCGTACTGGATGTCCATGCCGCCCGCCAGGGTGAGCGACTCGGCCAGCGTGTACTCGGCGGTGGAGCGCAGGTCCAGGTCCAACGAGGAGATGCGCAGAAACCGGTCCCCCAGGGTGAACTCGATGAGGGTGTTGCCCACCAGGCCCTGGCTCTCCACCGTGAGCGCCGCGCCCTTGTACTGGTGGCCCAGCCGCAGCTGGTTGAAGCCCGTGGTGATGTTGAAGTCGCCGTTGACGCTCGGGTCGTCGTCCGCGGGCCGGTCGAACACCAGCCCCAGCACGTCATTGGAGGTGAGCCCCTGCAGGGTGAAGGTGTGCCGCTTGCTCGGCGTCCAGTGCAGCTTGAGCTGGGCGTCGTAGTAGCGCGGCGCCACCTGGATGGAGGGCCCGTCCTCGTTCTCGGGCACCGCCTTGAGCACCAGGTCGATGTACGAGCGCCGGCCGCCCACGGCGATGCCCAGGTTCTCGGTGATGGGGCCCTCCAGCACGGCGTTGGACTCGATGAGGCTCACCCCCACGGTGCCGTGGAAGCGGTCCATCTTCGGCGCGCGGCTGCGCACGTTGATGACGCCGCCGGTGATGTTGCCGTAGTAGGCGGAGAAGTTGCCGGGCAGGTAGTCCAGCGCCTCCAGCAGCTCCGAGTTGTACACGGAGGTGAGCCCGCCGAAGTGGTACAGCAGCGGAATGCGCTGCCCGTCCAGGAAGACGCCCGAGTCGTTCGGGCTGGTGCCGCGGATGACGAGCTGGCCGCCGTTGAAGGAGGGCCGCGCCACGCCCGGCAGGTTCTGCACCACCTTCAGCGTGTCGCCCTGGGTGCCGGGCACCTTCTGGATCTCCGCCACCTGGAGCGTGGTGCGGGTGACTTCCTTGCGCTCGCGCTCGCTGCGCACCACCGTCTCGTACTGGCTGAAGATGCGCTTCTGCACGTAGTACGTGGCCTGCGTCTCCTCGCCCTCGGTGATGGTCTCCCGGGTGCGGAAGCGGTCATACCCGCTGAGCACCACCAGCACCTCGTGCGAGCCCACCGGCACGCCCCGGAACGAGAAGCGCCCGTCCTCGTCCGTGCTGGTGGTCAGCTGCAGCTCGGGCAGGGCCACCTCGGCGCCGGCCAGGGGACGGCGGGTGCCTCGCTCCACCGCGCGCCCGCTGAAGTTCACCGGGGGCTCGGGGGCCTGGCTCGGGTCGGTTCCCTCGGGGGGCGGCGGCGCGCGCCAGACGAACTGGTAGGCGTACTCGATGCGCACCGGGGCGGGGACGTTGTCCACCTCGGCGGGCTCGAACTCGAACTGGCGCACCGCGGCCACCGCCGCCTCGTCGAAGCCGTGGCCCGCAGGCTGCGTCACCTGGACATCCGAGACAGTCCCCGTCTCGGAGATGTCGATGTTCATCACCACCGTGCCCTCGAGCTGCTGGGCGAGGGCCTCGGGTGGGTACTGCGCCTCCACCTGGCGCTTGAGGACGGGGGCCTTGGTGAGCACCCCGGTGGGAGCCCCCGCGTCGGCGGGAGGCGTGCCGGCGTCCGGGGCCTGGGCCTGGGCCACAGCCCCGGTCGCAACCAGGAGACACAGCAGAAAGGCAGGCGTTTTCATGAGAGGGCGCGATTGGCGCCCTCCCTCTAACGTCCTCCCGACTTGGGCGCGAGCACGATTTCGATGCGCCTGTTCAAGCTGCGATTCTTGTCGCTATCGTTGGGGGCGATGGGCTGATACTGCCCGTAGCCGGCGGCCGAAAGGACAGTAGGGTCCACACCTGCATCCTGGAGCGCTCGCACCACGGCCATGGCGCGCGCCAGGCTGAGCTCCCAGTTGGAGGGGAACGGGCCGTCCTTCGGGGTCGGCACGTCGTCGGTGTGGCCCTCCACGCGGATGATGCGGCCCTGCACCGTCTTCAGCGCGTCGGCGATCTTCACCAGCGCGTCCTGGCCCTCCTTGTTGACGCGGGTGGAGCCGGAGGCGAAGAGAATCTTGTCCTTGAGCTGCACCGTCATGCGGCCCTGGAGCTCGGACAGCTGGATCTTCCCCTCGGAGATCTCCTGCTTGAGGCTCTGGGCGAGGTTCTCGTACTCGGCGCTCTTCTTCTCCAGGGCCTCCTTGGCCTCGGCGAGCTTGCGAGTGGACTTGGCCAGCTCGTCGTTGAGGGCGGTGAGCTCGATGTTCTTCTGCTCGAGGGCGTAGCGCTCGGCGGCGGAGGCGGTGAGGCGGGACTCGGCGGTGGTGAGGCGGGAGGTGAGGGCCTCCTTGTCCCGCTCGAGCGCGGCCAGCTTCTCCTCGAGCTCCTTCACCTTGGCCTCGAGCGCCTGGCGGGCGTCCTTCTCCTCCTTGAGGCGCGAGTCCAGGTTCTCGTTCTCCGAGGCCAGCTCGTTGTACTTGCTCTGCGAGACGCAGCCCGTGGCGAGCGTCGCGAGGGTGGCCAGGGCCAGCATGGAACGCATGGTTGGGAGTCCTCCTGTAAGCCGGTAGGTGTGGGGCCGGGGAGACTACCTCCCAGGAAGGCTCCCGTCAGGAAGGATTTCAGCCCGCCAGCGCCCCCGGGGCACGCCTTGACGGGTGCCCAGCCGCGAGGCCTGGCGAGTCCTCAGCGCTCGAAGACGGGGTTCTTCTGCAGCCACGCGGTGAAGAGCGCGTCGGCGAAGCCCTTGCCGGGGATGAGGATGCCGCCGGAGGCCTCGCCGGACACGTGCAGGCCGGCGTCCGGCAGGTAGGTGAGGACGAGGTTGTCCCCCTTGCCCACGTCCTTGAAGGTCTGCAGCAACTTCTCCATCTCCTGCTGCATGGGCGACGAGCGCAGCGCGGCGTTGCTGGAGAGCCCCTGGCGGAAGGCGCCCACGAGCTGATCGCGGCGGATCTTCCGCAGGAAGCGGAAGTGCAGCCGCTTGACGGAGTTGGCGGCGATGGCGTCGGCCTCCAGGCGGGGGATCTGCTCCATGTAGAGCCCCCAGACATAGATGTCGAAGAAGAGCTTCTCCTTGAGGGCCATGTGCGCCAGCGCCAGCTGCCGACCCTGCAGGTCCAGCCTGTCCGGCATCTTCACGCCGCCGACCTCACGGGCCTCCGCCAGCCCCGCGGCCAGCATGCCCGCCAGCACCAGCCACCGCAGCCCCGCCATCCAGTCGCCGTATCCCATCCGCCTGCCCCTCCCTCCGTCCACGGATGGGGCCCCCCTGCTCTCGCTCCTGGAGAGAGCCAGAGAGAGGGCGCTGGTTCCAAGCTTCGTCGCCACCGTGGTACCGAGTGCCTGCGACGATGGGCATACGCCTACGGGAGAACCAGCGCCCCCACCCGCCAGGTGACAGGAATCGGACACGTTCGGGCTGACGAAACGCTTCCGCATGAACAGGAGCGTACCGCCGACCCCTGACATCGGACCGCCCGACAGCACAGGCCCGGCGCGGCCCCTGCCCGGCTGCCTGCTGGGCGTGCATGGCTGGGCAGTGCCAGCGGATCTGTCCACCTTTCCTACATGCCGCCTTTCTTCGACGACGAGAGTCCGGACATCTCCTCCGCGCTGCTGGACGGGGTGCGCTCGGCGGCCGTGCCGCTGACGGGCTCGCCCACGGATCTGGACGCGCTGCTGGAGAGCATCGGTGACGCGCGCTTCGTCCTGCTGGGCGAGGCGACGCACGGCACCCACGAGTTCTACGCGGTGAGGGCCGCGATCACCCGGCGGCTCATCTCCGAGCACGGCTTCACGGCGGTGGCGGTGGAGGCGGACTGGCCGGACGCGCTCCGGGTGAACGCCTTCGTCCAGGGCGAGGGCGGCGACGCGGACGCGGACGGAGCGCTGGGCAACTTCGAGCGCTTCCCGCGGTGGATGTGGCGCAACCAGGACGCGGCGGAGCTGGTGCGGTGGGTGCGGGCGCACAACGCGGCGCAGCCCGCGGAGGAGCGGGCGGGCTTCTATGGGTTGGACCTCTACAGCCTGCACGCCTCCATGCGCGCGGTGGTGGCCTACCTGGAGCAGGTGGACCCGGAGGCGGCGCGGCGGGCGCGCGAGCGGTATGCGTGCTTCGAGCACTTTGGTGAGGATCCGCAGAGCTACGGGCACGCCGCGGCGTACGGGTACTCGGACACGTGCGAGGGCGCGGTGATCGACCAGCTCCTGGAGCTGCAGCGGCGCCGCTCCCGGGACGCGAAGGACGAGGACGCGCTCTTCTTCGCGAAACAGAACGCGCGGCTGGCCCGGGACGCGGAGGCGTACTACCGGACGATGTACGCGGGCCGGAACGAGAGCTGGAACCTGCGGGACACGCACATGGCGGACGCGGCGGACGCGCTGGCGGAGCACCTGGGGCGCAAGACGGGGCGACCGGCGCGGATGGTGGTGTGGGCGCACAACTCGCACCTGGGCGACGCGCGCGCCACGCAGCTGGGAGACCAGGGCGAGCTGAACCTGGGGCAGCTGTTGCGCGAGCGGCACGGCAAGGCCGTCTACAGCGTGGGCTTCACCACGTACACGGGGACGGTGATCGCCGCGAAGGAGTGGGATGGCGCGGGGCTGCGCCGGCACATCCGCCCGGCGCTCGCGGGCAGCTACGAGCACCTGTTCCACGAGGTGGGGGTGCCGCGCTTCCTGCTGCGGACGGAGGACCTGGGCGAGGCGGCCTCGGGCCTGCGCGAGCGGCGGCTGGAGCGGGCCATCGGCGTGGTGTACGCGCCGCGCATGGAGCGCTGGAGCCACTACTTCCTGGCGGACCTGCCGGCGCAGTTCGACGCGGTGGTGCACATCGACGAGACGTGGGCGCTGCGCCCGCTGGATGCGGACGCCGGGCACGAGGAGGAGGACGCGCCGGACACCTACCCCTTCGGCTTGTAGCCGGGGGCGGGCGGGGCCTGGGTGGGCGGAGGGGTGGGCTGCTTGAGCCAGGCCTCGATGCGGCCCTTGAACTCGGGCATGAGCGCGTTGGGGATGGGGACGGAGAGGTTGTACTGGGCGATCTTCCAGCCACCGGCCTCCTTCACCAGGACGCCCGAGCCCCGGCAGGGCCCCATGTTCGGGGTGTCGAGCGCCTCGTCGAACCAGGCCACGGTGCCGTCCCTGGACAGGGCGATGTTGCGAGACACGGAGCGGAAGCTCCACGCCTTGCCGCGAGCGAAGAAGGGCCTGGCCCAGGCGCGGAACGCGTCGCGCGTCCACCGCTCGGTGGCATCGGTGCCCAGGAAGACGCCGTCGGCGGTGAAGTGGCCGAAGTAGCGGGCCTCATCCGCCTCGGCGGCGGCCTTGTGCCAGTCATCCAGGACGGCGGCGATGGCGGGGCGGGGATCGGCCGCGTTCCCCGCGGCGGGGGAAGCGGCGAGCACGAGACAGAGCAGGGCGGCGGTGGACAAGGAAGGGCTCCGAGGGCAAGGCGTTCGCGGTATGAAGCGCGACGGCCCGTGCTCCGGTCAAGCGCGAGGCCCGGAAAGGAACGCGCGTGGTTCTCGAGAGCTTCCAGGTGGGCGAGGGCGAGGTGCCCACGGTGCTGCTGCACGGCTTCCTCGGCTCGGGGCGCAACCTGCGCTCGCTGGCCGTGGCGTGGAACGAGGCGGAGCCCCGGCGCCGCTTCCTGCTGCCGGACCTGACGGGCCATGGGGCCTCGGCGCCTCCGCCGCCGGGAGCGAACCTGGACACGCTCGCGAGGGATGTGCTGGAGACGGCGCGGGCCCGGGGCTTCACCGGGCCGCTGGAGCTGGTGGGGCACTCCCTGGGAGGCCGGGTGTCCCTGGCGGCGAGCCTGCTCTCGCCCTCGGATGTGGCCAGCGTGAGGCTGCTGGACATCGCGCCCGGTCCGGTGCCGGTGGACCTCTCGGAGAGCGGCATGGTGCTGAACGTGCTGCTCCAGGCGCCGGACACCGCCTCGAGCCGCCGGGAGATGCGGGCGGGGCTGGTGGGCCAGGGCCTCTCGGAGGGGCTGGCGGACTGGCTGGTGATGAACCTCGTCTCCACGCCCGACGGCGGCGTGCGCTGGCGCTTCGACCGGCGGGCGCTCTCGGAGCTGCACCTCCAGGTGAACGGGACGGACCTCTGGGCGGCGGTGGAGCGCCCCGGCGCGAACGTGCGCTGCGTTCGCGGAGGGCGCTCGCGCTATGTGACGGACGCGGATGTGAAGCGCCTGGAGGCCGCTGGCTGTCCCGTGGAGACGCTCCCCGGCGCGGGGCACTTCGTCCACGTGGATGCGGCCCAGGCGCTGCTTCAGTGGCTGCTGGAGCGCTGAGCACGTTTGGTGCGCCAGCGCCCCGACAGCCACAGCATCAGCCCCGCCATCGCCAGGGGAGCCCCAGGCCCCGCGGCACAGCCACCCTCTCGGGAGGACGTTCCCGTCTCGGACTCCGGCTGCCGCTGCGACTGCTTGAAGCGCATCAGCGCCTCGACGAAGTAGTAGTCCCCGTAGATGAGGCTCTTGTCGATGGCATCCCCCTTGGGCTTGATGTGGTTCCGGTTGAAGCCCACGCCGTGCAGCAGGATGCCGGGGCTGTTGGAGCCCTCCGCCAGGTAGGCCGGCGACGTGAGGCTGTCGAGCGTGGCCATGGCCGCGGCCTGATAGCGCTCCGCGAGGGCGGGATCCGTGACGAAGGTGCTCAGTTCCTGGAGCGCCGAGGCGACGGCCGCGGCGGCCGACGAGTCCTTCTCCCGCTGCTCCGGCGGCGCATCGAAGTCCCAGTAGGGAACGAAGTCCGGGGGCAGCCGGTCCAGGTAGTAGTTGGTGACCTTCTGGGCGGCCTCGAGCATGCGCGGATCGCGCGTGTACCGGTACGCCATCGTGAAGCCGTAGATGGCCCAGGCCTGCCCGCGTGACCAGGTGGAGCTGTCGACATAGCCCTGGAACGTCTCCTTCGAGCGGACGTTGCCCGCGGCGTCGTAGTCCACCACGTGGAAGGTGCCTCCATCCGGGCGGACCATGTCCGTCAGGGTCTTCATCGCGTGGCTGAGCGCCATGTCGCGCCAGGCTGGATCTCCGCCGTTCTCCGCGCCCCAGAAGAGCAGCTCCAGGTTCATCATCGTGTCGACGACGAGGGGCACCTCCCAGTCGGGAGCGTTCCAGTCACAGCAGTTGATGATTCCCACGGTGGGATCGAAGCGCCTGGCCAGCGAGCCGGCGGCCGTGAGCAGCACATCGCGGTAGTACGGGTCTCCCGTCAGCTGGTACGCCCTCCCATAGCTGGGGAAGATCTTGAAGCCCACGTCGTGGGAGTCGGAGAACGTCTTCTGGACCTCCAGGCTGCGAGTCCACGCATCCGCCTTTTCCTTCCAGGCCTCATCCCCCTCGAACTCGTACATGAGCCAGAGCAAGCCGGGGAAGAACCCCTGGGTCCAGGCCACCGCATCGTCGTTGCGGACCAGGGTCCAGCCGCCAGCATCGGTGCTGATCTTGGGGGTGCGGTGGGTCGGTATATCCGGCATCTCGGATGTCTTGCGCACCTGCTCCCGAGCGAACTGGAGCGCGCGATCCGCTGCTGCCTCATCGAATGCGTGTGCGCTTCCCCCGAGCGCGCAGAGTCCTCCCACCAGAAGCCTCACCCAGGATGATGCCCTCGGTTTCGTCATGGTGACCCCCTTGTGTGCCTACCTTGGGAATATGCGCTCCACTCAGCGTGCGGCCAGGGGATGGCGACAAGTTGTACGACTGTCCCAGAGCGTCTCCGGCTGCCTGCTACCTCCTCGGGGCACCCGCCGCTTCTCCTCGGGGAGCCGCCTCCTTTGGCCGAACTCGAGCGACAGCTGAAGGAGACGCCCGTCGAGAGCTGGAGGACGTACCTCAAGTGGCATGTCCTCAGCTCGGCGGCTCAGCGCACCGTCCACTGCGAGGGAGGCACGTAGGAGACGAGCTCCGGCTGGGCCTCGGGGAACAGACTGGAGGCGCCACCTTGCAGCGTCCCCGCCAGCGTGGGCACCACGCGGAAGCTGGCCTGGAACGGCTCACCCGCGCCTCGCGGCGGCAGCGAGAGCGTCAGCGCCCCGTCCTCCACCTCATAGGAGGACACCTTCTGCTCCACCACGAGCCGGGTGAGGCTCGGGGTGTCCACCTGGACGCCCGCCGGCAGCGCATAGCGCAGCTTGAGCGGCATGCCCGCCGGAGACGCCGCCTGCACCGTCACGTCCACCGGCATCCCCACCTTCGCCTCGGTGGGAGCCTTCACCGCGAGCTCCAGCCCCGCGCCCTTCTCGGCCTTCCACGGCACGTACGCGCCCAGCGTCAGCGAGTAGCCCAGCCCCGGCACCGCCGGCTCGGCACGCACCGTCCACGTGTGGGCCCCCGCCGAACCGGACGCCGCCGCCTCCATGGCCAGCACGTCCCGCAGGGCCTTGGCGTCGAAGGTGCCCTCCGTCACCGTCCTTCCATCGCGCTCCAGCACCACCCGCACCTGCGAGGGCAGCGGCTGCGAGAAGAGCGCCATCGCCGCCTGGAGGCACAGGAGGTTGGCGCGGCCATCCCCCCAGCCCCACCCGGGGCGGTAGCCCGCGAGCAGCGACGTGCCCAGGTCCGCCATCGGCGCCTTCGCGTCCCCGGCGAGCGCGAGCACCGCCAGCGCCGTGGACTCCTCCTCGCCCGGCCGCGTCCCGTCCGCGCGCACCACTCCCAGCTCCACGGGCAGGTACACCGAGCCATCCTCGCGCGTCTTCAGCGCCTCACGCACCTGGGCGCGCAGCGCCTCCTGCAGCGAGCCCGTCACCCCGCCGCTGGCCAGGATGGCCGCCGCGGTGTACCCGTCCTGCACTCGCGAGAGGTTGCGCTCGAAGGCGCCCATGGCTCGCACGGCGAACACCGAGGCGCGCTGCTTGCTGGCCGTCGACACGGCGGCACCGGCCCGCACCGCCTGGGCGCAGTCCGCCGTGGCTACGAGCAGCCGCTGCAGCGTCCACCCGTCGCCGCCCTGGCAGGTGCCATCCGGGCGCTGGGCATTGGCCACCTGCGCGGACAGGCGCTCTCCCAGCCGCGCCAGCACCGGGTTGTCCGGGTGCGTGAGCGCCGCCTGCGCCAGCAGCACCGCGGTGGGTACATCCGGCGCGCGAGCCGCCCGCATCACCCGCTGGCCGGCCACGGCGGACATGGCCTTGAGGGCCTCGCCATCCGCCGTCTCGCCCAGCGTCTTCAGCAGCGAGGGCGCACGCCCCGCCAGCAGCAGCGTGTACGCATCCTCCGCCAGCCCGCCACGCGCGGAGGCCGCGGACAGCTCCGCGCGCAGCACGCCCAGGGCGCCGGGAAATACGAGCAGCCGCACCCGCTCGCTGCCCGCCTCCACCTCCGCGGGCCCCTCGAGGGAGAGCGTGCGCGGCGCCGCCAGCGAGCCCCCGCGCGTCTGGCTCACCGGCCGTCCGGTGGGCATCACGTCGAAGCCGCGCACCACCGCGTCCGTCGAGCCGAGCGAGGCCCGCACGGAGACGGGGCCCGGTTGGGTGGCCTTCACCGTCACGTACTCCACCACGCTGCCCTGGGCCGGCACCTTCACGGTGCGCGAGCCGCCGCCCTCCACCACCGCGCCCGCGGCCTCCAGCTTCAGCGCCTGCTCCACCGCGGCGCCCGTGGTGTTCACCACCTGCACGGGCAGGCGCACGGTGTCTCCGGAGCGCAGGAAGGCGGGCACCACCGGATCCACGTAGGTGGGCAGCGTGCCCGCGAAGCTCGTCACGGCCCCGGCCTGCGCGCCCGAGCGCGAGTGCGCCAGCGCCAGCACCCGCCACCGCGTCAGCCGGTCCGGCACCTTCACCGGCACCGTGGCCTGTCCGGCTCCGTCCGTCACCACCAGGGGCTCGAAGAGGAACGTCTCGGGGAACCAGGCGCGGCTCGGAGCCGCCTCCGTACCCGAGGTGTCTCCGCCTTTCTTCGCATCATCGGCATCGAGCACCGCCTCCTCTTCCGCCATCTCGGCGACCGCGCTCGGGGCGGCGTCCCTGTAGGCCATCAATGGCTTCGGCTTCTTGGCCACGCCCCCCCGCGTGCGGGCGCCATAGCCACCCCCGCCGGGAGCCGCCTCGATCGGAGCGACCAGGGGCTCGGGCGCGGGAGCCATGGGTGGCGCGGAGGCCACCGCCATCTCCTGCTTCATCATCATTGGAGCCGCGCTCCCGGCGAGGCTCGTCACGAGCACGCCCAGCAGCATGCCGACGAGCAGGACTCCCACAATGAGCAGTGCGCGCTTCATGGCGCCTCCCGGGCGACCCACGCGCCCCAGTTCTCGACGTCCTCGGACAGCCGCGTCCCGCCCACCACCACCATGCGTGGATCCGTGAGGGCGAGCAGCTCCGACGGCAGCCGTGACAGCTTCAGGCGGCGCCCGTACGCATCCGTCACGGGCTCGCCGCGCTTCTCGCAGGCCGCCAGCGCCTGCTCCCACATCCGAGCCATGCCCTCGGGGCTGAGCGTCTCGCCCTCGGGGGCCTTCTCCTCCCAGGCGCGCACCTGCGCGGTGAGCTCGGCGAGCACCCGGTAGAAAGGCTCCGTCAGCTCCACGTCCGGCTCGAAGGTGCCCTGGGCGCTGAGCGCCAGGGACGGCTCGGCGTCCTCCACGGTGGGCACCGAGCTGACGCGCAGCAGGGCGGCCGCCGCGGCGTTGGCGCCACGGATGCGCCCCATGGCGAGCGCCTGTCCATCCAGCACCCCGAAGGCAGGGCTGTCCAGGGTCGGCGCGGGCCGCAGGCTCGCGAGCGCCGCGGGCCCTGGCAGGGGTGCGAGCTGCGCCAGGCCTTCATCCACGCCGAAGAGGCCCACGGCGGCGGGCCCTTCCTTCCCATCCACGCGCGTGCGCAGCAGCAGCCGGGCCACCTCTCCCGGCGCGTAGGCGGGCTTCTCCGGGCTCACCTCCAGGGCGAGCTGCGCGCGGGGCGCCACGTAGACGCGGGCGATGGCCGAGTCCCACCGTACCTGCGCCCATCCCTCGAAGTCGGCGGGCAGGCGGAAGCTGGCCACGCGGGCCTTCACATCCACCTTGGACTCCACCCGCGCCGTGCCGGCCTCCAGCCAGAGCTTCTCTGGCAGCGAGCCGCTGAAGCCGGGGCCACGCAAGAGCTCCACGCGCACCTCCTCTCCGGCGCGAGCCAGCACCGGCGTGGCCCGCAGCCGCTGGGTGGGAAGCTGCGTGGGCGGCAGGAAGAGCTTCGTCGAGCCGCTGTCCTTGCCCTCCACCCGAGCGCTCACCCGCAGCTCATAGCCGAGCCGGGTGGTGTCCTGCGCCAGCGCCGCTCCGTCCTCACCCGCGGCGGGCTCCGCGCTGAAGCGCGCCACGCCCATCGCCTCCTGTGGGCGGAGCGCCTCTCCACCCTCCTCCATCTCCTCGTCCGAGCTCCGCAGCGACAGGCGCGCGAAGCGGGCCTGGATGCAGGGAAGCACCGACGAGGGGAGCATGGCCTCGCCCTGCTCCTCTTTGCGTGCGGGCACCCAGCCCACCTCCACGTCCTTCCGTCCCGCGCGGATCCGCCAGCGCAGGGTGGCCGGCAGCGCCGACGACTCCGAGAGCTTCGCGGGCAGACACGAGCGCGCATCGAGCGCCGCCTCCTGAAGCGCCTCCTGCAGCCCCACCGGCTCACCGGAGGCGGCTTCCGCGGAGACCTCCAGCATGGGGAGCTGAGGATCGACGAGCTCGAAGTTCAGGCGCAGCATGCGCTCGCGACCGGGCAAGAGCGCGCGGCTCCGTGCCACCTCGGCCAGACAGGCCGAGAGCCGCCGCGAATCGGCCACCACATCCGCCACCGCGCCGTTGGAGCCCACCCGCACCGCGAGCTGGACCTCGGAGCCGCTGGTCTCGGGCGTGACGAAGCGAGCACACGGGACGAAGGCGGGCAGCCACCGCTCCAGGGCCACCTGATCCTCCAGCGCGGTCTCCTGTTCGCCGGAGAGCAGGTCGACCGAGCTGGTGAGCTGCACCGGGGCTGGGAGCGGCTTGCGGCGCACCGGCATCGCCGGGACGACCACGTTGACGGCCACACCGGGGTCGAGCTGCAGGGCGGCCACGCCATCCTCGTCGGCGATGGCCTTCACGCCTGGATCCTTCGGATCCCACGCGCGCTTCACGGTGAGCTCTGCGCCGGGGAGCACCTCGCCCGCCGCGGTGGTGACGCGCAGGTACACGCGGTTGCTGTAGTTCTCCACCAGGCCACCAGCCACCTCCGTCACGGCGGAGACGTCGAGCGCGTCCTCGGAGAGCAGCAGGGACACATCGCCGCGCACCGCATCGCCCGCCGGATCCGTGGCGGTCACCACGGCGGAGAGCGTCACCTTGCCCCGCAGGTCCTCGGGCACGCGCGGCAGGCTGACGCGGAAGCGCCCCGCCGCATCCGTCTTCACCTTGGAGGGCAGGCCACCGCCGTCGAACCACTCCGAGGGAGGCGGCCACTCACCGGAGTGGTCCCACGTGAACGCCACCTCCGCGCTCGCGACGGGAGCCCCGGAGCTGTAGAGCACCTGCCCCTCCACCGCCGGCTGCTCTCCGGCGCGCCAGAAGGGGCGCGGACTGGAGGCCTCCACGCGGAAGCGCGGCAGGGTGAAGGGCTCCACCTGGAAGGAGGCCTCGCCGCTGTCGGAGCCGCTCACCCAGCGCACCCGCCAGGCACCGGTCGGAGCACCGCGATCCAGGGGAACGGCGCCGGACACCACGCCCCAGGGGCCGGCGGGGACGCGCTCCTCCAGCACCACCTCTCCCTGGGGATCCACCACCATCCACGTACCCGGACGCCCGTCCAGGGGACTCAGGTCCTGGGTGCGCAGGGCCACGGCGCGGAACCGCACGCGGTGGCCGGGCTCATAGAGGGGCCGGTCCGTCAGGACGTGGATCCGCGCGGGGGCGTACAGCGGCAGCGCGGCCTCCACCGAGTCGGTGCCCAGCGGTGTCGTCACGCGAGCGCGCAGCCGGTAGTCGCCGTCCGGCAGCGCGGGCAGCTTCACCGGGGCGAAGAGCTGGCCGTCATCGTCGAACGGCTCCCAGGCCTTCTCGGGCTTCAGCGGCGTCTCCTTGCCCGCGGCGTCCAGCAGGAGCAGCTGGACCTCGACACGGTGGACGCGCGCCATGAGCGGCTCGTTGCGAGCCTTGCCCACGCCATGGGCCATGGCCCAGACGCGCACGGTGCCGGAGCGCTCACGCGCCAGCCCATCCGCCTGCAGGCCCGCGGTCTGCCGGAGGCGCCCGTCCGGGCACTGCGGAACGTTCACCCCCTGGAAGAGCCACGCGCTCAGGCACAGCCGCGAGCTGATGATGGCCAGCGTTGCGCCGACGAGTGCCAAGCCAATGCCGCCAGCAATGAGCCAGCGGCGGGACCGGACGGTCATGTCTGCCTCCCCGAGCCCACTCTATGCCGGGTCGGGGTCGGCGCGCCTGCCCGCCTGCCTCGCTACTCCATGTCGTTGCTCAGGTGCTGCGGCTCACCGTCCTGATCGATGACCCAGACATCCCACGTGTCATCCGAGTCCAGGTTGGCGTAGGCGCAGATGGAGAAGCCATCTCGAGGCCCCTGGCCCACGGAGGTGAGCCCCTGGCATGGCGAGGGCGGCGGAGACACCTTGCAGCCCGGCGCGTCACACGGCAGGCACTGCTTTCCCATGCAGTAGGTGTAGCGCCGACCCGGCTCCGGCGCGAAGCCGAGCTCCTCGAAGGTGCGGCCCCACCTGTCCTTCTCCTGGAAGTAGGCGCGCTGGTAGGTGAAGGCGGACTTGAGGTTCGTCGTCACCTCGGTCTGCCTGGCGCGGCTCTGGAAGCGCATGAAGTTGGGGATGGCCACCGCGCCCAGGATGCCCATCACGGCCACGGGCGCGCCGCCGGCGGCGATGGCCTCCGAGAGCTCCTTCACCGCGCCGGAGGGCACGGTGAGGGACACGGAGAAGCGGTCCTGCGCGGAGCTCAGCTGGAGCGACTGGCGCGTCTGGGCCCAGTAGCCCTGCTCGTCCACCACCCGCTGCGCGGTGAGGGCGCTGGCGGCCTGCTTCAGCGAGGCGGGGGCATTGGCATCCTGGGCGATGGAGCGCTGCACCTCGGCCAGCCCGGCGGCGATGCGCTGGAGCACCTCCGACTGGTGCGTGTCGTAGTCCGAGAGGGCCTTCTTCGTCACGGCCTCGAGCGTGCCCACGTCCCGGGGCGCCACGCCTTCCAGGTTCAGCGCCAGCTGCACCGCGTCCCGGCCCGTGAGGGCCAGCCGACCGCGCCCCTTGGCGCCGAGCTCCAGCCGGAAGCCCATCAGCAGCGGCGCCTGGCCGGGAGCGGCGGCGGGGGCGGCGACGGGAGGCAGCGCCTCGAAGGCGGTGAGCGCGGTAGGAGAGCCGAACAGCAGCAGCCCACGCCGAGGCCGGATGCACAGGGGCATGTCCAGCTCTGCGCCCTCCACGCACAGGTCCTGCCCGCGAAGGGAGACGCTCACCTCGGCGCCCTCGCGCGAGAGCTCCTCGGCCACGGAGCGCACGAGCGCCACCAGGCCGGCGAGCAGCTGCGCGTTGTCCGGCGAGCCCTCATCCACGGCGAGCGCGCCCACGGCCGTCTGGGCGAGCGCCGGCGGCCCCTCCTCGAGGAAGCGATCCGAGGGCACGACGAAGCCCACGCGGCGCAGGCTGGGCAGCTTCGCCCACTCGCGCAGCAGGGCGCTCACGACGGCGCCCCGGGCGAACAGCCGCGCGTCCGAGTCCTCACCGGTGGAGAGCTGGGCCATGGCGAAGGTGGCCACGTTCGCGAGCTGGCGCAGCGTGGGGCCCTTGGCCACCAGGCCCAGCTCCTCCAGCGCGTCCAGGTTCACCACCAGCGCGGCGCCAGGGCCCGGCGCTTCGGCGCGAGCGAACACGGCGGCGGCCTCGGGAGACAGCGGGGGCGGTGGAGGCGGCGCCGGAGGCGTCGGAGGCGTGGTGGAGCAACCCACCCAGAGGGCGGCGAGGACGGCGGTCAGACACAGGCGCATGCAGGCTCCCGAGGAGGACGGCGACCCGTGTCTAGCCCCGCTGTCGCGCATGGATCGAGGGGATTTCACGGATCTGCGCTAGCGTCTCTCCAGACACGCATTTCATACAAGGTCCCAGAGACCCCATGCCCGCAGTGAAGACCCGAACTCCTCAGGAAGCCCTGCCCGAGCGCCTCCAGGCGCTGCTCGAATCGCTGACGGACCGCCACCTGGCCGAGCGGCTGGAGCGTGTCTACCGGGCGGCGGCGGTAGCCATCGATCAGCTGAGCCACCTGAACATCGTCAAGTACGAGCCCACCACGGCCGAGCAGGCGGACGGAGCGGACCTCTCGCTGTGGGAGACGATGGCGCCGGCCCTGCGGGACACGCTGGTGGACGTCAACCACCTCATCGCGGTGATCCGCGAGCAGTTCCCGGTGCCCGAGCGCTCGGCGGGAGCCGACAGCGGGTGGAGGCCACCGCCGGCGAGCGCGGACGAGCGGCTCTCGCAGGAGGTGGAGATCGTCTTCCAGAAGAGCGCCGAGCAGCTGGCGCGGCGCGTGGCGGAGCTGGGCGAGCGGGTGCGGCGCCCGGAGGTGGTGACGGACCGCTGGGAGCTGATGACGGAGCTGCAGTCCTCGCGTCTGGACTTCCGCTCGAGGATTGGAGACCTGGTGTACCTGACGGCGGCGGCCTTCGAGGACGTGAGCCGCGAGGCAGTGGTGCCAGGCTACGGGCTGCAGACGGCGGCGGCGGCGGCGCTGCGGGGCGCGCTGGTGGATCTGCGCCGCTCGCTGCAGGGCAAGCTCGAGCGCGTGGCCCGCACGCCCCCCGAGGGCCTGCCCGCGCTGGCGCGCCAGGTGGCGGAGAGCCTGGGGTCCTTCGTGACGATGCCGGCCTCGCTGACGCTGCGCACGCGGGACAAGCGCCAGCTCCTGGAGCTGCGCGAGCAGCTGCAGCAGGTGTCGGGCTCGGCGCGGCTGGAGCCGGAGGAGCTGCCGCGGCGGGTGCAGCCCTTCCTCTCGGAGCTGGAGCGCATCACCGAGGAGCTCACCACGCAGGTGCTCACGGCGCACGATCGCGCGGTGTGGGGCTCGTGCGGGGCGCAGCTCGAGCAGATCTCCATGCACCTGCAGCTGGGCTCGACGGGAGCCGAGCGGGTGCTACAGGAGGCACTGGAGCGAGCAGGCGCCCTCTACGGGCGCTCCGCCACCTTCGATGCCTTCGTGCGCAAGAGCCGCCGGGCCTCCAGCGAAGGGCTGGAGGAGAAGGCGCTGCGCGAGACGGTGGATCAGTTCCGGGAGCAGCTCGCGGCGCTGCCGTTCCACTGAGGAGCGCCGCGCCGGGGGCCTACGGCTTCTTGTCGCCCTCGGGGAGCGCGGGAGTGGCGCGGGTGGCGGGCAGCACGCGCAGGCTCTGGTAGCGCGTGGCCAGCGTCTCCGGCGTCATCTCCTCCTGCCACTGCTTGGGGTTGGTGCGCCAGGTGAAGTCCGCGGGCACCTTGCCGCCCCCCTGGCTCTTGTAGCCGATCATGTCCGGGAATTTGTCGGACCAGCGGCCGGCCGGATCGGGCTCCGAGGTGATCTGCTCACGGTGGGGAGGAAGGAGGAAGGGCTTGGAAGGATCGCTCATGGTCATCTCCGAACATGCGCAGCCTCTCCGAAACCCGCCCGCATGGGTAGAGGAAAGCCGCCGACGGGCGGCCCTCCTGTCAACCGGGCCCGGCCGCTCCCACCGGGAGTGCGGCCGCCAGGTGGCGCTTCCGCCTGCGAGCGCTCGGGCGCGCCGTGGGAGGCAGCACCCGCGGCCCCAGCTCGAACACGGCGGCGAAGAAGCGCGCCTGGGCCTCGCTGCCATAGCGGTAGCGCCGTGAGCCTCCCTGTCGCAAGACCACCTTCACGCTCCACCCGCGTCGATCGTGAAGGAGCACCACGTGCTCGATGTCCGCCATCACCCTGCCCCCTGTGGAGAAAGGTCCTTGAAAGACGCGTGCCAGGCCGCGCCTGACATTTCGGGGGGTTGCAGTGTACGGAGGCCACCATTAGGAGCAGGACGGTAAGGAATTCAGGCTGGCTCGCCTGGCTGGCTGCTCGCATGCGGCCTTGGACGAAACGCCAGCTTGTGATGCGCGAATTCTGCGTTACGTCAAAGACATGATGATTCCAGAGATCAACGGCGACCGGTTCGCTGAGTTCACCCTCCCCGAGGGGTGTCTGCTGTGCGGAGGTGAGGTGACCATCCGTGCGACCTCCGCGGGGGCACACAGCTACTGCCCGAAGTGCCACTGGCTGTCGAAGCCGCGAATGAAGGTGAAGGGCAACGGCCTGGAGCTGTCGTACTCGGCCACGGCCAACGCGTAGTGCCCCACCTCCGCTCTCCGCGTGAGAGGGCGGAGAAGGGGCAGGGGCATCGAGTCCCCTGCTCCCCGCTGAACCCGCTGCTCCATCCGGCTGCCTGTGCGAGAGTCATGGAGTGCTCCTGCTTCCCCCGGACTCCGGCCTGACGGCGCGTCGCATCGACGAGAACGACACAGCGGCATTGCAGGCGCTGTGCGAGGCGTGCACCGACTACCACGAGCTCATCTACGGCCAGCCCGCCGCTCCGGACGAGGCGAGTCAGCTGCTGCGGATGCTGCCCCCGGGCAAGACACTGGCGGACAAGCTCATCTTCGGCCTCTTCACGCCGCGCCCTCGGCTGTGCGGGGTGCTGGATGTGGCGCGGGACTACCGTGAGCCGGGCGAGTGGTACCTGGGGCTGCTGCTCCTGGAGCCGGCGGTGCGAGGCCACGGCCAGGGCGAGCGCGTGCTCCGAGCCTTGGAGGACTGGGCGCGCTCACAGGGAGCGCGTCGGATGCGGCTGGCCTGCGCGGAGCAGAACGAGGCGGGGCGGCGCTTCTGGGAGCGCCAGGGCTACCGCGTCGATCGTCGCTTCCCGCCCAGGCGTATGGGCGTACGCGACACGGTGCTGCTGGAGTTCCTGCGCGAGCTGACTCAGGGCCACGCCGAGAGCCGGTCGAAGTCCTCGGCGGAGTAGCGGGCGGTGTCGAGCCCGTTGGTGACCCAGGCCCCCTGCAGCCCGAAGGCCTCGCGCATGCTGCGGTAGGCCTGCACATCGGTGAGGCTGGGAGCGAGCGCTCCGGCCACATCCTCGCGCGTCTCCTCGGTGGCCCAGGTGCGATCTCCGGGCTTGCGATCGAACATGAACGGATGGTTGTGGAGGTGGGCCACGGGGGCGAAGCCCTTGGCGACCTCCTCGGCGACGCGGCTGCTCACCTCGCGGCGCAGCTTGCCACCGACGCGGTCGGCTCCCGAGAGGTACACGCGGATGCGCCCATGGCCTCGCAGGACATAGGCGCCCATCTCTGTGGGCCGCTCGAGCATGGGGAAGCGCCGGGCCTGACGCTGGAAGAGGCGCCACTCCAGGCATGAGGCGGGAGCGATGGTACCGGCCCGGCCTTCGAGGACGGCACCGGTGTTCTCGGCCTCGCGGCCCCCATCGCCCGAGAGCCTCACATGGATGGCGTGCTGCCGCTCGATGATGGCGCGAGGCAGCACGGCCTGCTCGCTGCCGAGCCGAGCCACGAGGGCGGCGCGGTACCGGGTGCGCTCCTCGTCCATGGGGGCGGGGGCCCACCACTCGGGCGAGTCCGGCAGCTCGAAGGCCTCGTTCAGCTCGCCCTCGATGGGCTCCGGCACCGGGATGAGCTCAGGTTCGGCATCGAGCACACACACCTGCGGCTTCTCCGCGGGCGCGCCCTTCACACCCGGCGCGGCGCACGCCACAACCAGGGGCACGATCAGAAGACAGGAGCTGGCTCTCACAGGCCGGAAGCATACTGCTCCCACTCTCGGGAGTCCCCGGCCCTGCTTCGCTCCCGGACATGGAAGCATCGGCCTCTCCGCTGCCATCAGGCCCTGGTTCCAACGGTAAAGAAGGAGGCAGCGCGGCGTGAAGGGCTGCCGGGGAGTCCGGCTGGCCGGGAGGAGGCGCGCTCACATCGCCAGAAGAGACCGAGGTGGAATCGCATCCAGGGTTGCTGGATGAACCGTGACCCTTGCACGGAGAGAGCGGGTCGGTCGCGTCCACAGGACAGAGCGGCCCTGAACCCATGTCCGCGTGAGCTGGCGCCCCATCGGCGTGGAGCTCCCCTGGGGCGAGCGCCTGGACCGAACCTGTCTGACAAGTAGACAGGTTCGGACAGTCCGCGCCCGACCCGGGCTCCTCAACGGACGAGGCAGGGGTTGAAGGCTCGGGTGGGGTGGGCTCCTCGCGAATCGGCACAAGGCTGTCGAGCAGCCCTTCATCCGCAGCTCGGAGCAGTGCCGGCAGCTGGTGTCGCAGCGACTGGGCATCCCTCTCACCCAACGCGTACATGGCGCACCTGGCCCACGCGTCGATGGCCCCGGGCTGCAGATGGGGCAGGACCCACTCCGCGATGCCCCAGAACGAGCGCTCCAGCGACTGGATGAGCAGCATGTGCCCAGGACGGTCGGCGGCGCGGGCGGCCCGCCTCAGCAGCTCGAACTCCCGCTGCACCCAGGCTCGGCGCTCCTCGTTCCAGCGTGTCTCGTCCGCCAGCGCGAAGCAGCCATCCTCCAGCGCTGTCAGCTCTCGTGCACGTCCGTGCTCGCAGCAGGCGGCCAGCAGCTCCACCGTGACTTCGCGCTTGAGGGCGAAGAACCCTTCCAGCAGCCGCCTTCTGCCCTCGGCCTCGGGGCCCTCCGCCGGCAGCACCAGCCTCAGACTCTCCAACGTCAGTGCCTCGTCCAGCGTCGCCGCGCGACTTCTACGGCCAGGGTGCCGCACCACCAGGCCTCGGGCTGCCAGGTCCTGGAGCGCTCCGCGAATGGTGGCTCGCGAGACGCCGTAGCGCTTCGCCAGCGTCTGCTCCGAGGGGAGCTGGCCTCCCTTCGGGAGCTGGCCCCGCGCAATGATTCGCTCCAACTGCTCGGACACTCTCGAGACGAGTCCCTTGTGTTCCATCTCCGCCAACCTCCTCCTTCCAAGCTTGCCCAACCTATCAGGTGGGTCTGACATGGAGGGGAGATGGCGGACTCATGCCGCGAGATGTGACACTCCGTGATGCGCCCGTTGCCGAGTCACGCCATGTGGGGTGCCAGCCACAGCCACAGCGGCACGGTGAGGAAGCTCAGGGGAATGCCAAAGCCCACCATGAGCGCGGCCAGGTCCGGATCCAGCTCATGCTCCGCGGCGAGGATGGCGCCGCTCACCATGGGCGCCATGGCGTTCTGGAGCAGCATGGCCTCACGGACGATGGGAGCCACCGGCACCGCCCACAGCCCGAGCAGCACCAGGGCAGGCGCGAGCACCAGCTTGTAGCCGAGCCCGAGCGTCAGCGCCCCGGCCCGTGAGCGGAGCCCGGCGAGCTGGAGCTGGAAGCCCACCGAGAAGAGCGTGAGGGGCGTCAGCGTCGAGCCCAGCCGCTCCAGCAGCGTCTCCAACCATCCTGGGAAGCTCCACGGGTGCAGCGCCAGCGCGGTGACGAGCGCCATGAAGGGCGGGAACAACACCACCTTTCGAAGGAGCGTCGCCCGGCTGAGCGCCTCGTCCCCCGCGGCGGCCCGCGCGGCGAAGATGGTGGCCAGCGTCGCGAACACCAGGAACGTCCCGAGCTGATCCACCACCACCGCCACGGAGAGCCCTTCGCGCCCCAGCAGCGCCTCCGCCATGGGCAGGCCGACGAACGCCGTGTTGCTCAGCCCACCGGTGAGCACGAGCGCGGCCACGGAGGCCCGTCCCAGCCCCAGGCGGGGCCCCAGCCATCGGAAGAGCCCCACCGCTCCCAGGAAGATGACCCACGGCGACGCGGCGGCCACCACCAGCTCGGGGCGGAACTCCAGCCGGTGCACCACGCGCAGCACGAGCGCTGGCAGGGCCACATTGATGACGAAGGTGTTGAGCACCTGGGCCGTCTGAGGCGGAAAGCGGCCACTGCGCCGGGCGAGCCCTCCCAGCACCAGACACACTCCCAGCAGGCCGATGACGGAGCTCATCCGGACCGGGCCCTCGACCTGCAAGACGTTCCCGGAGTCCGAGCCGGGGCAGCGGGCTCGGGAGGGGGCGCGGACAGCCCTTCCCCGGAGATGAGCGGGCGCTCGCGTTGGAGTTGGATGAGCTCGGCCAGGAAGTGGAGCACGGCACGCACACGCGCGTTGTGCTGCAAGTCACGGTGAACCACCAGCCAGATGTCGCGGCGCAGTGAGGAAACCGGCGGCATCAGCCGACGCAGGGCCGGCTCCCTGTCGCCCATGAAACAGGGCATCAGCCCAATACCCCCCCCGCCGCGGCCGCCGCGACCACCGACAGCAGCGAGTTGCAGCGCACCACCACTCGAGCCGAGGTGGCCACCTCTCCCATCCACCGAGCCTCGGACCACTTCGACGCCGCATCCGCGTGCTCCGGCCCACGGGTGGTGCCGCGCTGTAGGGGCAGGTCAGGCCTCTTGGAGGCTGTCGTCCGCTGACGCATGCTCCATGCCAGAATGGTCTCCCACCCCCTCGCGACGCTCCGCAGCCGGTTCGTGGAGCAGGTGCGCGCCGCTGTTGGGGGGCTGCCCTCCACCTACTGGATTCTGTGGACAGGCACCCTGGTGAACCGGCTGGGCCACTTCGTGGTGCCCTTCCTGGCGCTCTACCTGACCCGCGAGCGTGGCTTCTCCGAGGTCCAGGCAGGCCTCGTCGTCTCGCTGTACGGAGCGGGAACGATGTTCTCCGGGCCGCTGGGCGGCACGCTGGCGGACCGCCTGGGACGCCGCCTCGCGCTGGGCCTGGGGCTGTGGCTGGCCGCGGCGGCCATGCTCTTCCTGGGCTTCTGCCGAGACCCCCTGTGGATCCGCATCGGCGCCTTCATGCTCGGCCTTCTGGGAGACCTGTACCGGCCCGCCGTCTCCGCCGCCGTCTCGGACGTGGTGCCGCCCCAGGACCGGGTCCGGGCCTTCGGCCTGCTCTACTGGGTGGTGAACGTGGGCTTCGCCATCGCCCTGCCACTGGGAGGCTTCGTTGCCCAGGGCGGCTTCCTCACCCTCTTCGTGGTGGATGCGCTCACCACCTTCGTCTACGGCTGCGTCATCTGGCTCAAGGTCCCGGAGACGCTCCCGCAGCGCACACCCTCACGCTCGCTGCTGCCCTCGCCGGCTCCCTTCCGGGACAGGACCTTCATGGCGTTCTGGGTGCCCAGCTTCCTGGTGGCGTTCATCTTCTTCCAGGGTCAGGCGGCGCTCGCGCTGGACCTGGCCTCCCATGGGCTGGGCACGGTGGAGTTCGGCCAGGTGGTGGCCGTCAACGGGGTGCTCATCGTCCTGGTGCAGCCCATCGTCGTGCGCCTCGTCCCGCGGTGGCGACGCTCCGCCGTGCTCGCCGCCTGCGCCCTCTTCACGGGCGTGGGCTTCGGGCTGCACGCGCTGCCCACCACCGTGCTGCTGGCCATGCTCGCCGTGGCGGTGTGGACCATCGGAGAGATTCTCGGCGCCGCGGTCTCTCCGTCGCTGGTGGCGGACCTGGCTCCGCCCCACCTGCGCGGCAGCTACCAGGGCGCCTACGTCATGTCCTGGGGCATGGCCTCCTGCCTGGCGCCCGTGGTGGGAGGGTGGATGCTCGGCCGCTTCGGCGGGCCTGCCCTCTGGCTCGGGTGTCTGGCGGTGGGCCTGCTCGCGGGCGCCTGGCACCTGGCGGTGGCCGACGGCCGGCGACGCCACCTGGAGCAGCTCCGGGCCCAGCAGGCCGTCGTCAGCGCAAGCGTGGATTGACGGGGAGCCATCCCCCGGACGCGGGGGCATGGCGCGCGGGAGAGGCACCTTCGGCTAACGTCTTCAGCCCATGAGCCTGAAGCGCGCCTCCACCGCCCTGCTGTCCATGTGGCTGCTCCTCGCGGGCTGCACCCGTGGCACCTCCCCCGACACCACGCCGCCCACGCCTCCAGTCGCCCCCCCAGCCTCCGCTACCCAGGCGGAGGTGGAGCGCTTCCAGAAGGCCGGACTGAGAGCGCCCATGGCGGCGCTGAGCCAGGTGGACACCGGCCCCGTGGACCTCGCGGAGCTGCGCGACTCGGTGGCGGATCCACAGGTGATCACCGAGGCGCAGGTCGCCGAACTCGAGCACAGGAGCCGAGGCGATGAGCCCTCGGCGGATGGCGCCCAGCAAGAGAGAGAGGAGGGTGGCGTCGTCGGAGGAGTCTCCGGGGGCGTCCTCGGCGGCAGCCTGGGTGGCCAGAGCACAGGGGCTCCACCACCGCCGCCCAGGCCCGCCCGCCGTGCCAGCGCCGCCCCCGCCCCCACCTCTGCCCCAATGATGGAAGCGCGGGCCCCGGAACCGGGCAGCCCCGAGCCCGCGAAGGAGGCGCCGAGCGACGCCTACGACTCGCTCCCCAGGGCTGACATGAAGCCGAAGGCCAAGGGCGGCGGCGGCGATGACAAGGCGCCCACGCCCGTGCTGCCCAAGGTGGAGGCCGCGCCCCGAGCCGCCAAGGTGCTGGTAACGGACGAGTCCGGCCGCTACCAGCCCCTCAAGATGAGGGCGGTGCGCGTGGTGACGTACATCCAGGGCGCTCGGGTGCGCACGGTGGTGGACCACCTGTTCGAGAACGACACCCAGCGCACCCTGGAAGGGACCTTCTTCTACCCGCTGCCCGGTGGAGCGACAGTGGCCGGCTTCGCGCTCTACTCGGGCTCGGTGGCGGTGGACTCTCCCTCGCTCTTCCAGTCCTCGGAGCTGCTGCCTCCGCTGGGAAGCGCCTCGGAGAAGGTGGAGGAGCTGGGAGCCGCCGCGCCACCGAGCCCGCCCGGCGCGAAGCGCTCCTGGGGCGAGCGCCAGGAGGCCCGTGTCGTCGAGCAGAAGCGCGCCCGCGAAGTCTACGAGGACGTCGTCCGGCGCAACGTGGATCCGGCGCTGCTGGAGTGGGCGGGCGCCTCGAACTTCAGCGCGAGGGTGTTCCCCCTGCCGCCGAAGTCCCTCAAGCGCGTGGTCATCGCCTACGAGCAGACGCTGCTCTTCGACGGCAAGCACCTGCGCTACACGTGGCCGCTGCCTCCAGGCGCGGGCAAGGGGCTGCAGGTCTCCGCCCGCGTGCACGTGGACCCGCGCCACGCGGGAGACGTGACGGTGCAGCCGTCCTCGGCGGACAAGCCGCGCACGCTGGGCCCATGGCAGGCGTATGACTTCTCCCAGCTCCAGGGAGACGGCGCCCTGGAGGTGGCGCTGGCCCCCAGAAGCCCGGACGCGGACGTGCTGGTGGGCAAGGACGCGGCGGGCTTGCCGGGCCAGGCCTTCTACGCGCGCGTGCGGCTGCCGGCGCGGTTGACGTCGGGCGCGGACGGTCCTCCCACCGGCCGCGCGGTGCTGGTGGTGGACACCTCGCTCTCGGTGGAGGACGGCAACGCCTGGGCGCTCCAGGCCGCCACCCTGCGCGCCCTGCTGGAGAAGGACGAGACGCTCAGGGAGTACGCGGTGATGCTCTTCGACGTGCGCCCGCGCTGGCTGCACGCTCCGGGCTGGCGGCCCAATGACGCCACGCACCGCCAGCAGACGTTCGCCGAGCTGGAGAACATCTTCCTCGAGGGTGCCTCGCACGTGGACGGCGTCCTGGAGGAGCTGGACACCGCCGGGCGTGACTGGCTCAAGCCGGCCCAGGCGGGCGAGCGGGTGACGGCGTTCCTGCTCTCGGACGGCAATGCCACCTGGGGCCAGGGCCGGGTGGAGGCGCTGGTGGCCAACCACCCGAGCGTCGAGGCGCTGCGATGGATCAGCTACCGCTTCGGCGAGGCGGCGGTGAACCAGGACCTGTTCGACGCCCTGGCGCGCGCCAGCGACGGCCGCGTGGTGAACGTGCTCTCGGGCTCGGAGGTGGACGCCGCGGCCCGGGCGCACCGGGCGGCCTCCGTGCAGCTCTCCCGCGTGGAGGTGAAGGGCTCCGCGGCGAAGGATGTGGTGGTGGCCGGGCGGCCCCGCCTCGTCTTCCCGGGCCAGGAGCTGCAGGTGGCCGGCCGGCTGCCGGGCGACGGCGCGGCGGAGCTCGAGGTGGTGACGCGCGCGGGCCAGGAGGAGCGCGTGCTGCGCGTGCCCCTGCCGCGAGACATGGACAGCCCCTTCGCGCCGCGAGCCTGGGCCGAGCTCTTCGTGTCCCGGCTGGTGTCGCTGGACGACGAGCGGCTGGACCGGATGGTGGTGGCCCTCAGCCAGCACTACCGCCTGGCGAACGCGCGGGCCTCCATGCTCGTGCTCGAGTCCGAGGGCGACTACACGCGCTACTCCGTGAAGAACGAGCAGGTGGACCTGCAGGACCTCGAGGGGCTGCGGCGCAAGGAGGAGGACCAGCGCCGGGACAGGCTGCTGGGCATCGCCCTGGACGAGGTGCCGGACTCGGGCCGCCAGGTGGTGCGCAAGCTGGGTGAGCTGGGCAGCCAGCTCGGCGCCCTGCTGCGCCGCCAGCCCCTGAAGGATGAGCCCTACGCGGGCGGAGACGAGCGCCTCCAGGCCGAGCTGCAGTACCGCAAGGCCCGGCGCGACAACCGCGACGACGTCCTCGTTTACGAGGCCATCTCACGCAAGCGGGCCCTGGCCGGGGACACGTGGGGCGCGGTTCGAGCGCTCTCCTCGCCGGTGGAGCTGCGGCCCAAGGACGCGGAGGCGCTGCGGCTGGTGGGCTACGGCATGCTGGCGCTCGGCCAGTACCCGGCGGCCGCCGAGCTCTTCGAGCACGTGCGGCTCAGCCGCCCCTTCGAGGCCCAGGCCTTCCTCGAGGAGGCGCTGGCGCTCGACGCGGCCGGCCGCTACTCGGAGGCGGCGCGCAACTACGAGCTCGTCCTGGCGCGCTCCTGGCCGCGACACCCGGCGGAGCTGAAGACGGCGGCGGCCTACCACTACTCGCGCATGCTCAACGCGCTGGCACGCCACCCCCGAGCCGAGGCCGCGGCCCCCCTGCTGCGCGCCCGAAAGAGCGAGCTGGCGAAGCTGGCCTACGAGGGAACGGCCATGGACTTCCAGCCGATCGACTACCAGCTCACCACCCACTGGAACTCGGACAACACGGACATCGACCTGTGGGTCATCGAGCCCAATGGCGAGCGCTGCTTCTACTCGCACAGGCAGACGCAGCTGGGCGGCAAGCTCTTCTGGGACATCACCGACGGGCTGGGGCCCGAGCTGTACCACGCTCGAAAGGCGGCGCCCGGGCCCTACCACGTGGTGGTGCACTACTACGGCAACCGCTCACAGCGGTACGTCGTCCCCACGGCCCTGCTGCTGGTGAGTGATCGCGGCGTCTTCACGCCCGAGGACGAGTACCGTCGGCGCTTCCAGGTCCGCATCCTGCCGAAGAACGACGCCCTGCTGCTGCTGCGGCGCGAGGAGATGATCCCCGTCGCCAGGGCTCCGTGAGCCCCGCAGCCGCGCCTCAGGAGGGGATGATGAATGCAGCCATCAGCGCCAGGTAGGCGGCGATGACGAAGAACATCGCGGGGTAGTTCAAGTCACTGTCGTGGATCAGGTAGTTGAAGTTCATGGTGGCCTCCTTCGAGCCCCTCCATCTGGCTCTACGGAACGCCGCTTTTGCGATTGCACCTGACCTCTCGGGTCATGAACCCCTGGCTGGCTGCCTGCCCCCGAGCCTCCGGGCGCCGCCCGAGCCCTCGCTCAGTGCAGGCCGTCCGACGTGCCGATGAGGGTGCGCCGCTCGGACTTCCCCTCCTGGGTGTGGTGGATGTACTCCTCCAGCTGGGCCTCCCCTTCGACGACAGCGCGGATGGCCGCTGCGAACCAGCGCACGCTCTGCCTCCAGCCATCGATGTCGGGCGAGCCGTCCTGGAACAGATCATGGGCCTGCGCCAGGCCCTCCTCGAAGTCGCCGTCCAGCGTGAACGGCAGCTCGAGGTACACGGACTCGGCGATGCGCTCGTCGATGGGCGCGTGCACCCAGACGGACCACTGGTGCTTGGGCGGCGAGGCCTCGACGACGTAGATCTCGGTGACCCGCCGGCTCGGGGAGCCCTTCAGCGTGAGCGAGAGATCCGCCTCGGGAGGCACGAGCATCAGCAGCGAGGGCACCGGCAGCCGAGGCATCTTCCAGGGGTTCTCGGGAGGCGCCTGCCGCAGCAGCGCGGCCACCTCGGGCGTGGGCTCGTAGACGTGGCGTCCGCCCAGGTCATGCGCCACCAGGTGCCACAGGCGCAGCGAGCTCCAGGCAAAGCCCTCGACGGCGCGTGCGTAGCGCTCCTGCGCGAAGGGACCATGGCGCTGGAGCACGCCACACAGGCTGTCCGTCTGCAGGGTGATGTACTCCGGATCCCTGCAGACGGCGCGGAAGCGCGTGTAGCCGACGCGCCGGGTGATGTGCTCGATGACCAGGTAGTGCATGTGCGTGAGCACCCCCTGCGCCTTCTCCCAGGGCAGGCGCCCCTCGTTCATGTCCTCCACCAGGGCGCCCACTCCTCGGTTGATCCCGAAGGCTTGGAGGTAGCGGCGTCCGATCTCCAGGTGTTCCTCATGAGTGACGACACAGCGCTCGAACATCGTCGGTGCGTGGGAAGTATTTCGTGTCACGTAGGGCCTCCTGCGCCCTACCTAGCACGTCGGGTTCCCGAGGGGGAGAAGATTCGACATGCTCCGTCCGTCGCCCGGCTGCCGAGCAACCTGCGAGGTAGGGTGCGGCAACCTCACGGAAACCGGATGCCCCACACCGTGAAGATGCGGCCGCTGCCCGACTCATGCAGCTCGAGCGAGTACTGCTCTCGCAGCTCCCTCTGCCCCGCCTCCAGCTCGAGGATGATCGTGTTCCTGCCCGAAGAAAGAGGCCCCTGCGGCCAGACTCTCAAGGAGCGCAACACCTTCTCGGCCTCGTTCACCAGCAGGACACGTCCCAGGTTCCAGGACGAAGCCTCTGGGATCTGAACTTCCATCCACACGGCGAGCCGCTGGGCAGAGCGGAAGCTGACGGCCCGTGTCACCTTCATGGAAGCGTCAGAACACCGCGGAGACGGAATCACCGCTCCGCGGATCCCGCCCCCATCCATGACCCCAGAGACGAGCAGCCCCGTGAGCCCTTCGTCTCCACCAGGCGTGGAGGAACGCGGCGCAACGGCCCCTTGCGAAGAGGAGCCCTCGGGTGGAGATGGGCGCTCCTGCGCGTGAGCAGGCAGTGAAAGCAGCGGGAGCGTCACGAGGGCCAGGGCCCCGAGGCACGCCCTCAGGACCCACTCCCGCACAAGCCCTTCGCCACTCCAGTTCCCAGGTCTCACGATGGTTTCACCGCTTCAGCGAAGGACCTCTGCACTCCTCACGAGTCCGCCATCAGTCCGCCATCGGCCATTCCCCATTGAGCTCACCCCACACACGCGTGGGGATGAATCGGAGGTCTCCGATACGGACCTTCCCGACTCCCTGCTGCGTGAGAGGCTCCGCGAGGTTGGCGCCCGGGGAAAAAGGGCCCACAGTCGTGAGGTTTGTTTCAGGGTCGTAGGTGAGGGGCGGCTGGCGAGCCATCTCCAGGCACACGGCGTACTTGTCCCCAGACGGTGTCACGATTTGATGGATGCGCCCATACACGCCCGTCTCGCGGACCCAGAGCCGCCCGATGAAGCTGCTTCCTCGCGGCACGCGAGTGGCATGCGGTGGCGCGGTCCACACAATCTGCTCGGACTCACGCACGGTGATGATCGTGTCCACGTCCTCCTTGGCGTACTCGAGGGGCCTGGCGAGGAAGGGACCCGTCCGGAGCTTGATCATGTCCTTCCAGGCCTGATCCGAGCACCGGCCCCCCGAAGGAGGCAGGGGTGGAAGGCTCGCGCAGCCACTCAGGAGCGTGCAGGTAGCAGCGGCGCCGGCCAGGGCTTTGCGCGCGCCCTCCAGTCCTTTCCTGGCGGGCCTCTCGACGGCTGACTCGGGCACCTGCGGAGCCGCTGTCGGCTCCACTTTCTTCTGGGTCTTCACGGGGAACGTTTCCTCTAGCTTCGTCGTGGAAACGACGACCGCGGGGGTTGGCTCCCGAAGCGGGACCGCGGCCCAGAAAGGTTCAGCCCACTCGGCCCCCGGATCCACTTTCTGACCTGCAAGGTTGGATGATTTTTGTCCCACCCCTGAGGTTGTGTGGGTTTGCGTTTGTACAGGCGGTGGCTCGACGCTGCTTTTCCCCAGCCACTCGCGAGGAGAGAGCCCCGTCAGCGCGACCACCCCCCAGACCGCCAGGGCTCCAGCAAGCGCGGCCAGGAGGTGACGTCGCCAGGAGCGCTTCTCCTTCCGAGGAGCGCTCGGCGCGGGCACGAGCGCCTTCGCGGGCGCAGGCGCCTCCTGTCCCTTCTCCGCCTCCTGAGCGGGAGCATCCGGCTGCTTCAGCTTAGGAGCCGTCGCGGTCTTCGGGTCCGTCGGCCACTCGGGCAGGCAGACCCGGCGTGGCTCGGCCGCGTCGCCCTGCTTCCACTTGAAGAGCTCCGTCTCCACGGCCGGAGAGCCGGCGAAGGTGAGCGAGCCGATCAGCGCCACATGGGCCGCCCCACAGGACGGGAAGCGGTCCTGGGGCCTCTTGGCCATCATCCGCAGGATGACCTCGTCCACCGAGCGGGGCACACGCGGGTTCACCGCCGAAGGAGCCGGAGGCATCAGCGACTCGATGGCTCCGAACAAGACCTTGCGCTCCAGGTGCGGGGGAAAGGGCCAGTGCCCCGTGAGCACCCGGTAGGACGTGACGCCCAGCGCATACTGGTCATCCGCGGGCGAGTACGCGTAGCGCTGCCCGGCCCTCCCGCCGTGCTTGCGCCAAAAGGCCACGGCCTCCGGCGAGCGCAGGTGCGGGGTGCCGGGGGCCAGCCCCTGGGTGGTGAGGTTGTCGGCGCCCTCGTACCAGCCCACCCCGAAGTCGATGAGCACCGGCTTGCCGTCGGTGTCTCGGACGAGCAGGTGCTCGGGCTTGAGGTCCCGGTGCAGCACCCCATCGGCGTGCAGGTTCTCCAGCGTGAGGGCCACCGCGGCCAGCTTCTCGACGACGGACCGGACCGTCGGGTTGTGCGTCTCGGCCCAGGTGTCCAGCGCCAGCCCCTGCACCCAGTCCATGATGAAGTAGAGGTAGCCCGTCACCGGGTGGGGCCAGCGCCCGAAGGCGTGCAGCCGCACCACGTGGGGGTGGACCGCCCGCGTCAGCAGCAGGGCAACCTCCCGCCCGGTCCGCTCGTCCACCAGGCTCCGAGCCATCTTGAGAGCATAGAACTCACCGGGTCGGAGCACGGACTCCACCTGGTAGGCGGCGCCGAAGCCTCCCGCTCCCAGCCGCTCCCGGACGCGCCAGCCGTTCACCTCGGTCCCGGGCAGCAGCGCCTCGGGGGCGACCTGGAAGTTCTCCGCGTGTACGACCATTCAGGCGTCCCTCCTGCGTGGGACGCCCAACCTAGCAGGTCTGTGACTCTACAAGTAGGGCCTGACGCATCCAACGTGCTCCGTCACCCGCCCCCTGGAGCCGACAGCCCGGATTTACTTGCCGAAGATGGCCTCCGGGCGTTGCAGGCCACGCGCCTGCGCCACCGGCTGGAGGATGTCCGCGGGGGGCTTGTCCGCGGTCAGCAGCAGCACGCGCACCGCCGTCTCCACCACGTCCTCGGCGCCGGGCCGCACCATGCCGCGCCGCGCGTCCTCCAGCCGCTTCTGGCGGTACACGTCGAAGCGCTCCATCACGCGCCGGGCCAGGTCTCCCATCGCCTTGTCGCCCACGTCCACGCGCAGCTCCAGCTCGGTGCGCAGCTGCACCGGGTCCGCCAGCACGCCGTACCGGTCATAGCCCTTGTGGCTGAAGTCCTCGTGCGCCACGTCATAGTCCTGCGTCACCGGGGCCGGCGCCGCCTGCGCCGCCAGCAGGTCCCTCAGCACCGAGGTGACGGTGGCCTTCACGGTCAGCCGGTGCAGCTCCACGTCGTAGACGAAGTCCGAGTACATCGGCTCGTCCACCGTCATCGGCTCGCGGAACACGAGGTCCCTGGAGCGGGTGACCTCGCGCCGCTGCGACTCCGCCTGCTCGAGCATCCCATCCAGCTGCTTCTCCAGCTGCAGCACCACCGCGGCGTTCGAGGCCAGCAGCTGCTCCTCCTGGCCGCACTGCCGCGTCGCGCAGCCCGCCGGGTTGCACTCCTCGGGCACCTGGCCGGGCTTCTCCAGGTCGCTGGCCGCCTCGCCGCACCGCTGGATGAGCTCCAGGCACACCTTGCGCTCGCGCTCCCGGCAGCGCTCGGCCGTCTGGCGCACCGTGTTCAGCTCCGCCTGCCGGCGCAGATACTCGCGCAGCGCCCCGGCCTGCTTGCGCTCCACCTCCTCCATCGTGCGCTCGGCCTGCAGCAGCCGATCCTCGTACTGACGGCGGCGCGGGTTGGGCACGGAGCGGTTGCCGGCCAGGTACCGGTGGCTGCGCTGGGACTGCTCCACCGCCTTGAGGGGCAGCACGCGCTCCAGCGTCAGGTCCAGCTTCACGCCCACCTTGGACTCGGGGGCATCCGTCACCACGCGGATGGGCAGCTCCTTGGGCAGCATGGACGCCAGACGCCCGGCGCCCAGCCGCTGCACCACGTCCGGCGACTGCGCCTTGTCCTCCACCGGCGTCGTCACCACCAGGAAGGCCACGTCGTCGCGCAGCTTCTGGCGCACCGCCTCGGCCCGCTCCCGGGCCGCCGTGGCGCCCACCCGCTCCTGATCGGCGCGCAGGTACGCCAGCAGCGCGTTGCCCAGCTTGCCGCCCTCCTCGAGCTGCTGCCCCGTCTTGAACCAGCGCCTGGCCCACGCCACCTGCACCTGGTCCACGCCCTTGCGCGCCGCCGGGTGGTCCGGCGACACGGCGAGCACCGCGTCGAACTCGGCCCGCGCATCCTGCAGGCGCTCCTCCTTCAAGGCCTTCTGCGCCGCCTCCACGCGCGCATCCAATGTCCGTGTCAGCAGCGCTCGCGCGGGCTCGTTCTCCCCGTCCAGCTCCAGGGCCCGGACGAGCAGCTTCTGGGCGGCGGGCAGGTCTCCGGTGCCGTGGATGCGCTCGGCCTCCGCGTACACCTCCTGGCTCCAGTCCTTGCGCATGGCGCGCAGCTTCACGGTGACTTCGGAGGCCTCGGGGTCCACGGCGAGCGCGCGCAGGTAGGCGGCCTCGGCCTCGGCCCACTTGCGCTCGGAGGTGAGCTGGTCACCCTCCTTCACGGCGCGGCTGAAGGCGGTACAACCGCTCAGGGCGAACAGGACGCACAGGGCCAGCAGCGCCAGGGGGCTGCGAGCGGGAGTCGGACGCGATCGGGCAGGCGTGAACACGGGCGCATCTTCCGCAAAAGCGCGCTCCGGGTGAAGGAATGTGCGCATTGCCCGGCTGCTCGACGAGCAGGGTTGGCAACGCCCGCGTAACGAGGATAAGAGGGAGCCGCCAAGGAGGGCCCCCATGCCCGTACCCATCCGGCTGTACTCGGACTTCGTCTGACCCTTCTGCTTCATCGCGGAGCAGAGCAGCCTGGTCAGGCTGCAAGCAGAGTATGACGTGGAGCTGGACTGGCGGGGCTTCGAGCTTCGCCCGGAGACGCCCAAGGGCGGCATCCTCGCGGAGAAGCTCTTCCCGGGCCGCTACGACGCCATGGTGGCCCGCGTGGAGCAGGTGGCCCGCATGTTCGGCATCACCACCATGCGGCGGCGCGAGCTGATGAACAACACGCGGCGCGCCATCGCGCTGGCCGAGTGGGCGCGCGACCAGGGCAAGCTGCACGCCTTCCGCGAGGCGGCCATGGAGGCCTACTGGCACCGGGGCGAGAACCTCGAGGATGAAGAGGTGATCGGCCGGGTCGCGGAGCAGGCAGGGCTGCCGGCCAGGCAGGCGCTCGCCGCCATGGACGCTCCGGAGTACCAGGCGCGGGTGGATGCGCTGCGGGCCGAGGGCAACTCGCTGGGTGTCAGCGGCATCCCCACCGTCTTCGTGGGCAACCTCCGGGTGGTCGGCGCCCAGCCGTACGAGGTGTACGCGGACGCCGCGCGGCGAGCGGGCGCGAAGCCCCGTTCCTAGGGCCTCCCCTCCGGAAGGTTGGGCGGAACTGGCCGGTTGAGAGAGACGTACCTCCTCGGGAATGACGCGACGCACCAGTCGTTGGTCCGTGTGCAACCGAGGGGATCCAACCGAAACGCGAGTTACCGAACATGCCCTGCGCTCAGCCGCGTCCCACTTCCTTCCGCCTTCCTCGGCGGGCGGAGCAGTTCCGCATCGAGGAGCACCGCAACGTCCACTGCCGGCACTACAGCGCCTGCGTGGATGTCGCCGTGCACGAGGACTGGGAGAGCTTCACCTGCGCCAAGTGCCCCCTGTTCCAGCAGGACAAGGCCCCTGGAGCGGACTCCTACGCCTTCAACCAGCCGGCCGATCCCGGCCGACCCTGAACGCCTGCCTGCCCCCAGCGGGCAGGCGAGCAACAGCCGCCCCCGAAGTGAGGGAACGCGGCCAGGAGACACGGAGGTTGTAGTGCGTCGGCAGGCACGAGCATCGGACCTCGGCCCTGCGTGAGCCCTCCGTGTCCGTGAATGAGGTGAGCCCCCGCATGTCGCGCCCCGTGGTCGTCCTGGCTGAAGATGATGGCGACGTGCGCGAGACGGTGACGGAGCTCCTGGAGCAGGCGGGCTACCGCGTGGTGCCCTGCCCCACCGCCTTCGAGGCACTGCGCGCCTTCTTCACCGAGCCCCGGGTGGATGTGCTGCTGCTGGACTGGGTGCTGCCCGACATCCAGGGCAGGGATTTGATCCGGCTGCTCCACAATCAGCGCGAGCTGGCGGACCTGCCCGTGGTGCTCACCACGGGCGTGGACCTGGAGCTGCCCAGCTTCGAGGGAGCGGTGTGCCTGCTGCGCAAGCCGTTCTCTCCGTCGGAGCTGCTGCGCATCCTCCGTGCCCTCACCCACCCGCGGGGAACCTCGCCCTCCAAGGCGAGCACCTGCCAGGTGGCCTGAGCCCTGGGGCCTGTGCGCTGCCACACGCTCGGCGCTCGCCGCCTGTGGAGTGGTGTACGCCCGGGTGCCGCCACTGTGGGCTGGCCCACGCATCCCGCGCATCCAACGCTGTGGTAGCCGCGTGTGGGTGAATACTGGTGGCACAGCCACGGACCCGCGGTGGGCCGTGCTGGAACCGGTGTGAACGAACAACGCGTCGAGAGCTGGATCGAGCTGCAGGAGGCGCTCTTCTCGGGCTCGTGGAACGAGCAGATCAGCCGCTTCCGCCCGAGCATCGCCTTCCGCGGCGTGCCCGCGTCCGCGCATGACCTCTCCACCTCGCTCAACCGCCACGAGGGGGCCTTCGCCGCTCACGAGAGGGATCTGCTGCGCGCCTTCCGCAAGTACGCGCGCGGAGGCAGCCGGCCCTGCGAGACGGTCTGGGACTGGCTGGCGCTGGCGCAACACCACGGGCTGCCCACGCGGCTGCTGGACTGGACGTTCAGCCCCTACGTCGCGCTCCACTTCCTGACGGAGCACCCGGAGCAGTACGACGTGGATGGGGCGGTGTGGTGCGTGGACTACCACGAGACGAACCGGCTGCTGCCGAAGCCCCTCCAGGCCCAGCTGCGCGAGGAGGGCGCGGACGTCTTCACCGCGGAGATGCTCGCGGCGGTGGCCACGGATCTGCCGGCCTTCGACCGGCTGACGAAGCACCCCTTCGTGCTCTTCTTCGAGCCGCCGTCCCTGGACGAGCGCATCGTGAACCAGTTCGCGCTCTTCTCGGTGATGAACGGCCCGCTGCACCGGCTGGACACCTTCCTGGAGAGCCAGAAGAAGGGCGTGCGCCGGCTCATCGTCCCGGCCTCGCTCAAGTGGGAGGTCCGGGACAAGCTGGACCAGGCGAACGTGACGGAGCGCGTGCTCTTCCCGGGCCTGGATGGCCTGAGCCGCTGGCTCAGGCGCTACTACAGCCCGCCGAAGCGCTGAGCGGCCCCGAGCCCTCAGGCCTCGAGGTAGCGGTCGTGGATGGGATGAGGCGTGTCGGTGGTGACGTCTCCCCCCAGTCCCGCGCGCCGCTCCAGCTCGGCACGCATGAGCAACTCCTTCTCCCGCTCGCGCCCACCCGCCCCCAGCAGGAGGGTGACCACCACCAGGCCGAGGAAGAGAAGGATACCCAGCACCATGGACCAGACGACGAGCATGATTGGACCTCGCTTCGAGAAACCATGGGCCGTCATGGCCCCGACACGCGAAGGATGGGGATGATCCGCGGGCGTGTCCGGTCTCCTGCCCGCGTCCCGCCTGCCCGCCTGCCGGGTATACGGGCTCCTGCCGCGCGCCGCCTCGTGGACTACCGGGCGCAGCTGGGCGTGAAGTGGAGCAAGGAGCACCTGGCCGAGGCGCTGCCTCAGGCGGTCGTCGCGTAGCGCGGCAGGCTCATCGAGAAGCGCGTGCCGTCCGCCTCGGTGGACGTCACGCGCAGCGTGCCCCCGTGGGCGCGGACGATCTCGTGGGTGATGTAGAGCCCCAGTCCCAGGCCCGTGCGGGCCGCGCCGCGCTTGCTGTCCACGCCGCGCACGAACGGATCGAAGATCTGGGGCAGCCGCTCCGCGGGGATGGGCAGTCCCTGGTTGTGCACCTGCACGCAGATGCCCTCGCCCTCGTCCCGGGCGGACACGCCCACCGGGCTGTCCTCGGGCGAGTACTGCACCGCGTTGCCCACCAGATTGGAGGCGGCCTGGGCGATGCGGTCCGCGTCCCAGTCGCCCCACCCGTTGCCCGACACGTCCAGCTCCAGGCGCCGCTGCGGGTGCGCCACCTCCAGCTCCTCCACCACCTGGCGCAGCACGTCGTGCACGTTCATCCGCGCCCGGTTCACCGGGTAGCCGCCGCCCAGCCGCGCCCGCGTGAAGTCCAGCAGATCGTTGATCATCCGGGCCATGCGGTCCGAGGAGATGGAGATGCGGTTGATGGCCTTGCGCTGGGGCTCGGTCAGCCCGCCGTAGCGCAGCAGCAGCCCCGCGTTGCCGGAGATGGCATTGAGCGGGTTGCGCAGGTCATGCCCCAGCACGGCCAGGAACTGCTCGCGGAAGAGCGCCGTCTGGCGCTGGGCCTCCTCGCGCTTGAGCCCCTCCTCCACCCGCTTGCGCTCGATGGCATAGCGCAGCGCGCGCACCAGCAGCTGGCCCGTCACCTGGCCCTTCACCAGGTAGTCCTGGGCGCCCTGGTGCACCGCCTGCACCGCGAGCTGCTCGTCATCCGTGCCCGTGAGCACCACCAGCGGCACCGCCGGCGCGGCCTGCAGCAGCCGAGAGATGTTTGCCAGCCCGTGCCCGTCCGGCAGGGAGAGGTCCAACAGCACCGCATCCAGCTTCGACTCGAGGGCCACCCGCTCCGCCTCCGCCAGGCGCATCACGTGCAGCATCTCGATGCGCACGGAGGGCACCTCCCTCAACTCTTCCTGGATGAGCCGGGCGTCGGCGGGGTTGTCCTCCACCACCAGCAGACGCAGGGGCTGTTCTTGCGGAGCCATGGCGCTCAAGCTTTCGGGGGGAGCCGCACCACCGCGAGCCAGAAGTCATCGATGGAGCGCACCACGGAGATGAACTGCTCCAGGTCCACCGGCTTGGTGATGTAGCAGTTGGCGTGCAAATCATAGGTGCGGAGGATGTCCTCCTCGGCCTTCGAGGTGGTGAGCACCACCACGGGGATGCGCCGCAGCATCGGATCCTCCTTGATCTCGGCCAGCACCTCGCGCCCGTCCTTGCGCGGCAGGTTCAAGTCCAACAGGACCAGGTCCGGCCGCGTGGCGTTGGAGAAGTTCCCCTGGCGCCGCAGGAAGGCCAGCGCCTCCACCCCATCCTTCGCGACGGAGAGGTTGTTGCGGACCTTGCCCTCCTTGAGGGCCTCGATGGTCAACCTCACGTCGCCCGGGTTGTCCTCCACCAGGAGGATCTCGATGGGCCTGCCATGCTCTTCGAACGTCATTCCTGGGAGTCCTTGGGGTTGGCGCCGGCCATGGGGGCCGCCGGCAGGGTAAACCAGAACGTGGAGCCCGCGCCGGGCCGGGACTCCACGCCGATGCGCCCTCCGTGGCGCTCGACGATCTTCTTGCAGATGGCCAGCCCGATGCCGGTGCCAGGGTACTCCTCGCGGCCATGCAGGCGCTGGAAGATGATGAAGATGCGGTCGAAGTACTGCGAATCGATGCCGAGCCCCTCGTCCTTCACCGTGAAGCGCCACCAGTCCGGGCCCTGGGGCTGGGCTGACACCTCCACCTTGGGTGGGGCCTGGCCGTGGAACTTGAGCGCGTTGCTGAGCAGGTTCTGGAAGAGCTGGGCCAGCTGCGTCTCATCCGCCAGCACCCGGGGCAGCGGGGCCACCGTCAGCTCGCCGCGCGTCTCCTCGAGCGTGGCGCGCACGTTGTCCACCGCGCGCTGGAGCGCCTGGCCGGCATCGCAGGGGCTGAGCTCGCGGCCTCGGGTGCCCACGCGCGAGTAGGCCAGCAGATCCTGGATGAGCCGCTGCATCCGGTTCACCCCCTCCACCGCGTAGCCGATGAACTCGTCCGCGTCCGAGTCCAGCTTGCCCCGGTAGCGCCGCGCCAGCAGCTGGGTGTAGCTGGCCACCATGCGCAGCGGCTCCTGCAAATCATGCGAGGCCACGTAGGCGAACTGCTGGAGCTCCTCGTTGGAGCGGGCCAGCTCCTGGGCGTGCATCCGCAGGGACTCCTCGGCGCGGCGGCGCTCCACGCCCTGGGTGATGATCTCGGCCACCGCCGCGAGCACGTCGAGCGTCTCGTGAACCAGGGGCTCCGTGCCATAGACGGCGAACACACCCACCAGCTGCTCGCCCAGCACCAGCGGGTAGCCGGCGAACGACACCAGCCCCTCCCGGAGCACCCACTCGGGAGCGCTCGCCGCGGGCTCCTTGCGCAGCGCGTTGGTCGCGTACGGGCGGCGCTCCCGCGCGATGCGCCCGACCTTCGACTGGCCCAGGGGGATGCGGGCGTGCTCTCCCGGCGGCTGGGTGCCGCGCCCGGCGCTGGCCCACAGGCGCAGCTCGGCGCTGTCCCGGTCGAGCAGCCACACCCGCGAGAAGGCCATGTCCAGGTGTCGCACCACGGCCTCGCACGCCGTCTGGAGCATCTGGGCCTGGGGGCCCGGCCTGGCGAGCGCGGCGCTCACGTCCGCGCGCAGGGCCTCGTGGCGCCGGGCGCGCTGCTCGAGCTGGAGGCTCCGGGCGGCGGACTCGGCCTCGCGCTGCGCGGTGAGATCGATGTTGATGCCCACCCACTCGCGCACGGTGCCGTCGGCGTTGCGCACGGGCACCGCTCGCGCCAGCGTGATGCTGTAGCCACCGTCTGCCCGGCGCAGGCGGTACTCGGTCTCGTAGGAGCGCCCCCGCGCCACGGCGTCCGTCCACGCGCGCCGGGCGGACTCGCGATCCTCGGGGTGGATGGCGCTGAGCCAGCCGGTGCCCTTCCACTCCTCGTGGGTCTGTCCGGTGAAGGCGCGCCAGGAGGGCGATTCCTCCACGATGGAGCCATCCGGCCGCGTCACCCACACCGCCTGGGCGGTGGCGGTGACGAGCGAGCGGAAGCGCTCCCCGGCGTGCACGGACTCGCGGTAGAGCCGGGCATTGTCCACCGCCATGGCGGCGCGGTGGGCGAGCTGCTCGGCGAGGGCGAAGTCCTCGGAGGTGAAGCGCCGCCGGGACTCGGCGGTGACGAGCGTGAGCGCCCCCAGGGTGCGCCCCCGGGCGGTGAGCGGCAGCACCATGGCCGAGCGCAGCCCCAGCTCGCGAGCGATGCGCAGGTGCTCGGCGTCCCGCGAGCCCGCGACCAGGAGCTCGTCGGGGATGTCCGGGAGGAACTCCGGCCGGCCGGTGCGGATGACCTCGAGCACTCCGCGGGGATCCTCCGGGCGCGGTGGGTAGCGCTGGCGCAGCTCCTCGGCGTAGCGCACCTTGGCTGGGTCGACATGGGCCACGCCGAGCTGGCGCGTGGTGCCATCGTCGTTGACGATCTCGATGGCGCACCAGTCTGCGAGGCGAGGCACTACCAGCCGCGTGAGGGCGGAGAGCGTGGCCTCATAGTCCAGCGACGAGGAGGCCAGCAGGGAGCCCGCCGCGGCCAGGAAGCTCATGGACTCGGCGGCCCGCTTCTGGTCATCGATGTCCGTGCAGGTGCCGAACCACTTGACGATGCGGCCGGTGTCGTCGCGCACCGGGTGGGCCCGGCCGAGGAACCAGCGGTAGACGCCATCATGGCGGCGGCAGCGGTACTCCGTCTCGTAGAGCTCGCCGGTGCGCAGCGAGTGGTGCCAGCGCCGCAGCGTCTCCGGCATGTCCTCCGGGTGGAAGGGGCCCTGCCAGCCCTCGCCGTGGGACTGGCCCGGGGAGAGGCCGGTGTACTCGTACCAACGCCGGTTGTAGTAGTCGTGGAAGCCGTCCGGGCGCGTGGTCCACACGAGCTGGGGAATGCTCTCGGCGAGCTGGCGGAAGGCTTCACTCACGGAGCCACCTGACGCGCCCTCTGGCGGAGGATCTGGGAGCATCTTCGTGACCGGGCCGGACGAGTGGGTATCCATCGGTGACTCGACGGTAACAGCGTGGCTGCCCTGGTCCCTTTCAGCCGAGAGCGCCCTTTTCGGCAGGAGACAATTGCTCTGAAGGACAGGTGCCTCCTGGGGGAGCGAGACACCAGGCCTCTGTCGGAGTCCGGCTTGCCGTCCTGGGGAGCAGGCCTACGCCAGTCGACAGAGCAGGCAGCCAGGGCTGGCGCTGTACGTGGCCCCCGAGCAGAACGAGCCTCAGGAGAGGAGTCCCATGGCCAAAGCAACGTGGAACGGCATCGTGCTGGCGGAGAGCCAGCGCTATGAGCTGGTCGAGGGCAATGTCTACTTTCCCCCAGAGTCCGTGCAGCGCGAGCGCCTGCGTGCGAGTCCCACGCACACCACCTGCGCCTGGAAGGGCGTGGCCAGCTACTACGACGTGGTGGTGGACGGGCAGGTGAACAAGGACGCGGCCTGGTGCTACCCGGAGCCCAAGGAGGCGGCCCGTCACATCCGCGATCACGTGGCCTTCTGGAAGGGCGTGCGGGTGGAGAGGTAGTGCCGGAGGGCTCGTTCAGCCCCGGAGCCGCTCGGCGACCCGGTAGAGCTGGGTGAGGGAGTAGTCCACCAGGGCCTGCGCCGAGCGCATGGACCGGTGGGCGCGCGCGAATGGCAGCCACACGCGCGGGCCCACGCGCACCTGTGCCTCTTCCAGCTTCTTGCGTGGAATCCACTGTCCCCCGAGGTGACGCACCAGCAC